>NZ_JBEYXP010000035.1:0-121863 GCF_040704615.1 Streptomyces sp. NPDC046862 | reverse complement strand
CGTCGCCTGGCGCGGGACTACGAAGCCCTCCCGCAGAGATCCCGGGCGATGATCCACTGGGCGATGGCTAACAAAATGTCCCGCGAGCTGACCGGAGAATCCGCACCAACGTGGCGAATCGAAACGGACATCCCACTCGCATCGGCGTGAACACTGATCAGATGCTCTCTAAGAGCTCGTAACAGGATCTTGCTGAAGTTCCCTGGTCGGGCGTGACCGACGTGATGATCCGGCCGTTCGCGTCGTGTGACGACTCGGCCGTGGATCGTGGACGACGGCTTGTGGGCACAGATCGAGCCGCTGCTCCCGTCCTGGCCCGAGCGGTCACCGGGGCCGAAGCCAGTGCCAGATCGGCTGTGCCTGCAAGGCATCCTGTACGTCCTGCACCAAGACATTGCCTGGCAACTCCTGCCCCTGGAGCTGGGATTAGGCTCCGGGCGAACCTGCTGGCGGCGCCTGGTCCGTTGGCAGAGGGCCGGAGTCTTCGAGCAGCTGCATCGCCTCCTGCTCGCCGAGCTGAACGCGGCTGGCGAACTCGACTGGAGTCGCGCCTGCGTGGACGGCTCCCACGTCCGCGCGAAAAAGGGGGTGCCGCGACCGGTCCGTCACCGGTCGACCGACGGAAGACGGGCAGCAAACACCACCTGATCTGCGACGGCAAGGGCACCCCGCTCCACGTCATCACGACCGCCGCCAACATCAACGACATCACCCAGACCCTGAAACTCGTCGACGGCATCCTGCCTGTCGCCGGACGACCCGAACGGCCGCAACGGCGCCCCGCATCCCTCCTGGGCGACAAGGCGTATGACTCGAAGGCAGTCCGGCATCATGAGCTGCGGCGCCGCCGGATCTTGCCGGTGATCTCCCGCAAAGGCGCCCCGAATATCACGGGCCTGGGCAAGCTCCGCTACGTCGTCGAGCAGACCTTCGCCCTGCTCCACCAGTTCAAACGCCTGGCCGTCCGGTGGGAACGACTCCTCGAACTCCACGACGCCTTCGTCTCGCCGGCCTGCAGTCTGATCTGCTGGCGGCGGCTCAAGAAGGCATGGTCGTGATCGCATCCGGCTAAGGTAGCGGGCCGTGTTCAGGGACGCCGTCAACCGAAGGGCAGGCTCTTGTGCGCACTCTCTACGTCGTCACCCACCCAGAGGCAACGCACCACGTCGAGGGAGTCGTCGGCGGATGGCACGACTCGCACCTGACGCCTTCCGGGGTTCGTGCGGCGGCCTCCATCGCTCAGGCGCTTCGGGCTCAGATCCCGGACGGCGCCAAGGTAGAGCTGTTCTCCTCGGACCTGCAGCGCACACGTCAAACCGCCGAGGCGGTAGGCGCACGATTCGACGTGAAGCCGACCCTTGATCGCCGGCTGCGGGAGAAGTCCTACGGTGAAGCAGGCGGGAGGCCGCAGGAGTGGCTGGACCGGCGCTTCATCCCACCGCCGGCTGTCGGGGAGCGGATGGACCACGACGAGGGCGTGGAGGGCGCCGAGACGAAGGCGCAGTGGGTACATCGCATCTATGCAGCCATGGACGAGATCCTGCAGCGTCCCTGCGAACACCAGATCATCGTGACGCACGGCGGCTCGCTGACCTTCGTCCTGGCGTCCTGGATCAAGATGCCGATCGAGTCGGCCGACTACGCCAGTTTCCGGGGCCCCTCCGGCAGCATCACCACGTTGCGCGAGGACGACTTCTTCCATAACCGCCAAGTGGTCAGTCTTGGTGACACTCGCCATCTCGATGCCGCGCAACGCTGAATCCGCACCTCGGCCACATCCGACCGGGACCGATCAGCAAGATCCTGTGACGAGCTCTACGCAGGTGACACATGGATCCACGGTTTCGCATCCTCATCGATCTAGGTGTCGGCGCGGCCTGCGCCAGTGGGAGGCGATCGACCTGTCGGACGCCGGGTCCTGCAAGTACGGCGCCAGCTGAAGAAGGTCCACAACAAGCTCGTGTACGCGCTACCCAAGGGTGAGAAGACCCGGGACGCTCCGCTGCCCCGGCATCTGGCCGGGCGCCTCGCCGCGCATCTGGAGGTGTTCCCCACGGGGAAGGTGATTCTGCCGTGGGGCAATCCGGATCTGCCGGAGAATGCGCAAGCAGGCCGAGGAGCGGGCGCCGCAGACGCACGAGCTTGTCGTGACGGCTCCGCAGGCGGGCCGTTGCGCCGTGACTCGTGGAACGAGCGGTATGGGAAGTCCGCTCTCGTGCGTGCGGGCATCATCCCGGCGCACAAGGAGGCGCATCCCACAGCGAAAGGGCGGCAGTTGGCGAACTTCGTGCCAAAGGTTTCCGCGTGTGCGCCGCACTTTGGAGGCCACTCCAGTGCAGACAGCGAAGATGCGACCCGACCGGGTCGCATCTTCCGCTTTCGCTGGATAGTCGCAGTTCAGACCCCTACTCCGGTGGCGTCGGCGTGTCGTGGGTGCGGTACATCGCCTGGACGTCGAGCTCCAGTTGGACCGTCGGGCCGACCACCGCGATGCCGCGCGCCAGCATCGTGCGCCAGTTCAAGGTGTAGTCCTCGCGGTGCAGTTCCGCCTTGGCCAGGGCCGCGCAGCGAAGTTCCTCGCCGTAGCCGCCGTTGACCATGCCCAGGTACGTCGTGTCCAGCCCCACGGACCGGCTGACGCCGTGCATGGTCAAGGTGCCCTGCAGCGTCCACTTGCTGCCGCCCCGGTAGGAGAAGCGGGTGCTGTGGAAGTCGATGTACGGGAAGCGCTCGACGTCGAGGAAGTCCTCCGAACGCAGGTGCGTGTCACGGGTGTTGTTGCCCGTGGTGATGCTGGAGGCGTCGATGCGCACATGGACGCGGGACTCGGACACGTCCTGCATGACCTGGATACCGCCCTCGAACCGTTCGAAACGGCCGTGCACATGGGCCATGCCGACGTGCTTGGCGATGAAGCGGATCGCCGTGTGCGGCGGGTCGAAGAGCCAGGTGCCGGGGACCGGGAGTTCGAGCTGACGGGCCGTCTGGAGCCACACGCGCTGCGGGGCAGGGCCCGTGTCCGCGACGACGTCGACGGTCTCGCGATGCGGTTCCAGGCCCTCCGCCACGATGAGCACGCTGTAGTTGCCCGGCGGTAGTACGGCAGTGAAGAAGCCGTACGGGTCCGTGGTGCCGCGTGCCGCGACCCGGTGGCTGCGCAGTTCCGTCACCGTCACTTCGGCGCCGCTCATGGGCTGGTTCACGGGGTCGAGGACCTCGCGGACGACGACACCCGCGCCGGCCGGGACCGGAAGCGCGCGGCCTCCTGCGCCTGAGGAGGCACCCTTGAGTCGCCGCCGGAGCAGTCCGAGGGCCATGAAGTTCACCTTTCAGTTTTCAACACGTGGTCACAGGAGGGGGGTGGCTCAGGCAGCGGCCGCGGCCGAAGCGGTCACGACGACCGCGGCGCCCGGCCCTCGTACGCCGCCCGCAGTAAGTCCAGCACACCATCCACGGTGACCTTGCGGGGGTTCGGGTACGCCTGGCCCGCCACCTGCCCCGCCGCCACCGCCAGGTCGGGCTCGGTCAGGCCGAGTTCGGCGAGCGAACGGGGTGCGCCGAGACGGGCGGAGAGGTTCCACAGGGCGAGCGCGGGGTCCTCGGTGCCCAGCGCGCGGGCCAGGGCGGCCATGGCCTCGGGGGCGGCGGGCGCGTTGTGGGCGAGGGCGTACGGCAGGACCACGGTGTGCGTCTCGGCGTGGGGCAGGTCGAACGTGCCGCCGAGGACATGGCACAGCTTGTGGTGCAGCCCCATGGTGGTGGCGCCGAGCGTGGCACCGCACAGCCAGGCCCCGTAGAGGGCCCGCCCGCGCGCGTCCCGGTCCTCGTGGTCGGCCGCCAGCCCGGGGAGGGCGTGGGTCATCGCCCGTGCGCCCTCCTCCGCCATCAGCGACACCAGCGGTGAGGCGTCCGGCGCGTACAGCGCCTCGGCGGCGTGCGCCACCGCGTTGATGCCGCTGGTCACGGACAGGGCCACCGGCATCGACAGGGTGAGCTCGGGGTCGTAGACCACACTGCGCGGCAGCACCGACGGATCACGGCCCGTGCGCTTGACGCCCCCTTCGGTCAGGCCCCACACCGGGGTCATCTCGGAGCCGGAGTACGTCGACGGAACGGCGATCAGCGGCAGACCGGTGCGCAGGGCGATCGCCTTGCCGAGGCCGATCGCGGAGCCGCCGCCGACCGCCACACAGCCGTCGGCACCCGCGGCCCGCGCCACCTCCACGGCCCGGTCGGCGACCTCCACGGGCACATGCATACGCGCCTCGGCGTGCAGCCCGGCGCAGGCGTCACCGAGGGAGTCCGCGACCGCCCGCGCGGTGGTCCCGCCACGCGGACCGCACACGACCAGCAGCCGGCGCAGGCCGAGCCGGTCCGCCTCGTCCGGCACCGCGCTCGCCGAGGCTCCGGCCCGGAAGACGACCCGCATCGGCCGGGCCTCGTGGACGAACTCCATCAGGACCGCACCTCGCCCAGGACGAGGTCGAAGCGTGCCTGCCGGAACGGGTTCGGAACCCCGAACTCCCGTGCCAGGGACGGGTCGTCGGTCTCGGCGAAGTCCTGGACGAGGCTCTTCTTGACCGCGAACACCGCGTCCGAGTCGAGGTAGTCGCCGCCGGCCACGAAGATGTGCGTGGTGACCGGCGCGTGCCTTTCGGCCGAGGCGATGAAGTGGATGTGGGCGGGGCGGTAGGGGTGCCGTCCGGTCGCGCGGAGCAGATCGCCCACGGGGCCGTCGGTGGGGATCGGGTACGGGCTCGGCACGCACGTACGGAACCAGAAGCGGCCCTCGGCGTCCGCCGTGAACAGCCCGCGGCCGTTGCCGGGCGGCTGGACGCCGGGCTGCTGGACGTCGTAGTAGCCCTCGGGGTTCGCCTGCCAGACGTCGAGGACGGCGCCCGGCAGCGGGATGCCGTCCGCGGACCGTACCCGGCCGCTGACCACGCACGGTTCACCGCCGCCGACCAGGTCGATGTCCGCGCCGAGCTCGCGGACCGGCGACTCGGTCATGTGGAAGGGGCCCAGCACCGTCGACTCGGTCGCCTCGCTCCCGGCGCGGTCGGCGTTGAGGGTCTCGACGAGCATGGAGACACCGAGCACGTCCGACAGGAGGATGAACTCCTGCCGTGTGTCCGTGCAGGTCTGCCCGGTCGCCGTCAGGAAGCCGATGGCCCGCTCCCACTCCTCCATGGTCGGCTCGGTCTCACGGACGAATGCGTGGAGGTGGCGGACGAGGGCGCCGAGCACCTCGCGGACCCGGGGGTCGGCGGTGCCCTCAAGGCTGTCGACGACCGCCTCGGTGATGTGGCTGGTGAATGCGGTGCTCATACGGCTCCCCTGGTCCAGCGGCTCTTCGCGCCTGTTCCCGTCAGGCATGTCCGAGGATCCGTCGCACCGCCCCGGACAGCAACATCTCGGCGTCCTCGGTGGACGCGGCGGCCGTGGCGTGCCGGAAGGCGACGTACCCGTCCGGCCGAACGAGCAGGGCTCCCCCGTCGGCGACCTCGCTCAGCCGGGCCCAGTCGCCGTACGGGTCCTCGTACTCCTGGCCCGGACCGATGACGACGGTGGCGATCTCCAGGTCCTGGGCGTCGGCGGCCCGCACCCAGCCCGCGCCGCCGATGCCGGTGATCAGGGTGAAGCGGCCCCCTCCGACGGTGTCGAGCGTCGACAGGGTGCGCCTGCCCGAGGTGATCCAGGCGTGCGGGAGCTTGGCGCCCGGGCGGGAGGTGGGCTGGTGGTACAGCTCGGCGTCGCGGTCGAAACCGGGTTCGCCGGTGCCGCCGGTGCCGCCGGTGCCGTCGGTGCCGTCGGTGCCGCCGGTGCCGCCGGTGCCGCCGGTGCCGCCGGTGCCGCCGGTGCCGCCGGTGCCGTCGGTGCCGTCGGTGCCGTCGGTGCCGTCGGACACGATCGCGGCGGAGCCTTGGGCGGGGTACCGCTGGTTGAGGTCGACGCCGTGCGCGTTGAACTCGTACACCTTGAACGCGATCGCCTCACGCAGCCTCGCCCGCTGCTTCTCGGCCGCCTCGGTGTCCTCCTTGCGGGCGGCGATGTTGGCCCACAGTTGCTCGGGGGTCTGCGGGGAGAGCCCGTCGAGCGCCTCGAAGATCGGGGCGGTCTCGCCGATGGACTTGTTGGCGCGGGTGACGATCTGCCGGCCGATCGGGGCACGCTCGGCGGTGTAGGAGTCGAGCAGCTTCGGGGACGCCGTGCCGTCGAGGACGAGTTTGAGCTTCCAGGCCAGGTTGTAGGAGTCCTGGATGGAGGTGTTGGAGCCGAGGCCGTTGGACGGCGGGTGGCGGTGCACGGCGTCGCCGGCGCAGAAGACCCGGCCGCTGGAGTACGTCTCCGCGTACATCTCGTTGACGGTCCAGGCCGAGGACGACTTGATGGTCACCGGGATCTCGTCGTCGCCGACCAGCTTGCGGACGACGGACTCGGCGTACTCGGTGGTCAGGTCGGGGGCGCCCGCGGTGACGTCGTAGCCCCAGACGATCAGCCACTCGTTCCAGGGCCGTACGCAGCGGACGAGACCGGCGCCGATGCCGCCGACGGTGGCGCCGGGGGCGAGTACCCAGTACAGGGTGGACGGCCGGTGGGCGGTGTACTTCGTCAGGTCCGCGTCGAAGACGATGTTGACGCTGCCGGCGACCCCCATCTGGCCACCCATCGGCAGCCCGGCGTCCTCGGCGACCTGCGAGCGCCCTCCGTCGGCGCCGATGAGGTACTTGGCGCGGATGGTGTACTCGTCGCCGCGCAGCCGGTCCTCGACGGTGACCGTCACACCGTCGGCGTCCTGGACGAAGGACTTGTAGACCGTGCTGAAGCGCAGGTTCGTGCCGCGCGCCACCGCCGCGTCGACGAGCACGGGCTCCATGAGGTGCTGGGGCATGTCGCACATGCGGGTGGGGCTGGCGAGCTCGTGGGCGGCCTGGACGAGCGGGTCGTTGCCCCAGGAGCGGACCCGTCCGAGCTCCTCGCCGGCCAGGCTGGTGCAGAACGTCGTGTTGCCCATCAGCTGCTGCGGCGTGGCCTTGGCGACGACCTCGTCCTCGACCCCGAGGTCGCGCAGCACCTCCATGGTCCGCTGGTTGGTGATGTGGGCCCGAGGCGTGTCGGCGAGGCTCGCGTAGCGGGTGACGACGATGTTCGGTACGCCGTAGGTGCTCAGGGCGAGCGCGGCGGAGGCGCCCGCGGGTCCGCTGCCGACGATCAGTACGTCGGTCTCGACATCGGGCTCGACGGTGTGCACGGGAAACGCTCCAGGGAATGAGAACAGGCGCCGAACGTTCAAGATCATGGAGCGGTGTTCGGGAGCGTGGGTGTCTCAATTAGAGACAGTTGGAGACGGCGCGTGGGCTGGTGGAGCGCTGATGCCGGTACTGAGTACGGGACGGCGGGCGCTGCTGTTCAAGACCGTGTGTGTGGGGCACGGCACGGGGAGATGCGGGCGATTGTTGCTGGTTCAACCGCGCCCGGTACGGTGAGTGGCGTTGTGACCACCACAGAGCACCCCTCCGTCCGCCCTGCCCTCGCTTCCCTGCGCAGGGCTCGCGAGCTGTTCCTGACGGGACACGAGCTGCCGGACGACGTGCCGGAGGAGGTCGCCGCCGCGTGGAAGCGGGCCCGGTTCTTCGGCGTACGGCACGACGTGACCGACTCTCACTCGGCTCCGGAGGCGCCGCGGCCTTCCGTACGACCGGCTGAGTGCACCCTCCTCACCGCGGCCCGGCCCGTGCTCGAACGGATCGCCCCTGCCCTCGGTACCGGGCAGGGGGCGCTCGTGCTCACCGACGAGCGGCTGAGGGTGCTGTGGGCCGCGGGATGCGCTCCGGACGACCCGCGCTGCCGTGACCTCTCCGAGCAGGCTGTCGGCCACAACAGCGCGGCCCTCGCGCTCCACACCCGCCGTCGCGCCGAGGTGCACGGCCCCGAACACTTCCTCGACCTGTGGCAGGACGTCTCCGCGGTCAGCGTGCCGGTGCTGGCACCGGAGACCGGGCGGACGCTGGGCACGGTGACGGTGGCCTCGGAGCTCCGTGCCGACTGTGTTCCCCATCCGGGTGCCCCGCTCGCCGAGGCCGCGGCGAGCGCCGTCGAGGCGGAACTCCTCGCCCGGTCGCGGGCGGCGGAACGTGTGCTGCTGGACGCGTATCTCCGGGCGGTACGGCAGCACGGGCACGCGGTCGTGGCCCTCGACGGACGCAACCGCCTAGTCAGCGAGGCCGCGGGGCAGCTGCTGTCACCGGAAGGGCTGGACGCGCTGGAGCGGAGCACGGTCGCGTTGGTGCGGGACGGGGGCTGGGGGGCGCGACCGGGGTTCGAGGACGACTCGGGAACGGGTCCGACCGCGGGCCCGGGAACAGGATGGGGCTCTGAAGCGAGCCCTGCCGAAGCTCTCGGGACGAGGACGCACGCGGCAGCAAGCCCGGCCGAAGCCCTCGGGACGAGGACGCAAGCAGCACGAGGCTCTGCCGAAGCACTCGGGGCGAGGACGCAAGCAGCGCCAAGCCCCGCCGAAGCCCTCGGGGCCACGAAACGTACGGCACTCGGCGCCGGCGCCGTACCCGAAGCGGCTGCCCGCTCGGCGGCCCGCTCGGCGCCCGCGCTCTCCTTCCGCGTCGGTCTTCCTGAGGGTGCGGACTGTTCCGCGACCGTCACGCCCGTCCGGCACCTGGGCTCCGTCATCGGCGCGGTCGCCGTGCTGGAGCCGGCGGTTCACGCGCCCGTGGCCTCGGCCGGGCGAACCGCCGTGGCGCTCGCCGGGCGGTCGGTGCCCTGGCGGCACGCCGTCGGCCGCGCGACGGAGTTGGCCCTGACTCCGGAGCCCCTGCTGCTCGTCGGTGAGCGAGGCACCGGGAAGACCTCGCTCGCACGGGAGTTGGCCGCGAGGCCGTTGATCGTCGACGCCGCGGAAGGCGAGATCCGCGCCGGGATCGGAGGGTTGGCCGACGGTCGCCCACTCCTCATCCGCCACGCCGAGCGTCTCGCGCAGTCCGACGTGGCGGCCGTCAACTCCCTGCTCGACACGCATCCGGGCGCACCCCTGCTGGTCACCTACACCCCCGGAGCGCCTCCGGGTCCGTGTCTCCAACGGCTCCTGGACACGCTGGCCGCCCGCTCGGTCACGCTCCCCGCCCTACGTGAACGACCCGAGGACATAAGGGAGTTGCTCCCCGCCCTACCTCCCAGGCCCGCGCCGGGACAGCCACCGCTCACCTGGACACTGGACGCGCTGCGGGCGCTGGAACAGTATCCGTGGCCCGGTAACGTCACCGAACTCGCCCACCTCGTACGGACATTGGCCGAGACCCGGCGCGCGACGGGCCCCGTCCGCCGCACCGAACTGCCGGACCCCGTGCGGGAGGGGCCCGCGGCCCGGCAACTCAGTCCGATGGAGCACGCCGAGCGCACCGCCATCCTGGAGGCCCTCCGTCGCCACGGCGGCAACAAGGCACGCGCCGCCGCGGCCCTGGGCATCGCCCGCGCGACGCTGTACCGGAAGCTGCGGGGCTACCGGAACTGAACCCCGGGTGGGGGCTGGGGGCCTCCGGCCACGAGACTGAACTCATGGAGCTCACCTTCACCGGCACGGTGACCGAATGGCGCGGACCGGCCCCGTACTACTTCGTCCCCGTACCGGACATGGAATCCGCCGACATCCGCGAGGTGGCCTCGATGGCCACGTACGGCTGGGGCGTGATCCCGGTCGAAGCCCGGATCGGCGAAGTCGCCTTCGCGACCTCGCTCTTCCCCAAGGACGGCGCCTACCTGCTGCCGCTCAAGGCCGCGGTACGCAAGCCGCAGGGACTCTCGGCGGGTGACGACGTGACGGTGGAGATGACGATCCGTATCTGAGCTGCTATTGCGACACGTACGGCGAGAGGTCCTTCCAACTCCGCTTCTGTGCGTGTATCAGGCATACTGATGACGTGATCCACATCACATGAGCTTCCGTCATAAGGGGGCAGAAGCCGTGACGTACCTTGACCGAGCCTCAGCGGGTACCGAGTCCTCCGATCGCCTCTACCCGTGGCCGACGGTCGTGACCACCCTGGCGACCCTCGCCACAGTGCTCGCGCTCGCCCTCACCGGGAACGAGGAGGCCGCCGTCGCGATCAGCGCCGCCGGAGTCATGGGCGGCGCCGTCCAGATCACCGTGTACATCAGGCGCTGACCGGGCGCGCAGGGCCGCCGCACGCGGCCCCGCACCTCACTGCCCGGCCGGCATGACCTTCTCCACCTTGCCCTGGGTGTCGGCCTCCAAGTAGCCGCTCTCGCTGAAGTCGTTGCTGAGATAGACACTCATGCCGACAGGTGTGTCGAAGACCTTGTCCGGTTGCCGCATCGACAGCCAGCGGGCCGTCGGGTCCTCGACCTTCAGTTCCTTGTCCGCCCTGGCGAACAGGGCGGGCACGGCGTCCCACCGGAAGTTCTTCACGCTCACCGGTGTGTTGCTGTCGGAAAGAGTGCCTTTGATGATGCCCTCCTCCGCCCCGGCGCCAGGACGGTAGACGTAGCTGACGTACCGGGTCTGGCTGCCGTCCACCATCATGTCGGCGGAGGCGTGGTCCGGATAGATCAGGAAGCCACCGAAGCGGTCGCTTCCCGACGCCTTCTCGAAGGCCGCGATCACGATCCGGATGTTCTTGGGCGTGAGCAGGTTGCTGGTCGCGGTTGTCGAAGGGGTGGCGGTCGAAGGTGTGGCCGTCGAACCCTTGGGACTGGGGGTCTCCTGCTGTGTCCCCAGGCCCGTTCCGGTGGACGCCTTCGCGTCACCGCCGTCGCCGCCGGGCAGGCCCACCCAGACCAGTCCGCCCGCCAGCACCGCACCGGCCGCGACGGAGACGATCGCGACACGGCGTGGGTGTCGCTGCCCGCGCGCCGCCGGCAGAGGGACGGCGGGCGTCGGCGGTTGCGGGACGGCGGGCGTCGGCGGTTGCGGGACCGGCACGGCGTCCTGGGGCGGTGCCAGCCGGTAGGACGTCGTCGTGGGATGCGCGCCCGTCTCCGCCGCTGTCTCCGCCGCGGCGGCCAGCATCCGGTCGACGGTCTCCGCGTCCGGCCGCGCCGCGGGATCCCGTACCAGCAGGCGCCCCAGGACCGGAGTCAGGGATCCGGCGCGCACGGGCGGCGGTACGTCCTCGTGGAGTACGGCGGCCAGCGTGGCCAGCGTCGTTCCGCGGCGCAGCGGATGCCGGCCCTCGACGGCCACGTACAGCATCATCGCCAGCGACCACAGGTCGGCCGCGGGTCCGCCGGGGTCGCCGGAGACGCGCTCGGGGGCCATGTAGTCGGCGGTGCCGATGATCGACCCGGTGGCGGTCAGGGCGGTGGCCTCACGGATCGCCGCGATACCGAAGTCCGTGAGCACGGGGCGGCCATCGGTGCGGAGCAGGACGTTGGCGGGCTTCACATCCCGGTGCTCAACGCCTGCGGAGTGGGCGGCGCGCAGGGCGTCCAGCACGCCTCGGCCGATGCGGGCGGCCTCGGCGGGGCCCATCGGTCCCCGGGTCAGCCGGTCGGCGAGCGAACCGCCGTCGACCAGTTCCATGACGATCCACGGGTACGTTCCCTCGCCGCCGTCGACGATGTGATGGATCGTCACGACGTTCGGGTGCTCGACCCTGGCGAGTGCCCGGGCCTCGCGCAGCACCCGCTCGCGCAGCATCCGCGCCGTGCCGGGGTCGTACTCGGCGAGGTCCGGGTCCGCCGGCCGTACCTCCTTGACGGCCACGTGGCGGTGCAGCAGCAGATCGCGGGCGCGCCACACCGTGCCCATGCCGCCGCCACCCAGCCTGGCCACCAGCTCGAAGCGCCCGTCGACGACGCGTCTGCCGCTCTCCCCGTCGTTCATGCGCTCTCCCCCTCGTTCATGGCGAGGAGCTTAGGTGACCGGGTGAGCTGCTCGACGCCGGGGGCGAGCAGTACGTTCACGTGAACGGTCAACCCATCCGATGACAACGCCCGCCGTCGGCGCCCAGCGCCGACTCACCGCCCCTGGTTCAGGAACGCAGCACGAAGGGGTCGCCCTGGGGTTCGTCGCCGGTGTTGATCCGGACCGACTTCAGGCGGGTGTACTCCTTGATCGTCTCGATGCCGTGCTCGACATCGTGTGGTCCAGGCCGGCGCCGCGCAGGTGCCCGACGTCCGGGCCGGTCACGATGACGGAGTGGTGCTCCGTGTACCAGATGGACCAGAAGCCCGCGCGGTCGGCGGCGACGGCGAACTCCCTGGCTTCGTTCATGAGTTGGTGGTAGTCGGCGAGACGGCCCGGGGCACCCGTGCCATGAAGGATCGAGAAGCGCATCTGCGTGTTCCTTCCAGTACGGACGAGCGAACCGGGCCGAAACGTGGCATGCCTGGCGACTCAGTAGCGCCCTGTGGCATGCAAGTGAAGGTAGGCGAGAGTCGATCAGGAGGTCAACCTGTCCCACTCCTCGCCTTTTGCTGGTGCATCAACGCCTACCTGCTCACTAATACATAGGCACAAAGCACCCGTATCGAGCGATAGCAAATCAGCGCTACGCGACTCCTTGACAGCAACCTGTGGCATACCTAACGTCCCCTGGCATGCAAGCAACCTTGGCTTGACTGTTGCCACAGTGCACAAGGAGCGACCCATGTCCGGTCACACCACAGAGCAACCCGACACCCCCGAGCCGAGAACGGCATCCGCATTGCCGGTCCTGGACACCACACCCGCTGACGCCCCTTCCACGCCTGATCCGGGGAAGGGCCGGCTGGGCTCGGTCTTCTGGACCTCGGTCGGTGTCTCCGCCCTCTTCGTCGTCTGGGCGATGCTCTTCACCGACAGCCTCACCAAGGTGACGAACAGCTCGTTGAACTGGGTCACCAAGTCGTTCGGCTGGGCCTATCTCGTGGTGACGCTGGGCCTGCTGATCTTCCTGGTCTTCCTCGCGTTCAGCCCGGCCGGCAGCATGCGGCTGGGCAAGGACCACGACCGCCCCGAGTTCTCCACACCGTCCTGGTTCGCGATGATCCTCAGCGCGGTCATGGGCATCGGCCTCGTCTCGTACGGCGTCGCCGAGCCCATCTCGCACTTCGCCTCACCGCCCCATGGTCTGGCCAAGCCGGGGACGCCCGAGGCCGCGATCCGGGCGATGCAGTACTCCTACTTCGACTGGGGACTGCACGCGTGGGCGATCTTCGCGGTGTTCGGCCTCGGTATCGCCTACTCGACCTTCCGCAAGGGCCGTCGCGCGCTGGTCAGCCAGCTCTTCCACCCTCTGCTCGGCGAGCGGGTGAACGGCCCCCTGGGCAAGGCCATCGACGTCCTCGCGGTGTTCGCGACGCTCTTCGGCACCACGACGTCGCTGGGCCTCGGCGCCCTGCAGGTCAACAACGGTCTCGGTTCCCTGTTCGGAGTTCCCGTCAACTCCGTCAGCCAGGTCCTGATCATCGCCCTCGTCACCGCCGTCTTCACGCTGTCGGCCGTGACCGGCGTCAGCAAGGGGATCAAGCTCCTCAGCCAGGGCAGCACGATCCTGGGCATCGCGCTCTTCGCCTTCGTCCTGGTGGTCGGTCCGACGGTCTTCCTGGCCAACCTGTACATCGAGTCCGTGGGCACCTGGGCCTCCGACTTCTTCCGGATGAGCCTGCAGGGCACCGCCTTCGGCGGCCTCCAGTGGATGCAGTGGTGGACCTACTTCATGATGGCCTGGTGGGTGTCCTGGGGGGCCTTCGTCGGGGTCTTCCTGGCCCGTATCTCGCGCGGCCGCACCATTCGCGGCTTCATCATGGGCGTACTCGTCGTCCCCACCATCGTGTTCTTCACCTGGTTCACCGTGTTCGGCGGCACCGCCATCCACGTCGACATGTTCGACAAGGGCACGATCGCCAAGCAGACGGCGGCGGACATCAACAGCGCCTTCTTCGCCACCCTCGACCACTTCCCGCTCGCGACCGTGACATCGGCGATCGCCATCGTGCTGGTCGTGATGTTCTTCGTCTCGGGCGCGGACGCGAACACCTACGTGCTCAGCATGATGACCTCGGACGGTTCGCTCGATCCCCGGCGCTGGGTCCTCGTCCTGTGGGGCGTACTGACCGGTGTCACCGCGATCGCCCTGCTGCTCGCCGGTGGCCTGAACGCCCTGCAGAACACGGTGATCGTCACCTCGGCACCGTTCCTCGTGATCATCGCCGGCCTGGCCGTCTCCTTCTGGAAGGAACTGGCCGGCGACCGCCGGGCGGCGGAACTTGCTCTGGCACAAAGCGAGTTCGCCCTGGAGCCGGACACCGCGAAAGGTGAGGAGGCGATCCCCGCCGGACGCGCCTCCACCCACTGACCCGCTGCCCCACCGGCCCCACTGACCCCACTGGCCCCACTGGCCCCACTGGCCCCACTGACGCCGGCCAACGCACGGTCCGCCGGGCCGCAGCCCTCACTCACAGGAGGAGACGACATGTCCGACGACGTCCGCACCACGCGGGTCATCGAGACCTGGGCAGCGGCCTGGGACCGTGGCGAGGTCGACGCTCTCGACGGCCTGCTCAGCCCGGAGTACCGCCGACGCAGTTCGCCGGGCGAACAGGGCCAGTCCCTGCGCGAGTTCAAGGCCTCCATCCTCGCGGCACGATCGGCGTTTCCCGATCTCGTCACGACCATCGACGAGATCGTGACGGAGGGCGACCGCCTGGCGGTGCGCCGGCACAGCACCGGCCGGCACGAGGGTTCCTTCCTCGGTGTGCCGCCCACCAACCGCAGCGTCGAGGTGGGCGGCGCCACCTTCGCCCGCTTCGAGGGCGGCATGGTGGTCGAGGAGTACGTCACGTGGGACCCTCGTGCGCTCCTCACCGCGCTCGGCATCATCAGTGTCGGGGAGGACCGATGACGAACCCCACGAGTACGGAGGAGGCTTCCGTGAGCGGCTTCAGGCCGGCACGCACACCATCTTCGTCTGCCGCGTCGTGGACGCGGACGTCGGCGACCGGACACCGATGATCTACAGCTCCGGGGGTTTCTTCGACGGCGGTGCGCTCACCGCTCTACGTTGATCCCACGCACCGAGCCGATCGAGGGAAGGCCAGATGAGTAAGGCGAAGCAGGCGGCCGACAACGGGAGTATGCAGGGTCGCGTGATCGCTGAGATGCGCCGCCGCATCATCAGCGGTGAACTCCCGGCGGGGGGCAGCCTGTCGGAGATCGCACTGGCCGAGTCCTTCGGCGTCAGCCGCACCCCCGTGCGTGAGGCACTCAAGCAGTTGCAGACCGAGGGGCTGGTCGAGATCCGGCCTCGCGTGGGGACTTTCGTCACCGCGCCCTCGCGCCGCGAGATCACCGAGTTGTTCGAGATGAAGGAACTGCTCGAAGGCGCGGCCGCGAGGCTGCTGGCTCGGCGGGGGCGGGTACCCGAGCTCGACCGCCTGGAGCAGAACCTCGTCGAGGCCGACGCGGCCGTCGCGGCCGACGACAAGGAGCGCTACGCCGAACTCGTCGAGGAGTTCCACGAACTGCTGATCACCGGTGCCGACAACGCCAAGCTGGAAGCGCACTACCGCATCCTCATGAACCAGCTGGCGTACTCCCGGCTGGTGACCACCTCGCTCAGCCAGCCCGGCCGTGCCCTGCTGTCCGACCGCGAACACCACAACGTCCTCGAACTGATCATCGCCAAGGACGGTGACAGCGCGGAGCGGGTGATGCGCGACCACGTCCGCGCGAGCCGGCTGGCACTCATGGCGGGCCTCAGCGCCATGGGCGGCGGCTGACGACTTCGGTGCCGTCCGGGCCGCGTACGGTGTGGTCAGCCGGCGAGGAACAGCGGCCGCGGTCGGAGGAACGATGTCAGAGGCATGTTGCGCGCCCACGTCAGGGGGCGACCGGGAGGTCCCCGAGCCGGCCACCGTGCGGCTCCAGGCCCCGGAACGGGACCGGGTGCAGGGCCTGCGCGCCATGCTGCGCATCCCCGGCGGGACGTTCCTGATGGGAGGTGACGACGCCGACGCGTTTGCCGAGGACGCCGAAGGCCCGGTCCGCGAAGTGCGGTTGTCGCCCTTCCTCATCGACGCGACCACCGTCACCAACAGGCAGTTCGCGACGTTCGTGCGCAGCAGTGGTTACCGGACCGACGCCGAGCGCTACGGCTGGTCCTTCGTGTTCTACGCGCTCGTCCATCCCGAGGCCCGGCATGTGGTGCGTGACGGCAGGGTGGCGCAGGCGCCGTGGTGGCTCGCGGTGGACGGGGCGTGCTGGCAGGCCCCCTACGGGCCGGGGTCGTCATGGACCGACCTGTCGAACCACCCCGTCGTCCACGTCTCCTGGCGCGACGCGTCCGCCTACGCGGCCTGGGCGGGCAAGCGTCTGCCCACGGAGGCGGAGTGGGAGAGGGCGGCGCGTGGCGGTCTGGTGCGCTCCCGCTTCCCGTGGGGCGATGAGCTCCTGCCCCGGGGGCAGCACCGCTGCAACATCTGGCAGGGGGAGTTCCCGCGGGTCAACACCGGCGAGGACGGGTATCTGGGAACGGCGCCGGTCAAGAGCTACCGGCCCAACAACCTCGGCCTGTACAACACATCGGGCAACGTGTGGGAGTGGTGCTCCGACTGGTGGAGCACCACCTGGCACGCGGCCGACCGCCCGGAGACCCGCCACGATCCGGCCGGTCCACCCACCGGGGAGGCGAGGGTGATCCGCGGCGGCTCCTATCTGTGCCACGCGTCGTACTGCAACCGCTACCGCGTCGCCGCGCGCACGTCCAACACACCCGACAGCAGCACCGGGCACATGGGGTTCCGCTGCGCGGCGGACCTGCCTCCGTCACGCTGACGGACCGCCCGGGCAGGCGTGCGGCGGCTGCGGTTTACACGGCAACGGGAGCGGGCAAAACCACACCTAGGCTACTGGTTTGACCAGTTAACTTGAATCTCCCTCTGCACCTCCCTCTGTACCTCCCTTTGCACCTCCCTTTGCACCTCCCTTCTCAGGAGCGTCCTGGATGACCACCGCCTCTCCGCACGGGCCGTCCGCGAGCGGTACTTTCCAAGGCAGGATCGGCACGACCTACGAGGAGTCGACTCCGTGGTGGCCCGATGAGCAGGCGCTTCCCGAGGACACGCCCAATGTCGTGGTGATCGTGCTCGATGACGTCGGCTTCTCGGATCTCGGCTGCTTCGGCTCGGACATCGACACCCCGGCCATGGACGCCCTCGCCGACGGCGGCCTTCGCTACGCGAACTTCCACACCACCACGCTGTGTTCGCCGACCCGTGCCTCCCTGCTGACCGGACGGAACCACCACTCCGTCGGTATGCGCATGCTGTCCAACTTCGACACCGGCTTCCCCAGCGGTCGCGGACGGATCACCACGGCCGCCGCGACGCTGCCCGAGGTGCTGCGCGACAGCGGCTTCAACACCATGGCCGTGGGCAAGTGGCACCTGGCGCCGATGGAGCAGACCACCGCGTCCGGGCCGTACACCCAGTGGCCGCTGTCCCGCGGCTTCGAGCGCTACTACGGCTTCCTGGAAGCCGAGACGGACAGCTTCTATCCGGAACTCTTCTACGACAACCACGCCGTCGACCCGCCGAAGAGCCCGGAGGAGGGCTATCACCTCAGTGAGGACCTGGTCGACCGGGCGATCGACTTCGTCCGGGACCAGACGTCGGTCACTCCGGACAAGCCCTTCTTCCTGTATCTGGCGTTCGGCGCGGCGCACGCCCCGCACCAGGCTCCCCAGGAGTACCTGGAGAAGTACCGGGGCCGCTTCGACCACGGCTGGGACGCCGAGCGCGACACCCGGCACGCCCGCCAGATCGAACGGGGCGTCCTGCCACCCGGCACCGAACTGGCGCCTCGCAACCCCGGGGTCGTTCCCTTCGACGAGCTGTCGGACGACGAGAAGAAGCTGTCCGTACGGCTCCAGGAGGCCTACGCGGCGATGCTCGACCACACCGACCACCAGATCGGCCGGCTCATGGAGTTCCTGGAGCGGATGGGCCAGAAGGAGAACACCATCACCATCCTGCTCTCGGACAACGGGGCCAGCCAGGAAGGCGGGCAGAAGGGGTCACTCAACCCGACCGCGTTCCAGAACGGCGTCCCCGAGGACTTCGAGGAGATGGTCGCCCGCATCGACGACATCGGCACCACACGCGCTCACGCCAACTACCCCTGGGGCTGGGCGCAGGCGGGCAACACGCCGTTCAAGCGCTACAAGCAGAACACCCACGAAGGCGGCGTCCGCTGCCCGCTCATCGTGCAGTGGCCCCGGGGGCTGCCGCGCACGGGCGAGATCAGGCAGCAGTTCCACCATGTCAACGACATCATGCCGACCCTTTTCGAAGTGCTCGGTGTGCGGGCCCCCGAGGTCTACAACGGCATCCCTCAACTGCCGATACACGGCGTCAGCATGGCCTACACCTTCGGCTCCCCGACCGCGCCGACGCGCAAGGAAGCCCAGTACTTCGAGATGTTCGGGCACCGCGCGATCTGGCACGACGGCTGGAAGGCCGTCGCCTACCACCAACGTGGAACGTCCTTCGACGCGGACCAGTGGGAGCTCTACCACCACGACAGCGACTTCTCGGAATGCAACGACCTGGCCGAGGCGCGACCCGAGCAACTGCAAAAGATGGTCTCCCGCTTCTGGGTGGAGGCAGGCAAATACGATGTCCTGCCGCTGGACGACCAGGGATTCGCCTACCGGGCGAAGATTCCGCGCCCCGGCTCTCCACGCATGCGCACCACCTTTACCTACTACCCCGGCATGGCCCATCTGCCCGGAGCGGCGGTGCCACCGGTGATGAACCGCGGGCACAGCATCACCGCGTTCGTCGACCGGGCCATCGCCTCGGACGAGGGTGTCCTGGTCTCCCTGGGCAACATCAGCAGCGGATACGTCCTGTACATCAAGGACAACCGGCTGTTCTACGAGTACAACTTCCTCGGCACCCGGTACACGGTGGCCTCGGCGGAAGAACTCCCCACCGGCCCGGCGGAATTGACCTTCGAATTCGTCAAGACAGGTGACATGCGGGGCATCGGGCACCTGTACGTGTCGGGAAAGCCGGTCGGCAGCGAGGCCGTTCCGCGGGTCCTCCCGCACTTCCTGGGATGGCAGGGTCTCGACATCGGACGGGACACCCTGTCCCCCTCCTCCCCCAGCTATGAGGGCGAATTCCCGTTCACCGGAGGGTTCGAGAAGGTCGTCTTCAGGGTCGCGCCGGACGAAGACGTCACGGAACCCTTCGAGCGAATCGACTGACTCGCCCATGCTCACCACCCCACATCAGTCCCGTCTGCCGCGGTCGGCACGGGATCGCCTTCTGGCTGCGGCCCAGCTCCACCGCGATTGCCGGCACTTCTGGGTGGTCAGCCGCCCCTGGGGGATAGCCCCGTGGAGGTGTCGGCCGGCGCATGACGCGGTCGGACCACAGCCGTCCGAGGATCTCGACGGGCAGGCCGGCCGGCAGGTGAGCGCTACGAGGGGCGTCGCATCCGGCATCCAGCACGACCAGGACGTCCAGGTCACCAGGACGTCCAGGTCACCAGGACGTCCAGGTCACCAGGCTTCCACTGGCCGGCGAAGACGAGCCGTTCGACGACCTCGCTGATCTGGTCCGTGGTCACCGCGGCGACGTCGGCGCCGGGCTGAAGGCGGACCGCGTCCAGCACCCTTGTCCACGGGTGCGGCCAGTCTCCAGCGCGGCCACGATCGGGAATCCCACGCATCCCATGCGCCTCCCGCTCGGGTTTGCGGGGGGGGCACCAACTGGGAGCACCCCTCATGGGGCTATGACGATTCGCGTACGACGAGTTCGGTGGGAAGAACGACGTGCTGACGAGGCTCCTCGGGATTGCCGATCTCCTTGAGGAGGATGCGGGCGATCATGCTGCCGATCTCCTCGACGGGCTGACGCACGCTGGTGAGGGGCGGGTTGCTGTGCCGGGCGATGATGGAGTCGTCGAATCCGACCACCGCCACGTCGTCCGGGACGCTGCGCTTCTGTCTGCGCAACTCCGCCAACGCCCCCGCCGCCATGACGTCCGAGGCGACGAACACGGCGTCGAGACCGGGAACTTGTTCAAGGAGTGAACGCATGGCGGCCGCGCCGCCCTCCTCGGTGAAGTCGGCCGAGGCCACGAGTCGATCGGTGGCCTCGTGGCCTGCCTTCTCGAGGGCCTCCCGCCAGCCCTGGAGCCGACTGCGTGACACGTCCATGTCGAGGGGACCGCTGATCGTGGTGACGGTCCGCCGCCCTCGTGCGAGCAGGTGGCTGACGGCTGTCGCGGCTCCGCCCGCGTTGTCGGAATGTACGTGGCTGAGCGACTCGGCGGGGGAACGGCGGCCGGCGAGCACCGTGGGCAGCCCCATGTCCTCCAGCAGCCCCGGCAGCACGTCGTGCTCGTGCACGGAGACCAGGAGCACTCCGTCGACGCGCCGCTCCGCCACCGACTCGGTGAGCTGGTCACGCTCGGCCTGGTCGCGTACGAGCACCAGTTGGAGCTGTGTCCGGGTCTCCGCGAGGGCGGTGCTGACCCCGCGGATGACGGCCGAGAAATAGGGCTCGGAGCCCAGTCTGCTCTCCGATTCGGGGATCACCAGGGCCACGGCGTTCGTCCTGCTCGTCACCAGCCCCCGGGCAACCGAGTTCGGTACGTAGTTCAGCTCGGCGATGGCGGCGAGCACGGCGGCCCTGGCCTGCTCGCTGACGAGCTCAGAGCCGTTGATGACTCGTGAAACCGTGGTGCGTCCGACGCCGGCGCGCGCGGCCACGGTCTTGATGGTCGGGCGTTGCCTGCCCCCCATGACGCCTCCCTCGCTTGCCCGCTGCCCGACGGCTTTCACCTGCGCATTGTGCCAGACCCACGGAGGGCGCCCATGGGCTCCGAGCGGAGCGGCACGACACCTTTCGGCGATGAAGTGGGTTCAACTTATTGACAGTTGCCTTTCGGGGCGGCCAAGCTTCGGGCTTCCGGGTGGGCACGTTCCCACCCCTGTTTGGGAACGTGCCCACCGGACAAATCTTGCCTGCGGAGCGGACCGCAGGACTCGAACTCCGGTGCGTCAGCGCCGCCGCTAGGAGGACGAAATGGACAAGTTCCGAAGGAAGTTGCGTACGAGAGCTGTGGCCGCCGTGTCGGCTGTGTCGGCCCTCGGACTGGTCGTGGGGTGTGGGGGCAGCGACGGAGGAGGGACGGGCGGGGGGAAGAAGGACGGCAAGGTCACCATCACCATGGGCCTGTTCGGCGTCATGGGCTTCAAGGAGACCGGTCTGCTCGACAAGTACATGAAGGAGCACCCGGACGTCGTCATCAAGGCGGACGTCGCGGGTGACGAGCAGACCTACTACACCGCCCTGCAGACCCACTTGGCCGCCGGCAGCGGGCTGAAGGACATCCAGGGCATAGAGATTGGTCGGGCCAAGGAACTGTCCGACACCCAGAAGGACAAGTTCGTCGATCTGGCCGGTGTGGCCGGGGCGGACCACTTCCTTCCGTGGAAGCAGAGCCAGGTCACCGCCTCGGACAAGAAGGTCATCGGCCTCGGCACCGACATCGGCCCGATGGCGGTCTGCTACCGCAAGGACCTCTTCGAGCAGGCCGGCCTGCCCACCGACCGCGAGGAGGTCGCCAAGCTGTGGGAAGGCGACTGGTCGAAGTACGTTGACGCGGGCAAGCGGTTCAAGCAGAAGTCGAAGGACGACAAGGTCGCCTTCATGGACAGCTCCAGCGGGCTGTTCAACGCCATGATCTACGGCAACTCCCAGCAGTTCTACGACAAAAAGGGAGAGCTGATCTACGCCACCAACCCCGTCGTGAAGGAGGCGTGGAAGCTGGCCTCCGAGGCGGCCACCTCCGATCTGACCGCGAAGCTCCGCCAGTTCCAGCCCGGTTGGGACCCCGGCCTGGCCAACAGCACCTTCGCCAGCACCGTCTGCCCGGCGTGGATGCTCGCGCACATCAGCGAGAAGGCGGGCCCGAAGAACAAGGGCAAGTGGGACGTCGCCAAGGCGCCCAAGGGTGCCAACTGGGGCGGATCGTTCCTCGGAGTGATGGAGGCGAGTCCCGTCAAGAAGGAGGCGCAGGATCTCGTCGCCTGGCTCACCGCCCCCGAGCAGCAGGCCTACCTGTTCAAGGAGATCGGCAACTTCCCCTCGTCGAAGACCGCGTTGGAGATGCCCGAAGTGGTCGACGCCAAGTCGGACTACTTCAGCGGCGCGCCCATCGGGAAGATCTTCGGCGCCGCGGCCCAGGAGATACCCGACGAGCAGGTGCTCGGCCGCAAGGACGGCACCATCAAGGACGTTTTCTCGCAGGGGCTGACTTTGATCGAGGCGCAGAACAAGAGCCCGAACGAGGCATGGAAGACCACTGACAAGCGCATCGAGAAGGTCGTCGGCTGACCTCGGATCCCGTCGCCCGTCTCCGCAGCCGCCCGGCGCCCCACGCACGGCCCGTGTGGGCCGCCGGGCCCCTGCCCGCCTCTCACCTTCCAGGAAGGACGCCTTCCGGTGGCCATCTCCACCTCGACACCCTCAGACGGTGCGCCCGGCACCGTCCCGCCGGCCGGGACCGGCGGGGACCGGCGGCGGCGCAGTACGCTGCTGCACCGCCTCGACGTCCGGGGCGCCCCGTACGCCTTCGTCGCCCCGTTCTTCGTCGTCTTCGCCGCCTTCAGCTTCTACCCGCTCATCTACACCTCGTGGATCTCCCTGCACCGCGTCGAACTGTCGACCCTGAACCTCATGGAGTGGGTCGGCTTCGACAACTACACGGCCCTGTGGGACGACGAACGCTTCTGGAACGCGCTGCTCAACACCATCACCATCGGCGTCCTGTCGACCGTGCCGCAGCTGCTGATGGCGCTCGGGCTGGCTCATCTGCTCAACTACCGGCTGCGCGGCTCGACGTTCTTCCGCGTCGCCGCCCTGACGCCGTACGCCACGTCGGTGGGTGCCGCGGCCCTCGTGTTCACGATGCTCTTCGAGCGCGATTTCGGCGTGATCAACTGGATGTTGAGCCTGGCCGGTGTCGACAACATCGACTGGGAGAACAACAAGTGGGCCGCACAGGCGGCCATTTCCACGATCGTCATCTGGCGCTGGACCGGCTACAACGCCCTGCTCTACCTCGCCGCGATGCAGGCGATTCCGCGTGACCGCTACGAAGCCGCGGCCATCGACGGCGCCTCGCGGTGGCAGCAGTTCCTGAAGGTCACCGTCCCCGGCATCCGTTCCACCATCGTGTTCACCATCGTCCTGTCCACGATCGGCGCCACACAGCTCTTCGGTGAGCCCCTGATCTTCGGCCAGGGCCCGAACGGCATCACCGGGGGAGCCGACAACCAGTACCAGACGCTGGGACTGCTGCTGTACGAGGAGGGCTGGAAGAACTACCAGATGGGCCGGGCCGCCACCGTCGCCTGGGCGATGTTCCTGCTGCTCATTGTCGTGTTCGTCGTCCAACGAGTCGTCAAGCGCGTCGCGGCGCGCAAGGCCTGACCGGGAGATATCCATGAGCACAGACAGCATCCCGGTCCGGACGGCGGACGCACGCCCCAAGACCGCAGGGAAAGCACCGAAGAGCACCGCGCCCGGTGGAAGGAACCGACGACTGTTCCGCCACCCGGGTGCGGGGCGTCAGCACCACGCGGGTCCCGTCGCCTACATCCTGTTGGGGATCGCGGCGCTGTTCTCACTCTTCCCGCTGTACTGGACGATGGTGGCGGCGTCGACCGACAACACCCGCGTCACCCAGACACCGCCGCCGTTCCTGCCGGGACCCCACCTCCTGGAGAACCTCGGCAATGCCTGGCAGGACGCCGCCCTGGGCAAGGCCATGCTCAACAGCCTGATCGTGGCAGGCGTGATCGCCCTGTCCACGGTGCTGTTCGCCACCCTCGCCGGCTTCGCGTTCGCCAAACTCCGCTTCAAGGGCCGCAACATCCTGCTGATGCTCGTCATCGGCACGATGATGGTGCCGCCCCAACTCGGCGTCGTACCGCTGTTCATGATGATGACCGAGCTGGGCTGGGGCCAGAAGCTGCCCGCCGTCATCTTCCCCACGCTTGTCAGCGCCGTCGGCGTGTTCTTCATGCGGCAGTACCTGACCGAGGCGCTCCCCGACGAACTCGTCGAGGCCGGGCGGGTGGACGGTGCGCACTCCCTGCGCATCTTCTGGAGCATCGTGCTGCCGATCGCCCGGCCTCCCATGGCCGTACTGTTCATGATCACGTTCGTGCACGCCTGGAACGACTTCTTCTGGCCGTTCATCGTGCTCGACATGACCAACCCAACGGTCCCCGTGGCGCTCACCCAGCTGAGCGCGGGATACGTGCGCGACCAGTCACTGATCATGGCCGGCGCCCTGCTCGGCACACTGCCCCTGCTCGTCATGTTCATCGTCTTCGGCCGTCAGATCGTCGGCGGGATCATGCAGGGAGCGGTCAAGGGATGAGCGCCGCGCCCACCCCCGTTGCCGCGCCCCGTCGACGCCCGCCACCACACTTCGCCGCTCCCGCCCCGCAGCACATCCGGCCCGCAGTACATCTGGAAGGACCCACGTGACCACCGCAACCCGACGTGTCGCGCCCGCCCCGGAGAAGACCACCGGCATCAGGTTCCCGCAGGGATTCACCTGGGGCACGGCGACCGCCGCGTACCAGATCGAGGGTGCCGCCTCCGTGGACGGACGCACCCCCTCGATCTGGGACACCTACTCGCACACGCCCGGCAGGGTGCGCAACGGCGACACCGGTGACGTCGCCACCGACCACTACCACCGCTGGCGCGAGGACGTCGCGATCATGGCCGACCTCGGCGTGAACGCCTACCGGTTCTCCCTGTCGTGGCCGCGTGTGCAGCCGACCGGACGGGGCCCGGCCGTCGAGAAAGGACTCGATTTCTACCGTGCCCTGACCGACGCGCTGCTGGAGAAGGGCATCGAGCCGGTCGTCACGCTCTACCACTGGGACCTGCCGCAGGAGCTGGAGGACGCGGGCGGGTGGCCGGAGCGCGCCACCGCCGACCGGTTCGCCGACTACGCGGCCCTGGCGGCCCGTGCGCTGGGGGACCGGGTGAGGACCTGGACCACCCTCAACGAGCCCTGGTGCAGCGCCTTCCTCGGATACGGCTCCGGTGTCCACGCGCCCGGGCGCACCGACCCGGTCGCGGCCCTGCGCGCGGCGCACCACCTCAACCTCGCCCACGGCAAGGCCGTTCAGGCGCTGCGCGCGGAACTGCCCTCCCGCGCGGGGACGTCCATCACGCTCAACATCCACCACGTCCGTGCGCTGACCGAGGCCGCCGAGGACCTCGACGCGGCCCGAAGGATCGACGCGCTCGCCAACCGGGTCTTCACCGGTCCCCTGCTGGAGGGCGAGTACCCGCAGGATCTCCTCCAGGACACGGCCGGCCTGACCGACTGGTCCTTCGTACGGGACGGCGACACGGCCACGATCCACCAGCCGCTGGACTTCCTGGGCGTCAACTACTACACACCCTCACTCGTTTCCGCCGCCACCGGCGAGGGCGCCCACGGCTCCGACGGCCACGGGAAGAGCGAGCACAGTCCCTGGCCGGGCGCCGACCAGGTCGCCTTCCACCGTCCTCCGGGCAGTACCACGGCGATGGGCTGGGCGGTCGACCCGAGCGGTCTGTACGACCTGCTGATGCGACTCAAGGCGGACTTCCCCGCGATGCCACTGATGATCACCGAGAACGGGGCCGCGTTCGACGACTACGTCAACCCGGAGGGCGAGGTGGCCGACCCTGATCGCATCGCCTACCTGCACGGCCATTTGTCGGCCGTGCAGCGGGCGATCGTGGCAGGCGTCGACGTACGGGGCTACTTCCTGTGGTCTCTGCTGGACAACTTCGAGTGGGGATACGGCTACAGCAAGCGCTTCGGCGCCGTCTACGTCGACTACCCGACCGGCAAGCGCATCCCCAAGGCCAGCGCGCGGTGGTACGCCGACGTGGCCCGCACCGGCACGTTGCCGGACAGGGGCGGCGAGAACCGCTGAGCTCGTGGGGGACGTCCCAGCCCAGCCGTGGTCACGGCGGAGTGCGGGGATGCCGTACAGAACCGCTGCCACCAGAGCGTGGGCGCCGACGTCCCCGGCGAGGCTCCATGGGAGCCCGCCGTTCCGGCCGTCGGCGCCGCGGCCCAAGCGGCAATGCCGTTGCGTCATGGGTTTGCCGGCCGGGGTCGCGCTGCGTACAGCCGCCCGTGAGTTCTCGGGACCGGGAGGCAACGCGGAGCCCGGGTGGACCACCCCCGGATCGGTGGGCAAGGTCCGCCCGACGTCCGGTCAGCTGGGCGGCGTAAAGCGCCCGTCGATCGCCGTCCAGCCTCCGTCCACGAAGAGCTGGCTCCCCGTGACGAAGGACGACGCGTCGGAGGCGAGGTACACGACGGCCCCGGCCAGTTCGTCGGCCCGGGACCAGCGGCCCAGGGCGCTCTTGGTCGCGTAGGCCTCCGACCATTCCGGCACCGCCCTGATCTGCGCGGTCAGCGGTGTGTCCACGACGCCCGGGGCGACGGCGTTCACCCGCACGCCCGACGGGCCCAGCTCGGCCGCCGCGGTCCGCAGCAACTGGACGAGACCGGCCTTCGTTGCCGCGTACACCCCCTGTCCCGGCTCGACGGCCACGGCGCGGATCGAGCTGAAGCCGATGATGCTTCCCCTGCCACGTTCGGCCATGCCACGGCCGAACGCCCGCACCAGGTCGAAGGACGCACGCAGATTGAGTGCCACGACGCGGTCGAACTCCTCCGCCGTGTAGTCGAGCAGGCTCTTGCGCACGTTCGTGGCGGCGGTGAAGACGAGTACGTCGACGGGTCCGAGCTCCTCGGCCGCACGTGCGACCGCCTCGCCGTCGAGCACGTCGAGGGCGTACGCCGAAAGGCCCGGCCCCATCGACGCCGACTCCTCGGCCGCCGTCAGGTCACGGTCGGCGCACACCACCGTGGCGCCGTGCGCGGCGAGGGCCAGGGCGCTCTCACGGCCGATTCCGCTGCCCGCGCCCACCACGACAGCCCTGCGGCCGTCGAGCCTGAACAGGCGGGAGTACGCGTCCACCGCATCGCTGCGGTCCTTTGCTTGCATGGTCCTCACGGCTTCGTTGTCGTCGGGCGGATCACTGCCATACGGGTGACGGTGAGCTCTTCGATGGCGAACCTCGGCCCCTCCCGTCCGGCCCCGGAGTCCTTCACGCCGCCGTACGGCATGACGTCGGAACGGAAGCCGGGAACCTCGTTGACGACCACTCCGCCCACCTCCAGGCGGTCGAGGGCGGCGAACGCCGTGTCAAGGGCGCTCGTGTAGACGCTCGCGTGCAGTCCGTAGCGCGAGTCGTTGACCACGTCGAAGGCCGTGTCCAGATCGGGGACGGACCGTACCGCGACCACGGGGCCGAAGACCTCCTCGTCCCAGACGGGGAGGGCGCGGTCCGCGTCGAGCAGCACCGCGGGTTCGATCACCCCGTCGGTGACCCCGCCTCCGGCCGCCAGCGACGCCCCCGCGGCCACCGCCTGTTCCAGCCACGCGCACACCCGCTCGGTCGACCGCTTGTCGATGAGTGCCGAGACTCTCGTCGCCGGATCGCGGGGATCGCCCACGACCACCTGGGCCACGCGCTCCGTCAGGCGGGCCACGAACTCCTCGCGCACGGCGTCCACCACGATGACGCGCTGCACGCTGATGCACGCCTGGCCCGACGCGTAGTACCCGCCGCGTACGACCGCGTCGGCGGCGGCGTCGAGGTCGGCGTCGGCGGCCACCACCAGGGCGGCGTTGGAGCCGAGTTCGAGCAGCACCTTGGTGGGGGCGGCGTCCCGGGCGATCCGGTGGCCCACGGCGGCGGAACCGGTGAAGGACACCGCCCCGATCCGGCGGTCGGTGGTCAGCGCGACGCCCACCTCGGGGCCCCCGGTCACCAGTTGCACCGCGGCCGCCGGGGCGCCGGCGCCGCGCAGGGCCTCGCGCAGGAGGTGCACCAGCCACAGGGTGGCCAGCGGCGTCTGGGGGGCGGGCTTGGCGATGACCGGGCAGCCGGCGGCCAGCGACGGCGCGATCTTGTGGGCGGCGAGCAGCAACGGGTAGTTGAAGCCCGCGATGCCCACCACCACACCGATCGGTTTGCGGGTCCAGAAGCCGAGCAGCCCCTCGCCCGAGGGCAGCAGGTCCAGCGGCACCGTCTCCCCGTGCAGCCGGGCCACTTCCTCGGCCGCCGTCAGCAGGGTCAGCAGGGTGCGGTCCACCTCGACACGGCAGTCGACCAGCGGCTTGCCGGTCTCCAGGACCAACAGGCGCTCGAAGTCCACGCGTCGGGAGGCGATCGCCTCGTGCGTCGCGAGGAGCGCCGCCCTGCGGGTGTGCGAGGGGAGCCGGCCGACTTGCTCGCGGACGGCGAGGGCCGCGTCCACGGCGTGGCGGGCGAGGGTGGTGTCCCCGACCGGCGCCCGCGCGACGAGCGTTCCGTCGTAGGGGAAACGGACGTCCTCGGCTGCGGGTGCCTCCACCCAGGTGTCGCCGATGGGAAGACCTTCGGGAAACTCCTTCCCCACGGGGCTGTCGCCGCCTGCGGGTTCGACATGGGTGGTCAAGGTCGGTACTCCCGGTTGAGGTCGGCCGCCGTTACTCCGGACAGTGCCTTGGCCAGAGTCGGAGCGGCGGCGATGAGCCTGCGTGTGTAGGGATGTTGTGGTTCCTCGTACACCTGCTCCGTGGACCCGGTCTCCACGATCTGTCCGTCGTGCATGACCGCGACGCGGTCGCACACGTGGCGGACCACGGACAGGTCGTGGGAGACGAAGACCAGCGTGAGGGACAACTCGTCGACGAGGTCGGCGATGAGGTTGAGGACTTGAGCCCGTACGGACACGTCCAGGGCGCTCACCGGCTCGTCGGCCACGATGATCTTCGGGCGGGGGGCGAGAGCACGTGCGATCGAGATGCGCTGCCGCTGGCCGCCGGAGAACTGGTGCGGATACCTCTGCGCCGCCTCGGCGGGCAGGCCGACGGACTCCAGCAGCTCGGCGACCCGCTCCTTGCGGTTCGGGTGCCCCTGCGCGACGAGCGGCTCGGCCACGATGTCGCCGACACGCATGCGCGGGTCCAGGGAACTCATCGGGTCCTGGAACACGAGTTGGAGTCGCTCGCGGACGAACCGGAGCCGTCTCTCCTTCAGCCCGGTGATGTCCCGCCCGTCGATCGCGATACTGCCGCTGGTGGGGCGGTCGAGCCCGGCCAGGATCCGCAGGAGGGTGGACTTGCCGCACCCCGACTCCCCCACGATGCCGAACCGTTGGCCCTGGGGGACGGTGATGCTGACGCCGCGCAGGGCGTGCACCGGCGGGCTGGGGTGGCGCAGTGAGGTACGAGGTCGGCGGTAGTCGCGTGTGACGTCGCGGACGCTGACGGCGTCCACGGGGCCGGTCTGCGAACCGGGGTCGAGGGTGGCGCTGGTCTGCTGCTCAGCCACGGGCGGACTCCTTGTCCATGGGTGCGCCGGTCCCGTGTGCGCCGGTCTCTTGTGCGCCGCTCTCGGGCACCGGGTGGAAGCAGGCGTAGCCGGAGTCGGGCCCGGTCGGGACCCATTCCGGCCTGGTGGCGCACACGTCGGTCGCCTCGGCGCACCTGTTTCTGAAGACGCACCCGGCGGGGAACCGGCCCGCCGGCGGAACCGACCCACCGATCGTGGCCAGCCGGCCCCGTTCGTCGACCACGGTCAGGTCCGAGGCGCCGATCAGGCCCTGGGTGTAGCGGTGCCGCGGGCGCGTGAACACCTCCTGGACCGGGCCGGACTCGACCACCCGCCCGCCGTACATGACCATGACCCGCTCGCAGACGGTGGCCACCACGGCCAGGTCGTGGGTGATGAAGAGCATGGCCGACCGGCGGTCCCTCACTCCCCGCACGATCAGGTCGAGCACCCGTGCCTGCACCGTGACGTCGAGCGCGGTGGTGGGTTCGTCGCAGACCAGGAGCGCCGGGTCGTTCGCGAGGGCGATGGCCAGCACCACCCGCTGCCGCTGGCCTCCGGACAACTGATGCGGGTAGGCGCGCGCCGCGGCCGCGGGATCGGGCAGCCCCACCTGGGCGAGCAGTTCGACGGCGGCGGTGGCGGCGGACGCGCGGTCGGGTCTGGTCCGGTGGACCAGCAGGACCTCGGCGATCTGCGGCCCGACCCTCATCGTGGGGTTCAGGGCGGTCATGGGCTCCTGGAAGACCATGGCGATCTCCTTGCCCAGCACCCGGGACATCCGCGCCTCGTCGGCACCCACCAGGTCGTGGTCGACTCCGGCGAGCCGCACCGATCCCGTGGTCCGGAGCCCCTCGGGGAGCAGACCCATGATGCTCAGCGCGGTCAGCGACTTGCCCGACCCCGACTCACCGATGAGGCCGACCCGTTCGCCTGCCCGGATGGTGAAGTCGACGTCTTCGACGAGCCGTTGGCCACCCACCGCGACGTCGAGGTTCCGCACGGCCAGCACGTCGCCGGGCGAGCCTGTGGCGCCGGGTGAGCCCGGCCCGGGGGCCGCTGCCATGTCAGGTGCCCGGGTCATCGGTGGTCCTCCAACTTGGGGTCGAAACGGTCGCGCAGGCCGTCACCGAGCAGGTTGAAACCGAGCACCACCACCGCGATCGCCATGCCGGGGAACACCGCGAGCCGGGGGGCGATGGACAGCATCTCCTGGCTCTCCTGCAGCATCCGGCCCCAGGACGGTGTGGGGGGCGGGGTTCCGAAGCCCAGGAAGGACAGCGCGGCTTCGGCGAGTACGGCGATCGCGAAACCGACCGACGCCTGCACGATGACGAGACTGCTGACGTTGGGCAGGACGTGCCGAAGCGCGATCGAGAACCGCCCGCGGCCCGCCGCGCGCGCGGCGAGGACGTACTCGGTCCCCATGACCTGCAGCGTGCCGCCGCGGATCAGCCGGGCGAAATGGGGGATGGACGCGATACCGATGGCGACCATCGCGACCAGCGTGCCGGCGCCGTACACGGCGGAGAACATGATGGTCAACAGGAGCGCCGGGAAGGCGAGCACGAGGTCGTTGCCGCGCATCAACAGCTCCCCCAGCCCGCTGGGCGCCATTCCGGCGACGATGCCGAGGGGCACCCCGATCAGGGCGGCGACCCCCACCGCCACGAAGCCGACGAACAGCGTGGTGCGCGAGCCCATCAGGATCTGGCTGAACACGTCGCGGCCGAACTTGTCCGTGCCGAACCAGTACTCCGGCGACGGCTTCTGCAGCCGCACCGAGGCGTCCACCAGGGTCGGGTCGTGCGGGGTCCACACGAAGGACAGCAGGGCCATGCCGAACACGACCGTGACGATGAGACCGCCCACCAGGAGGCTTCCCGGCACCGGGCGGCGCCGACGACGGCCCTCGGACACCGCCGACGCGACAGCGGCTTCCGTGTCCGGCGCATTGTCCAGAGCACTCATGACGCACCCACCCTCAGCCGCGGGTCGATCAGCAGATAGACGATGTCCACCAGGAAGTTCACGAGCAGCACCGCCATGGCGATGATCATGACCACGTCCTGTACCACGACGAGGTCCCGGTTGGAGACGCTGTCCAGCAGCAGGCTCCCGAGCCCGGGAATGACGAAGACCCGTTCGATGACGACGGAGCCCACCAGCAGCGTGGCGAGCTGCAAGGCCAGGACGGTGACCACGGGCACCGCCGCGTTCCGCAGGCCGTGCCGCAGCAGCGCCCGCGTCGGGCGGAGGCCCTTGGCGCGGGCGGTGCGCAGGTAGTCCTCCCTCAGGACGTCGAGCACGGCGCTGCGCACATAGCGGGTGAGCACGGCCCCTTGTACCAGTCCGAGGGACAGTGCGGGCAGCACCAACTGCTTGAGGAACAGGACCGGGTCCTCCACCGGAGGTGTCCAGCCGTTGGCCGGCAGCCATCCGAACTGCACCGCGAACACGGTGATCATGAGGATGCCCGCGAGGAAGGCCGGGACCGCCACGCCGACTTGGGACAGGGCCGAGAGGACGAGCCCGGACGGCTTGCGGTGCCGCACGGCCATGAGGATGCCGAGAGGGATCGCCAGGATGCAGGCGACCACCATCCCGGTGCCGACGAGCCACAGGGTGACCTGGAGACGGTCGGTGATCTGCGGGCCGATCGGCGTGTGGGAGATGTAGGAGTTCCCGGGATCGAAGGTCAGCAGTCCGTGGACCCAGCCGAGATACTGGTCCACGAGCGGCCGGTCGAGCCCGAACTCCCCGCGCAGTTGTGCCACCGCGGTGTCCGACGCGCTCGTCCCGAGGACGACGCGGGCCGGGTCCCCCGGCAGCACCGCCATGAAGGCGAACACCAGCACGGAACTCACGACGAGGCTCACCAGGAGGGTCGCGATCCGCTGTACCAGACGGACGATCATGGGTTGACGCCGCCTTTCATGACCGGCCCAGGCCGGTGAGATCCAGTGACTCGGAGACGTTGTTCACGGGCAGGCCGGTGATGTCCTCGTCCGCCACCATCAGGTTCGGCAGCAGGAACAGCCAGTCGGCCGCGGCGTCCTTGGACAGCAGCCGGGCAGCCGCTCGCAGGGAGGTCACCTGCTCCTCCTGGGTGCCCTGGTCCGCCTTCTGCAGCAACGCGCGGAACTCGGGGCTGTCGTAGCGGATGTAGGAGGTCTTGTTGCCGAACACCGCCTGCATGTCGCGGGGTTCCACATGGGCGATGATGGACATGTCGTAGTCGGCGTTCTTGAACACGGTGGTCAGCCAGGCGGCGGGGAACTCCAGCTGGTCGAGCCTGACCTTGAAACCGGCCTGTTCCAGCTGGCTCTTGACCACGGTGCCGCACGCGGTGGCATACGGCAGCGTCGGAAGCCGCAGGCGCAGCGTACGGCCGGCCTGGCCGGACTCCTTGAGGAGCTTCCTGGCCCTGTCGCGGTCGTACGGATACATGTTCGTGAGGTCCTGGTACCACGGGTCGGTCGGAGGGACCATGCTGCCGATGAGCTTGCCGCGGCCTCCCCAGCAGGTGTCCACCAGGGCCTTGTGGTCGATGGCGTAGCGAACTGCCTGGCGGGCCTTGGGATTGCGCAGCGGTCCCGAGCCGTTGTTCAGGGAGAGGACCACCTCGCCGTTGGTCGTGCCCTCGATGACCTTGTACTTCGGGTTGTTCTCGAACCGGTACAGGGCATCCGGGGTCTGCATCGTGCCGATCACGTCGATCGTGCCCGTGAGCAGCGCGTTGTTCATGGCCGTCGGATCCTTGAAGTACTTGAGGACCACCGACGCGAAGTGCGGTTCACGCCCCCAGTAGCCGTCGCGGCGGGCCAGCGTGATCGAGTCGCCGCGGTTGAACCTCTTCACCACGTACGGGCCGGTGCCCACCGGCTCGGTGGCCAGCTTGCTCACGCCGGTCCGGCTGAACATCGCGCCGACGCGGGTGGTCATCCGGTACAGCCAGTCGTTGCTCGGCCTTTTCAGGGTGACCTCGAGTTCGGTGGGCGACACGGCCCGCACCTTGTCGACGACGTCCATCTGGGACTTCTGCACCAGCGTCCAGTCGGACGTGACGCGTTCGATGGAGAACTTGGCGTCCGCGGCCGTGAACGGCGCGCCGTTGCTGAACCTGGCGCCCTTCACCAGCTGGAACGTGTACGTCCTGCGGTCCTTGGACAGGCTCCACGACCTGGCCAGGGAGGGCCGTATCCTCGCGGACTGGTCCAGCTTCACCAGGTTCTCGTAGACGTTGTAGAGCAGTGCCTGCGGGATGGCGGCACCCTCTGTCTTGGTGAAGTCGAGGTTGGCCGGCTCGGCGCTGAGGCCGATCGTCAGGGTGTTGCCGGAATTCCCGGCACTGCCCGTCGCCAGGGACCCGGCCGAACAGGCTGCCAGCAGCAGGCATGCGAGCGTGGCCGCGACCGCCCTGATGTGCCGCGTCAGCCGCCTTGTGTGTCTCATGTGTTCTGCCCCTGGCTCTCCATCGTGTGCAGGACGGCGGATGTCACGTCCGCGGTGGTCGCGTTGCCCCCGAGGTCGGCCGTGTGGTGCCGGGCATCGCGCAAGGCGCCCGCCACCGCGTCGCGGACACGGCGGGCCGCGCCGGCGTGTCCGAGGTCGTCGAGCAGCAGGGCACCCGAGAGCATGCACGCCACCGGATTCGCCACGCCCTTCCCGGCGATGTCGGGCGCGGAGCCGTGGACGGGTTCGTAGATTCCCGGCACGTCGGCGCCCGGAAGAACGTTGGCGCTGGGCGCCATGCCCATACCGCCGGCGAGCACCGCGGCGAGGTCGGACAGGATGTCGCCGAACAGATTGCTCGTGAGCAGGACGTCGAGGGAGCGCGGAGCCTGGATCATGCGGGCGGCCATGGCGTCGACCAGCACGGTTTCCAGCCGGACCTCCGGGTAGTGCTCGCCGACCTCGCGCACCACCCGGTCCCACAGTGGATAGCCGTATCGCATCGCGTTGGACTTGGTCACCAGGCACAGATGCCCCGACCGCCGGCCGGCCAGACCGAAGGCATGGTGCGCCGCCCGCTCGATGACGCGACGGGAGTGCACGGCGACCTCGATGCCGAGATCGTGTCCGCTGCCGGCGTGCGTCACCCCGCCGGCGCCCACGTACTCCCCCTCGGTGTTCTCGCGCACGATCACCAGGTCCACGCCGTCGGTGTCGCGCACCTTGGTGGGAACTCCGGGGAACGCGCGCACCGGGCGGAGGTTGACGGCGAGGTCGAGTCGCTGCCGCAGGCCGATGATCAGGCCCCAGACCAGTTCGTGCTCCGGTACATCGGGGCGCCCGACGGCACCGAACAACACCGCGTCCGACTTCTTGACGAGGTCGGCCGCGTCGGCCGGCATCGCCGCGCCCTGCTGGAGGAACCGCCGGCCTCCCCAGTCGAACGAGGTCAGGTCGAGCCGGTGGCCCTCGGCCTCCAGCGCGGTCCGTAACACGGGCACGGTCGCTCCGACGACCTCAGGGCCGATGCCGTCGCCCGGTATGACAGCGAGCCTGACGACCTTGCTGTCCCGCGTCATGGAGTCACCTTCCGTTGTGACTGGCCTGACCAGTAAACTCGCTTGCCAGGTACCGTGACGACTCAGCTTGTACTTGTCAAGGGCGCGAATGCCCCCAGGGAACGCGAGCGAAGGAGAGTGCGGGTGCTCACGGAACAGGGGCTGGCAGCGATGCCGGCCGTCGAGATGGTGGCCGAATTCGCTGATCGCACGTTGTCGCCGGTCCAGGTCCACGACGCCGTCCAGTCGGTGATCGAGGCACGCGAGAGCGTGCTCAACGCGTTCTGGGTGCGGGATCCGGACGAGTCCCGCAAGGCGGCTCTGGCCAGCGAGGCCCGATGGGCTGCGGGGGAACCGCTCGGGCCCATCGACGGCGTCCCCGTGACGCTGAAGGAGAACATCGCCCGCAGAGGCGTCCCCATGCCCTCGGGCAACGCGGGGGTCGAGCCGGTCGTCCCCGAGGCGGACGCGCCCATCACCGCGCGGGTCGCCGAATCCGGTGGGGTGATACTCGGGTCGACCGTGATGCCGGACTGGGGCATGCTCTCCTCGGGGGTCTCCAGTCGGCACGGCATCTCGCGCAGCCCCTGGAACGCCGCCTGGACCACGGGCGGTTCCAGCTCCGGTGCGGGGGCCGCGGCCGCCGGGGGATACGGTCCGCTCCACGTCGGCACCGACATCGGGGGATCGATCCGGCTGCCGGGCACCTGGCTGGGCCTCGCCACGCTCAAGCCCAGCTACGGGAGGATCCCGCTGGACACGCCGTACCTGGGGCGCGCCGCCGGCCCCATGACGCGCACCGTGGCGGACGCGGCCCTGTTCATGCGTGTCCTGAGCCGACCGGATCCCCGGGACTGGTCGAGCCTGCCGCCACAGGACATCGACTGGTCGGCGCCGGCCGCCGACGTACGCGGACTGCGCGTGGGGGTGCACCTGGACGCAGGCTGCGGGGAGGGTTGCGATGCCGAGATCCTCGCCGCGGTGAACCGTGCCGCCGCACTGTTCGAGGCGGCGGGAGCCGTCGTGGAGCCGGTCGAGCCGTTCCTGAGCCAGGATCTCCTGGACGACCTGGACCTGTTCTGGCGCGTGCGCTCCTGGAACGACTTCCGCGAACTGGCACCCGAGGCCCGGCTGCGCGTCCACCCTCACATCATCCAGTGGTGTCAGGGGGGCGCGGACGTGCCGGGCACGAAGGTCCTCCAGTGCTACCAGCAGATCATGCGCATCCAGGCGCAGACCGTGGCCGCGACGATCCCGTACGATCTGGTGCTCTCGCCGGTGGCTCCGGTGGCGGCGTTTCCCGCTGAACAGCCGATGCCGTTCGAAGGGGACGGGAAGACCATGTCCCACATCGGCTTCACCGCGCCGTACAACATGTCGGGGCAACCCGCGGCCACCGTCAACTGCGGCTTTACGGCCGACCGCCGGCCCATCGGGGTGCAGATCGCGGGCCGCCGCTTCGACGATCCCGGCGTCCTGAGGGCGGCGGCGTGGTACGAACGGAGCCGCCCCTCCGAGGCAGTTCCCCGCTGGCCGGACAACGTCGCCGGGACACCCACCGGGGAGAAGACGACATGGACCACGCTCGAAGGGAAGAAGCAGTGAGTGAGGGGGCACAGTTCCGGCAGGTCTCGCCGGTGCGGCTCTACCAGCGCATCGTCGAGCAGATCGAGCAGGCGATCGCGCGGGGCGACCTGAAGCCCGGTCAACGGCTGCCGAGCGAGCGGGAGCTGGTGATCCAGTTCGGGGCGAGCCGGCCCACCGTGCGGGAGGCCCTGCGCGTGCTGGAGAGCAACGGCCTCGTCCGCTCGCGCCCGGGTGACCGCAACGGCCCGGAGGTCCTGCCGTTCTCGCCGGCCGGCCTGACCAAGCAGATGACCCGGCTCGTCCAGTTCGACAACATGTCGATGGCCGAGTTGATCTCGTTCCGCATGATCCTCGACGGGTCGGCGAGCCTGCTGGCGGCTCGACTGCGGTCCGAGGAGCAGCTGTCCTCCATGGAACAGACGATCGCCGACATGTCGGAGGCGATCGAGGCAGGGTACGAGGAGTTCAGCAAGGCGGACGTCGCCTTCCACGAGGCGGTGGCCGTGGCCAGCCGCAACTCCCTCATCGAGGTCTGCAACCAGGTGGTCCGGGGCGCTGTCCTCTCGCTGATCTCGGACAAGGTCGCCCATGCGGGCAACAGCACGGCGCTCATGCGGGAGTCGCTCCGGCACCACCAGGAGGTGCTCGAGGCGATCCGGGCAGGGGACGGCCTGGCGGCAGCACGCATATCGCGGCGCAGTCTCTACGACTACTACGCGGGCTACGTCCCCGAGGACGAGCGGGTGCCGCTGCTCGCGCTCGTGGACGACGAAGAGTCCTGAACTCCCGCTGTGACACCCGCGCCGCCCGGTCTCAGCCGGGCGGCGCGGGCGCGCCCGCGCCGTTCGTCCCCCGGCAGCCCGTGGTGCGCTCTCAGGGCACGGGAGTTCCGCGTTGCCAGGAGTCGATCACGATCAGCGTCTTGGTCTGCAGCACGCCGACGCCCTTGCGCCGCAGACGATTGACCACTTTCTGCAGGTCATCAACATTGTCGACATGCAGCCGGACGAGTGCGTCCACGTCACCGGTGAGCGTCAGCACCTCGTCGACCTCCGGCAGGGTCGACGCGAACTCCACGATGTCGTGGATGTCCGTGTCACCCGTGAAGCGCAGCTCGGTGACCGCCTGAAGGCCCTGACCGAGCCTGGCCTGATCCGTCGTGATCGTGTAGCCGGTGATGACGCCCGACTCCTCGAGACGTGCGATGCGCCGACGGACCGGCGCCGGCGAGAGTTTCACCTGGCGGGCGATGTCGCGAACGGTGCGCCGCCCGTCGGCTCGCAACAACTCCAGGATCTGCAGATCGATCGCGTCGAGATGTACGGATGCCGACATGCCGCAAGTGTAAGCGGCGCTTCCCTCAACGCTCACTCCCGAACCGGACCGACTGCTCGGAAAGAGCGTGCTCCGCCTCGCCGTGCGCACTTTTGTTGTGGACGGATCAGGCCCTTGGAACCGTGTCCCTCATGTCAGCCGCGATACAAGCAGCAACACGACCTGCCCTCGTCGACGTTGTGACGTCGGGCGCGCACCGTGCCGGTGCCGTCCTGCGGCTCGATGTCGTCGCCGTGCCCCTGGCGGTCGCCCGGATCGCCGCCGTCCTGGCCCATCGCCGGTTCGACGTGCTCACCATGGATGTCGCCGCCCCCGTCGACGGGTCGCGGAGGATCACCATCCAGGTGGACACGGCGGACGAGGTCAGGCTGGAGCAGCTCGTCAAGTTCCTGAACCGTTCACTCGACGTCGTCAAGGTCGTCCGCCTCTAGGTGCCTCTAGGTGCCTCTAGGTGCCTCTAGGACGACAGACCGCACCAGGCGTGTGTCTCCTACCGGAACGCGCTCTCGCCGGAGGACATGTCCTGGGTGCCGATGACCGAGAGCAGTTCGAGCTGGGCGGCGGCTTCCGTGCCGGGTGGGGCGCTGAACCACAGCAGGCGCTGACGTCCGTCCTCGCTGAACAGGTTGTGGCAGTCGACTTCGACGACTCCCAGCGTGGGGTGGACGATGCGTTTGTGGTCGGTCCGTCGCAGGGCGACGTCATGCGTGTCCCAGAGGGCGGCGAACTCCTCACTGCGCCGCCGGAGATCGGCGACCATCCCGGCGACTTCGGTATCGCGGCCGCGCCGGGCGGCGACGGCCCGGAGGTCGGCGACGAAGGCCCGTGAGTGCTGCGGGTGGTCCTCTGCGGGATAGAGCGTGCGGGAGGCGGGGTCGGTGAACCAGCGGTGGACCAGGCTTCCCGCCCCACCGCGACGCGCGGGAGCTCGGCCGACCAGCGCGGCCGCGAGCGCGTTCTGGGCGAGGGTCTCGTGCAGGTCGGTGATGATCTGCGCGGGCGTCGTGGTGAGCCGGTCGAGCAGGCCGAGGAGGGCCGGCTGTGCGTGGGCGTTCGGGCCGTGGGCCGCCGAAGGGACGGGCCGGTCCGCGAGGTGGAACAGGTGGTCGCGTTCGTCGCCGCCGAGGCGCAGCGCCCGCGCCAGGGCGGCCAGCACCTGCGCCGAGGGCTGGACGCCGCCGCCGCGTTCCAGCTCGGTGTAGTAGTCCGCCGACAGACCGGCCAGCTGTGCGACTTCCTCGCGTCGCAGGCCGGGGACCCGGCGGCGCGGTCCGGTGGGCAGTCCGACGTCGGCGGGCCGCACGCGGTCGCGCCGGGACCTCAGGAACGCGGCGAGTTCGGGAAGGTTCACCTCCCCATCATCACGCGCGCCGCGGAGGCGGAGCCAGGGGATGACAACCCCAGGGTGGGAAGACCCCTGGCTGGCCGTCCCGCACGGGACGACTGTGGTGTGCACGGCGGGCCGAGCCGACGGCTTCGGATCCGCGGTCCCTCGCACACGTTCTACGCACCGGAGTTGCCCATGCCGTCCTCGAATCCCGTGGTGAGCGATGCCACATCCGACCCCGTCACCGACCGTCCGCGCGTCGCCGTCGTCACCGGCGGTTCCCGGGGCATCGGCCGCCGGACCGTGAACCGGCTGGCCGCCGACGGCTTCGCGGTCGTGGTCGGCTACGCCGGCAACCAGGACCTGGCCGAGGCCGCCGTCAAAGAGGTCACCGCTTCCGGCGGCCGGGCGGTCGCCGTGCGCGCCGACGTCGCCGACGAGCAGGCGGTGGCGGCGCTCTTCGCCACCGCCGCGTCGGAGTACGGCGGTGTGGACGTCGTCGTCCACGCCGCCGGCCGGGCCCACACCGCGCTCATCGCCGACCTGGACCTGACCGAACTGGACGCGCTGCACCGCACCAACATCCGCGGCACCTTCGTCGTCGCCCAGCAGGCCGCCCGCACGGTGCGCCGGGGTGGGGCGATCGTCACGTTCTCCACGTCCGTGGTGGGCCTGGCCTTCCCCGGTTACGGCGCCTACAGCGCGAGCAAGGGCGCGGTGGAGGCGGTGACGCTCATCCTGGCCCGCGAGCTGCGCGGCCGGGACGTGACCGTGAACGCCGTCGCTCCCGGTCCCACCGCCACCGATCTGTTCCTCGACGGCAAGGACGAGGAGACGGTGGCGCGGCTGGCCGCGCAGCCGCCGCTGGAGCGGCTCGGCACCCCGGCCGACATCGCCGAGGCCGTCGCGTTCCTCGTGTCCCCCGCCGGGCACTGGATCAACGGCCAGGTCGTCCGCGCCAACGGCGGCATCGTCTGACCGGCGGTCGCATGACTTGATCACCGCAGGCAGTCACCCCTGTAACACCCACACACACAGAGAGAGAACCGTCATGCCGTTCGCGAACTTCAAGGTCCCCGCCGACACCCTCACCGAGGAGCAGAAGGAACAGATCATCACCCGCACCACCGAGCTCTACGTCGACATCTACGGCGAACGCGCCCGCGCCAACACCCTCGTCCTGGTCGAGGAGGTCACCGACGGCGGCTGGGGAATCGGCGGCACCGTACTGACTCTCGCCAAACTCCGGCAGACACCGCAGAACTGACCTCGGCGCACCCGTGAGGAGTGGGAACCCCGGCGCGCCCCACGATGATCCACCATGTGCCCTCGAGCTGTGCTACGGTCACGGGGTTGCAGTTGTGGTACCCATGAACCTATGTGCGCCTGACGGGAATGCTTCTCCTTCAGGCGCATTATTTGTTGTCCGGGCTTCTCCGGATGGGGCCTCTGCTTACTGGTTGCCTACAGAAGGAGAACGTCATGGCACAGGGAACCGTGAAGTGGTTCAACTCCGAAAAGGGTTTCGGCTTCATTGAGCAGGACGGCGGCGGCCCCGACGTCTTCGCCCACTACTCGAACATCGCGACGCAGGGCTTCCGTGAGCTCCAGGAGGGCCAGCGGGTCTCCTTCGACGTGACGCAGGGCCAGAAGGGCCCGCAGGCGGAGAACATCGTCCCCGCCTGATCGCCGGACGCGTATCCACTCACCGGGGTCCGCACCGTCATGGTGCGGACCCCGGTTTGTGCTGTTTCCAGGAAGGCAGACAACCGCATGTCCCGCAGGCCCCAGAAGCCGAACCGGCGCACCTCGTCGCCCCGACCGTCCGCGTCGTCACCGAGGGAGTTCCGGCTGCCGGAAAACACGACACCCGCACTTCCCGCCGTCGAGGACTTCGCCGGTCTGGACATGCCCGCGGGGCTGCTGAAAACCCTCACCGAGCAAGGGGTGACCACCCCCTTCCCCATCCAGGCCGCCACGCTGCCCAACTCGCTCGCCGGCCGTGACCTGCTGGGACGGGGGCGCACCGGCTCCGGAAAGACCCTCGCGTTCGGGCTGGCGCTCCTGGCCCGCACGGCCGGACTGCGCGCGGAGGCCAAGGCACCCCTCGCCCTCGTGCTGGTCCCCACCCGTGAACTCGCCCAGCAGGTGGCGGACGCGCTGGCTCCCTACGCGACGGCGGTGAACCTCCGACTGGCCACGGTGGTCGGCGGGCTGTCCATCACCAAGCAGGCCGGTGCGCTCCGGCGCGGCGCCGAGGTGGTCATCGCGACTCCCGGCAGGCTCAACGACCTCGTGGAGCGCGGGGACTGCGTGCTCGGCAGCGTACGCATCACGGTGCTGGACGAAGCCGACCAGATGACCGACATGGGCTTCCTGCCGCAGATCACCAAGCTGATCCGGCAAGTACGGCCCGACGGCCAGCGCATGCTCTTCTCGGCCACCCTTGACCGCAACATCGACCGCCTGGTGCAGCGGTTCCTGACCGACCCCGTGGTGCACTCGGTGGACCCGTCCGCGGGAGCGGTGACCACCATGGAGCACCACGTGCTCCACGTCCAGGACGAGACCGACAAGAAGGCCGTCACCACGCGTATCGCGGCCCGTGACGGCCGGGTCATCCTCTTCCTCGACACCAAGAGGTCCGCCGACCGGCTCGCCAAGCGGCTCCTGGCCGTCGGTGTCCGCGCGGCGGCACTGCACGGAGGCCGCTCCCAGCCGCAGCGGAACCGCACCCTGGAGCAGTTCAAGGACGGTCGGGTCACCGCGCTGGTGGCGACGAACGTCGCGGCCCGGGGCATACACATCGACGACCTCGACCTCGTCGTGAACGTCGATCCCCCCACCGACCACAAGGACTACGTCCACCGGGGCGGCCGCACGGCCCGCGCCGGCGGCTCCGGCAGCGTGGTCACGCTGGTGCTGCCCGAGCAGAAACGTGACGTCACCCGGCTCATGTCGGACGCGGGCATCCGCCCCCGGACGGCCCGCGTCACGTCGAGCGACGCGGAACTGGCCACCATCACCGGCGCCCGCGAGCCGTCCGGCGTGGCCGTCACCATCGAGGTCCCCCAGCCGGCGAAACCGACGGCGTCCCGCCCGGACCGGAAGAACGGCACCAAGCCCGGCAGCAGGTCCGGCCGCCCCCGCCGAAACGGCGGCGGGGACAAGGCGGCGCCGGGTGCTGCCACCAGGACGAGGGGCCGGAACTCCGACCGCCGGGCCGCGGCCGGGGCGACGGCCTCCGGTGGCACCTCGGCGACAGGCGGGCGCGGCTCCGGCCGCCGGGCCGCGGCCGGGGCGACAACGTCCGGTGGCACCTCCGCAACAGGCGGGCGCGGCTCCGGCCGCCGGGCACGGTCCGGCGGCCCCGCCGGCGGGGCCGACCGGCGCACCTGACTCCCGGGGGCTGTGGCGGACCAGGCTTGTCCCCTCCCGCACGGTCTCGTGCCCCGGCCTCGCGGAGCACGAGCCGCCCGGTTCTGATCGGGGCAGGTGACCAGGCGACGGGCCCGAGTACGGCCATGGCGGGCAACCTGTCCCGCGCCCCCGGAGCCGGCGGAGCACCCAGGCACCTGGCGGGCCGCGCGACGTAACCTTGGGGTAACGGTACCCAGCCGACCTCGGCCCTCGGCCCCGTCCGTGCGCCGTTCCCGAGGAGCCGCGCCTAAGGACAGGCTATGAAGCCGCCCCCTTTCACGTACTGCGATCCCGAATCCGTCGATGAGGCCGTCGCGCTCAAGAGCGAGTACGGCGGTGACTCGCTCGTCCTGGCAGGAGGACAGAGCCTTCTCCCCCTGCTCACCATGCGGCTTGCCAGGCCGGCGGCACTGATCGACATCAACGAGATCGGTGACCTGCGGAAGATCGAACGCCGTGCCGACACCCTGGAGGTCGGCGCCGGGGTTCGCCAGTACGAGCTGGAGGACCACTCGCTGGTCGGCGAACTGGTCCCCCTGCTGCCCGACGCCACCGGCTACATCGGCCACATCGAGATCCGCCACCGCGGAACGGTCGGCGGCAGCCTGGCCCACGCCGACCCCGCCGCCGAGCTGCCGTGCACGGCGGTGGCGCTCGACGCGACGGTCGTCGTGCGGGGACCGTCCGACACCCGCACCATTGAGGCGCGGGACTTCTTCCAAGGGCGGATGATCACAGCCCTGGCGCCCCACGAGATCCTCGTCGCCGTCCGCTACCCGGTGACGCCGTGGGCCGCGGGCCACGGCTTCGTGGAGGTGGCACGGCGTGTGGGCGACATGGCGCTCGTCGGCGCCGCCGCGGTGCTGAGCCTCGACGAGGCCGGCCGCTTCGCCTCCGTCTCCGTCGCCGTCTCGGGTGTCTCCGACACTCCGGTGCGCGCCTTCGCGGTGGAGGCCGCGCTGATCGGTGAGGCCCCGACCGAGGAGAACATCGCCAGGGCCGCCGAGGAGATCGTGCCCTGGGTGACCTCGGAAGACAGCCTCCACGCCACGGGCGCCTACCGTCGGCACCTCGGCTCCGTCGTGGTGCGGCGCGCCGTCATCGCGGCCGTGGCGCGCGCCCGTGAGAGGAGCGATGCGAAGTGACGACCTCCACGACCCCCACCGCCGCCCGGTACGGCACCGCCCGCAGGACCGTGACCATGCGTGTCAACGGGCGGGACGTGACCGTCGAGGTGTCGACGCGCACCACGCTCGCGGACTTCCTGCGCGACGAACTCGACCTGGTCAGCGTGCATCTCGGATGCGAGCACGGCGAGTGCGGATGCTGCACCGTCCTCTTCGACGGGCGCTCCGTGCGCTCCTGTCTGATGCTGGCCGTCCAGGCGGACGGGCACGCGGTCGAGACCGTTGAGAGTCTCTCCGCCGACCCGACGGAGCTGCATCCACTCCAGGAGTCCTTCGCCGAGGGGCAGGGGCTCCAGTGCGGCTTCTGCACTCCCGCGATGGTGCTGCGCGCGAAGGAGATCATCGAGACCGGCCGTGAGCTGAGCGATGCCGAGGTACGCCATGAGATCTCCGGGATCCTGTGCCGCTGCACCGGCTACCAGAACATCGTGGGGGCGATCCGGTCCGCCGGAGCCAAGGCCCGCGGCCGCACCGCGGGAGGTCGTGCGTCATGAGCTTCACGTACATCGGCAAGGACCGCAGGCGGGTCGAGGATCCCCGTCTGCTGGTCGGCCGCGGGGGCTACATCGCCGACCTCAAGGTGCCGGGCATGCTGCACGCCGCGGTCCTGCGCAGCCCCGTACCGCACGCGCGCATCACGTCCGTCGACGCCACCGGGGCACTGAGGCTGCCGGGGGTCGTCGCCGTGCTCACCGGCGAGGACTGCAAGGCGACGATGAACCCCTGCATGAGCTTCGGTCCGGCCGCCATCACGCAGTACCCGCTGGCCGTGGACAAGGTCCGCTACGTCGGTGAGGCCGTGGCGGCCGTCGTCGCGGAGAGCAGATACGTCGCCGAGGACGGCGTGGACCTGCTGGAGGCCGGCTACGAGGAACTCCCGCCGGTCACCGATCCGTTGGCGGCCATGGAGCCGGAGTCCGCCCTGCTGCACGAGGAACACGGCAGCAACATCGGCTACGAGCGGACCTTCGAGTTCGGGGACGTGAACGCCGCGTTCGCCGGGGCCGACCTCGTCGTCGAGGACACCCTGCACTGGGGCCGCTGCGCCGGCATGCCGATGGAGACCACGGGCGCGGTGGCCCGGCCCGGCTTCAACGGCGTCCTGGAGATCTACTGCAACTCGCTCAACTTCAGCTACTTCACCTTCCTGATCGCGGCCACCCTGAGAGTTCCGTCCAACAAACTGACGATGAAGCCGGTCCCGGCGGGCGGCAGCTTCGGCAGCAAGCTCGCCGCGCACAAGGTACCCACCCTCGCCGGCTTCCTGGCCGTGCGGACGGGCCGCCCGGTGTCGTACATCGAGGACCGTCTCGACCATCTGACCAACTCCGACCACCACGGCTGCGACCGCTCCTACGAAGCCCGCATGGGCCTCCGCGCCGACGGCACGATCGTCGGCCTCGACATCGACGTCGTCGACGACTACGGCGCCTACATGCAGTTCGGCGTCGGCCACCACGGCAACGCCCTCTCCCAGGTCGTCGGCCCGTACCGGTTCCGCGACGTGAGGTACCGCCTGCGGGCCGTGCTCACCAACAAGTGCCAGCAGGGCGCCTACCGCGGGTTCGGCTCCGAGGTGCACAACTGGGTACTGGAACGGCTGGTCGACCAGGGCGCGGCCAGGCTCGGTCTCGCCCCGGAGGAGATCCGCCGCCGCAACTTCATCCAGCCCGGCCAGTTCCCGTACAAGATCCCCGGCGGCAACCTCTACGACAGCGGTGACTACCCCGCCGTGCTGGACAAGGCACTGACGATGATCGACCTGGGCAGGTGGCGCGCCGAACAGAGACGGCTGCGCGAGGAGGGACGCCGCATCGGCATCGGCCTGGCCACCACCCAGGAGCGCAGCGTCTTCAGCGCCACCGAGTTCTGGTTCCTGGTGGAGAAGCCCACCTTCCCCCTCACCTCCAGCCCCGAGAGCGCGACCGTGACGATCGACCCCACCGGGCAGTTCCAGCTCCTGCTGCACTGCCAGTCGATGTGGGGCAACAGCCCCGAGACGGTGGGCGCCACCGTGCTCGCCGAGGAGTTCGGGATCCCGCCGGAGAGCGTCAATGTCGGTTACGCCGACTCCACACGCGCGCTTCCCAGCACCGGCCCGGGCGGCAGCCGCTACACCGCCATGGTGGCCGGCGCGATCCGGGGCGCGTCGCGCAAGCTACGGGAGAAACTCCTCCGCATCGCGGCGCACACCCTCGAAGTGACCACGGAGGACCTGGAACTCGTCGACGGGCGCGTGCAGGTCAGGAGTGCCCCGGAGACCGGGCTGACCCTCGCCGAACTGGCGGGCACGGCCTACTTCTTCGCGCTCAACCTGCCCGAGGGCGTGACAAGCGGGCTGGAGGAGTCCTACACCTACGACCACCCGTACACGACGCTCCCCGCACCGGACGGCTCGGACCTGGGCGTCTTCTACCCGATCATGGGCCACGCCTGCCACATCGCGGTCGTGGAAGTCGATCCCGACACCGGGATGCCCTCCTTCCTCGACTACGTGGCCGTGCACGACGCCGGAACGATCGTGAACCCCAGAAGCCTGGGCGGCCATGTCAGCGGCGGCGCCACGCAGGGCATCGGGACCACGCTCTACGAGGAGCTGGCCTACGACGAGGACGGGCGGTTCAAGTCCACGACCCTCAGGGACTACCTGATCCCCACCGCGAGCGAGGTCCCGGCGTTCCGCATCGGACACGTCCAGACACCCTCGCCCTTCACCGAGTACGGCATCAAGGGCGGTGGCGAGGGCGGCCGTATGGTGGCCCCGGCGGCCGTGTCGGCGGCCATCGACGACGCTCTGCGGGAGTACGGGATGCGGGTCCGGCGGCTGCCGGTCACGCCCTCGGACATCGTGGCAGCGGTACAGGCCGGCACGCCCCGGAAGGTCGTCCGGACGGGGGCGGGCTGATGTCCGCCACCGCCGCCGAGTTCCACGCGCTCCTCGGTGAGCTTCGGCCCGGGAAGCACGGGTTTCCCGAGGGCCCCGGGCGGTCCCACCCGATCGCCCTCGCCACGCTCGTGGATGTCCGCGGCTCCTCCTACCGCCGCCCGGGCGCCCGGCTGCTGGTGCGCGAGGACGGCAGTACGGTCGGTAACCTCACCGGCGGCTGCCTCGACGCCGAGATCATCGAGGCGGCCGGCGAGGTCGAACGGACCGGGGACGCCCGGAGGCTGAGCTTCGACCTGTCCGCCGACGACGAGGCCGTCCTCGGGTGGGGCATGGGATGCAACGGCGTGCTCGACATCCTCGTCGAACCGGCCGCGTCGGCGCGGGTCTCGGCAGGCGTGATCACGGAAGCGATGTCGGCCCGCCGGCCGGCCGCGCTGCTGACGATCGTTTCCGGTTCGGCCGTCGGGCAGCACTGGTGGCAGACGGGTTCCGCGGGGCCGGCCCGCGGGCCCGAAGGCGCCGGGCCCCCGCCGGACGCGGTCAGGTCCGCCCTCGTCGCGGGCCGCACCGGTCTGGTGACGCTGCCCTCCTCGCGGGGCCGGGGCGAGGAGCAGGCGTTCGTCGAGGTCCTGCAGCCACCACCGCGGCTCGTGGTGTGCGGTGCGGGGGTCGACGCGCTTCCGGTGACCCGCCGCGCCGCGGAGCTCGGCTGGGACGTGTGCGTGGTCGACGACCGGCGCCCCGCGCTGAGCCCCGACCGCTTCCCTCCGGGAACGACACTGATCCTGAGTTCCGCGGGCCCGTCCCGTGAACTGCCTGTGGACGGCAACACCCATGTCGTCGTCATGAGCCACAACTTCCTGAGGGACCGCGACTACCTGGGCGCGGCAATGGCCACCGACGCCCGGTACATCGGGGTACTGGGCCCTCGGAGGCGTCTGCAACGGCTACTCGACGACCTGGGACGCGACGGAGTGGCGCTGACCGGGCGGGACGGGCGGCGTCTGCACGGCCCCGCCGGGCTGGACCTCGGGGCGCAGGGACCGGACGAGATCGCCATCTCGATCATCGCCGAAGTCCTCGCCGCCAGCCGCGGGCGCGACGGTCAGGAACCCGCCGGCCGTCCCTACGCGCTGGATCTCGCGGCAGAGCCCCCCGTCTGAGCCGGCTCAGTGGGGCAGCGGGAGGTCCTGCTCGGTCCAGATGCATTTGCCCTCGTCGTGATGGCGAGTGCCCCAACGCTGGGAGAGAGCGGCCACCAGGTGCAGGCCCCGGCCGCCTTCGTCGTTGTACGTCGCGCGCCGGAGCCGCGGGCTGGTGAGGCTGCCGTCATAGACCTCACAGATCAGCGACCGGCTGTGCATCAGGCGCAGCCGTATGGGGCCGCTGGCATGCCGGACCACGTTGCCGACCAGTTCGCTCACCAGGAGCTCTGTGGTCATGACGAGATCGTCCAGGCCCCAGGCGGCCAGCTGGCCGCGGACGTATTCCCGGGCCTGGCCGGCTGCCCGCGGGTCCTCCGGAAGACCGCACGAGGCGACGTCGTCGGCCGGTGTGCCGCGGGTGTGGACCACGAGGAGGACCGCGTCGTCCTGGGTCTGCTCACGGTTGGGCAGCAAAGCCGGGACAACGGCGTCGCACAGGTCGTCGAGACGTCCGATGTCACCATGCCGGGTGCCGGTCGGGAAATACGAGGTCCGGGCCAGGGCCGAGGCCAGGACCTGCCTGAGCTGGGTCAAGCCCTGGTCGATGTCCCGGGTGGCGGATTCGACGAGGCCGTCCGTGCAGAACACGAGAAGGCTCTCCTCCGGCAGGCGCAGCTCGTGTACCTCGAAGGGGGGTTCGGCGGCACCCAGGGGCGGGTCGGCGGCCAGTTCCGGGACGCGGATGGTCCCGTCGGGGTGGACGACGGCAGGCGGGAGATGACCGGCCAGGGAGAGCGAACACGTACGGGTGACGGGGTCGAACACGGCATAGCAGCAGGTGGCGAACTTGTCGTGGCCGAGGTCGGAGACGAGTTCGCTGAGGTGGCCGAGCACCTCGTCCGGCCCCAGTTCCAGGTCGGCAAGGGTGCGAACCGCCGTGCGCAGCTGCCCCATGATGGCCGCTTCGGCGATGCCGTGCCCCATGACGTCGCCGATCACGATGGCGACCCGATCGCCGGACAGCGGAATCAGGTCGTACCAGTCGCCGCCCACCTCTTCGCCCTGCCCCGCGGGCATGTAGCGGGCGGTGGCGAAGGCGGCCGGCAGGGAGGGCAGTGTCCTGGGGAGCAGACCACGTTGGAGTTGCTGGGCGCGGGTGTGCTCCATGTCGTACAGCCGGGCCCGCTCCAGCGCCTGCGCGATCAGCCCGCTCAATGCGATCAGCAGGGTGCGCTCCTCCTCGCTGAACGAGCGGGGCTGGGAGAAGGAGACGATGCAGCAACCGATCGTGTGCCCGGAGGCGATGAGAGGAAGGAACGCCCAGGCGTTCTTGGCCGACCTGCCGACAAAGTTCTCGAAGCCCGGGAAACGCCGGAGGTATTCGGCCCTGGACTTGAGGAATCCGGGAGTGCGACTGCGGAGCGTTTCGGTGACCGCCATGTGGGTCGTGAGCGGGACCCCGTCGATCTGACGCAGGAATCGCTCTGTGTATCCGACGGATCCGACCACATGCAGTCGGCCGCCCACCAGCGCGTGGACCAGCAGACCGTCGGCGCCGAAGGGCGGCAGGACACGTTCCGCGACGGCCTTCACCACGTCGCTCGATGTGACGGCTTCGGACAGTGCGGCGGTCAGCTCGCTCATCCCGGCGGTCCGCTCGGCCGCGATCCTCCCCCAGCCTCCGGCCGGCTGCTGGGAAACACCCACCTCGCTCCGCTCGTCGGTGGTGTCGACGAAGTAGATCGTCAGGCCGCCGCCCGGCAGGGGAGTCAGGCGGACGTGGTGGACCCGCTGATCGGACGGCCAGTGGAGATCGAAACTGATCGGCTTCCTTTCCCCCGCCGCGCGCCGGCACTGGACTTCGAGAGCGGGTACACGAGCCAGGGGAATGTCCCAGAGAGTGCTGCCCCACAGCGTTCGGCCGGGGCCGAGGAGACGCTCGGCCTCCTTGTTGACGAAGGTGATCCGCCAGTCCTGGGCGACGGCGAGGAAGCCGTCGCCCATGTCACGGAGGGCAGCGACGACCGGGTCGCGCGCGGCCTGTGTGCCGACCGGGCCCCACAGCGTGCCGGTCATGCGGACAGAGGAGCCGTCCCCGCCCGGCACGACGTGGCCACGCGCTCGCACCCACCCGGTGGTGCCGTCGTTGTGGTGCACGCGGTATTCGGTGTCGTACGCCGATCCGCTGTCGAGCGCCTCACTGATGTCGGCGGTGAACGCCGGCAGATCCGCGATGCCCGCGAGGTACCACCACAGGTCCGCGCTCCCGCCGAACACGTGCGGGAACTCGCCGGCCATGTCGATGACCGGTGAAGTGAGCGTTACGGAACCGGTGGCGGCGTCGTAGTCCCAGTGCCTGACAGCGAACGTGCGGGGCGTCTCTCCACTGGACCCGTCACCGGCCCCGTCGGTCGCGGGCTGCTCGATGGGCGCGGACACGCCGCCCGACGGCGTGTCCGGGCGTTGTTCCAGGCGTCTGGTGGCCCACGCCGCCACGGAGGACAGAGAGGACCGCTGCGCGGGATCCGGCTCCCCGGGGTCTGCCATGAGCACGGACAGGGCGCCGAGCGGCCCGCCGGTTCCCAGCAGAGGAACGGCCGCGGTCCGGGAAGCCCCGACCTCCAGGCTGTCCTCGGCACCCCAGACGAGGACACCGCCGCGCAGGGCGCGCGCCGGGGCCACGTCCTCGTCCTCGCGAAGAATCGCCCATGCCTCGGCGTTCTCCGGCGCGAGCCCGCCGACCGCCACCAGGCGCAGCCGATGGGAACGGCGGTCGAGCCAATGCACCAGGCCGCCCAGGCCGCCCAGCTCGGCGATCGCCTGCTGAAGAGCCACGTTCAGTGTCTCGGCCATCGACAGCCCGTGGTCGATGGCTGCCAGCATCCGGAGCCGCATTGCCTCCGACTGCTCGATGCGGCTCCCGGACATCGCGTTCCCAGCCGCCACCCACGTCTCCTGAAAGGTAGCGTGTCAACCTGGCCGTATTGACACTGTAGCCCTGACAGGTTCAGTCACGATCCAGCGAAGTCAACGCCGCCACGGGGCCCTCGCCACACGCCGAGCCACTGCTCGGCGCCGTACGCCTCGAACCGCTCCAGCTCGGTGAACCCGAGCTTCGCCGCGAGGCGCATCGAGCGGACGTTGGCGGTCCGGGTGTAGAGCACCACCGGCTCACCGGGAAGCGCGCCGGCAAACCAGTCGAGTGCCGCTGTGCACGCCTCGGTGGCGTACCCGCGTCCCCACGCCTCCGGCAGGAACATGTAGCCGAGCGCGGTCCCCCCCTCTGGCGAGGCGTCCAGCTCGATGACCACCGCGCGGTCCCGGGCCTCGGACTCGCGGAGTACGAGCCGCTCGGTCCTTATCGGGGCAGGTGGCCAGGCGAGGGGTCTGAGGTCGGTCATGCCGGCCAACCTAACCAGCGGGCTCGGAAACGATCAACGCTCGACAGCGTCCGCCGCCCGGGAGATCCAGGTGGCGGACGCTGTCGTATGGGGGCCGGTGCTAGGACTCCTTGTGTCCCAACAGAATGTCGACGCCTTCCTGGCTGCCGTCCAGCGTGACCGGAGTGGCCACTGGCGGGTAGCCGCTGGCGATCACCGTGTACTGCTCCTTGGAGAGGCCGGTGAAGGTGTAGCTGCCGTCAACGCTCGTGGTGCGCGTCCCTACGACGTTGCCGGCGGCGTCGATCAGCGTGACCCGGGCGTCGTCCAGCGCCCGTCCGTCCAGGGTGTGCACCGTGCCCCGCAGGGTCGCCGCGGCGGACAGCCGGATGTCGCAGCGGGCGGTCTCGGCGGAGACGGTGGCCGGCACGGCGGCCGGGTGGTGGCCGGGCGCGCTGACGCTGAGCGTGTAGTCGCCGGGCAGCAGGTCGCCGATCCGGTAAGTGCCGTCCATCGCGGTGGTGGTGGATGCGGTCACGTCGCCCCGCTGGTCGGTGGCCACCACCAGCGCTCCCGGCAGCGCCTCGCCGTCGCTGCCGCAGACCGTACCGGCCAGGCCGCCCGGGCTGGGCAGGATCACCAGGTCGTGGGAGACGGGCTCTGCGTACAGGGTCAGCGTCACGACCTGTGGCTGGTAGCCGGGCGCCGAGCCGATGAGGACCAGGCTGCCGCGCTCGGCGGTGTCCACGGCGTACGAGCCGTCGTCACCGGAGACGGCGCGGACGAGTTGGCGGCCCGAGTTGTCCAGCAGGGTGATCGCGGTGCCGGGTACGGGTGCGCCTGTACCGTTGCGCACCTGCCCGCGGATCACGGCCGCACCGGCGGGAAGCACGGCCGTGGCGACAGCGGCCGCGTCCGGGGCCGCTGCCTCGGCCTCGGCCTCGGTCTGCGTCTCCGACTCCTCTGCGGGCTCGCTCGCCCTCTTCTTCGCGCGGAACAGCAGCGCCGTCACGATCATGGCGAAGGCGAAGAAGCCTGCCGACCACCAGTAGGCGACCTCGTAGCTGTGCAGCGCCGCGTTCGCCTTGACCAGTGGGTCGGACAGGTGGTCCTTCGCGTAGGCGGTGGCGGCGCTGGCGGCCAGGGTGTTCAGCAGCGCGGTGCTGATCGAACCGCCCACCTGCTGGGTGGTGTTGAGGGCAGCCGAGGCCACACCCTGGTCACTCGCCCGCACGCCCAGGGTGGCGTAGCTCATCGCGGTGGGCATCGCCATGCCGAGCCCCGCGCCCAGCAGCAGCAGTGGCGGCAGCACATGGGCCGCGTAGCTGCTGTGCAGGTCGAGGCGGGTCAGCCAGACCATGCCGCCCACGGCCAGCAGCATGCCGACGGGGACGACGACCTTCGGGCCGATCTTCGGCACCAGCCAGTTGGTGGACAGCTGCGCCAGCACCATCAGCGCGCCGACCATCGGCAGGAAGGCCACGCCGTTCTTCACCGGCGAGTAGCCCAGCGTCGACTGCAGGTAGTAGGTCAGGAAGAGGAAGACGCCGAACATTCCGGCGGACGAGATGAGGATGGTCGACAGGGCGGCGGCGCGGTCGCGGTCGGCCAGGACACGCAGCGGCAGGACGGGGTGCTTCGCCCGGCTCTGCCAGAAGAAGAACGCCACCAGCAACACGGCACCCGCGGCGAGGAAGCCCCAGGTCATCCAGTTGTCCCAGTCGTGTGTCTCCGCGTTGGCGAAACCGTAGACGATGCCGAACAGGCCGCCGGAGACCAGGACGACACCGAGGACGTCCAGCTTCGGACGCTCGGCGGGGACGGAGCGTCCGATGAAGATGATCGCACCGATCACCGCCGGGACCGCGATGACGTCGTTGACGTACAGCGTCCAACGCCAGTCCAGGTACTCGGTGAGCAGACCGCCGAGGACCAGGCCGACGGCCGCGCCGGAGCCGGCGATGGCTCCGAATATGCCGAACGCCCTGGCGCGCTCCTTGGCCTCGGTGAAGGTCGTCGTCAGCAGCGACAGCGCCGCCGGCGCGAGCAGGGCACCGAACAGCCCCTGCACCGCGCGCGCGACGACCAGCATGGTGAAGCCGTTGGCGGCGCCGCCGAGCGTGGAGGCAGCGGCGAAGCCGACCAGGCCGATGATGAAGGTCGTCTTGCGGCCGAAGAGGTCGGCGAGCCGGCCACCGAGCAGCAGCAGGCTGCCGAAGGCCAGGGAGTAGGCGGTGACGATCCACTGCCGGCCGTTGTTGTCGAAGCCCAGGTCCTGCTGGGCGGACGGCAGCGCGATGTTCACGATGGTGGCGTCGAGTACGACCATGAGCTGGGCGAGGCCGATCACGACCAGCGCCCACCATCGGTGCTTGGAAGGGGCTTGGGTCTGACCGGGCGGCCCGGCCTGGGCGGTGGTGGCAGCCGGGATGACTTCCACGGTGGTGCTCCCCTCATAGGGCTCGGATGGCTCAGTTGTTCATCAGCCGCAGGACGGCGGTGTCCATGCGGCGCGACAAGGGTGTGGCCGGACCGCACGGCGCTGTTTGACGGCGGCACCCGGCGTGTTCCGGCATCTGCCGCAGGACTCCGGTCCCAGCCCGGCCAACGCCTCGTGGAGGGCGCTGCCCAGGTCCTCGGTGACGGGCCAGGCGATCTAGTGCTGTCGCGATCTCGCGCAGACCACCGCGCTGCGAGCCGCGACCGGCCGGGCGGACGGGTACGTGACGGTAACGACACCTCGCCAGTCACAGTGGGTGCGCGCGGCACCCGCTAAGCGTTCCCGTCCCAGAGTCGGGCTGCCGCGCCTCGCGCCGCTTGACCCGGCCTCGTCGGTCGTCATGCCTCTCGCCCACTATCGGTCCGAAACGGTTTCGTTCCGCAAATGTAGGCAGAGTGGCAGCGAAACTCAATCGTTTCGTTCCGCGCTTTATCGACTGTGGGGCAGGTCACAGCGGCGCCAGGCTCCGCCCTCTGACGATGACGCCATCTCCACGACGAAGCGCACGTCTCCGGAACCCATACGAAAAGGGCCCCCACAGGCTCTCGCCTGCGAAGACCCTCCGCATCGTCGGGACGACAGGATTTGAACCTGCGACCCCTTGACCCCCAGTCAAGTGCGCTACCAAGCTGCGCCACGTCCCGATGTGCCACCGCGGTCGCCCCGCGTGAGCACGCGCTGAGAACTTTACCGCACGTGGAGGCCCGTCTCGACGGGGGCGTGGGCGCGGGAGAATCGACTCATGAGCGGGACAGGACGTACCAGCGGGACAGAGCGGGCCACGGGCTCGGAGGGCCGGGCCGTCGGGCGGCGTGACCGGGACGAGGAGGGGCGGGCGCGCAACGCTCGGCCGCGGGACGGGCTGGGGCGGCCCCTGCCCTATGACACGGAGGGTGTGGAGCGGCAGCCGGAGGGGGTCGTACGCGGTCCCGAGGACACCGTTGCCGAGGCCCAGGCGCTGCTCGACGCGGGCAAGCCGTTCCACGCGCACGAGGTGTTCGAGGACGCCTGGAAGTCGGGGCCCGACGGGGAACGGGCCCTGTGGCGCGGGCTCGCCCAGCTCGCGGTGGGCCTCACGCACGCCGCCCGGGGGAACACGACGGGCGGGGCGCGCCTGCTGCGGCGTGGGGCCGGGGCCGTGGAGGAGTGGGCGGCGGGGGCCGGGGAGCCGGGGCCGTACGGGATCGACGTGCCAGGGCTCGGCGTCTGGGCGCGGGAGCTGGCCGGGGTCGTGGAGCGCGACGGGACGGTGGTGGACGCCGGGGCGCGGGCGCCGCGTCTGCGTGGAGGTGGGTCGGAGTAGGTCCTCCCCTGTCGAGGGCCCGTGGCCTGCGGTCGAGGGCCGGGGGCCGGTGCCGGACTGTCAGTGGGGTGCGGCAGACTCGGGGCGTGCGAAAGATTCATGTGATCGGTATCGGTGCGGGCGATCCCGACCAGCTGACCCTGCAGGCGGTCAAGGCGCTGAGGAGCACGGACGTGTTCTTCATCCTGGACAAGGGCGAGGTGAAGTCGGACCTCGTCCAGTTGCGCCGCGACATCCTCGACGCACACATAACGGAGGGGACGTACCGGCTGGTCGAGGCGCGCGACCCGGAGCGGGACCGCGGTGCCGGGGGTGCCGCGTACTCCCCCGCCGTCGGCGACTGGCGCAGTGCCCGCGCCGGCATCTACGAGCGGCTCATCGCCGAGGAGCTGGGCGAGGACGAGAGCGGTGCGTTCCTGGTGTGGGGCGACCCCGCGCTGTACGACAGCACCCTCGGGATCCTGGAGGAGGTCCTCGGCCGTGGCGCCGTCACCTTCGAGTACGACGTCGTGCCGGGGATCAGCAGCGTGTCCGCACTCGTGGCCCGGCACCGCACAGGGCTGAACCGGGTGGCCCGGCCCGTCCAGATCACCACGGGGCGCCGGCTCGCCGAGGGGTTCCCCGAGGACGTCGACGACGTGGTGGTCATGCTGGACGCCCACCAGGCCTTCCGGCGGTACGCGGACGAGGACGCGGACATCGACATCTACTGGGGTGCGTACATAGGTACCCCGGACGAGATCCTCGCCTCCGGCCCCCTCGCGGAGACGGCCCCCCGCATCGAACGCCTGCGCGCCGAGGCCCGCGAACGCAAGGGCTGGATCATGGACACGTACCTGCTGCGCAGGCATCCGCGGGGACAGGGCGGCACCGGAGAGCCGGGCCTCTGAGGAAAGCCGGGGAAAACCAGGGGAGCCGGGGGAGCCGGGGAATACCGCGGCGGCCGGGCGCCCGGCACCTGACACCGCCACCCGCCACCCGCCACCGTCACCGTCACGGCGGGTCGATGCCGAGCCGGGACAGAGCCCCGCGTACGTCCGGTACCGCGGACACTCCCGGCGGCAGCGGTGGCCGCCGTACCACGACGACCGGCAACCCGAGATCGCGGGCGGCCACGAGCTTCGCCGCCGTCGCCTCTCCCCCGCTGTCCTTGGTGACGAGGACGTCGATGCGGTGCTCGCGCAGCAGTTCCCGCTCGCCGTCGACCGTGAACGGGCCGCGTGCCAGCAGGACGTCCGTGTGGGGTGGCAGCGGCGGCTCGGGCGCCTCCACGGACCGTACGAGGAAACGCTGAGCGGTCAGGCCTGCGAAGGCCGCCAGGCCCAGACGGCCGGTGGTGAGGAAGACACGATGACCGAGGGAGGGCAGGAGTGCGGCGGCCTCGGTGAGGGAGCCCACCGGGTGCCAGCGGTCGCCGGGGCCCGGGCGCCAGCCGGGGCGGCGCAGGACCACGGCCGGAACGCCGGTGGCCGCCGCGGCGTGCGCCGCGTTCGCGGTGATGGCGGCGGCGAAGGGATGCGTGGCGTCGACGACCGCGTCGACCTCGTGCTCGCGCAGCCAGGCCGCCAGGCCCTCGGTTCCGCCGAAACCCCCGATCCGTACGTCTCCGGCCTGCGCCTGAGGACGTGACACCCGCCCGGCGAGGGAGGTGGTCACCCGCACATCGGGGCGTGCCGCGAGCGAGGCGGCGAGTTCGCGCGCCTCGGTGGTACCGCCCAGGACGAGGACGTGGAAACCCTCGCGCACGGGCGGGCGGAGGTCGTCGTGATGGGGGTGATGCTGGTGAGGGCTCGGAGGCATGACGTCGAGCGTACGAGCCCGTCAGCGGACCAGGAGCTGCACTCCGCCCACCACCGTCGCCGCGATGACGAGTTGCTCGAAGAGGCGCTGGTTGATGCGGTTCACCGCCCACTTGCCGAGGAACGCCCCCGGCACCACGAACAGGGCCAGAGCCGCGTCGAGAAGGAGCGAGGATCCGTCGATCAGGCCGAGGCCGGCGCTGAAGGGCACCTTGGACACGTTCACGATGAGGAAGAAGAAGGCGGACGTTCCCAGGAAGCCCAGCTTCCGGAAGCCTGCCGAGAGCAGGTACATCGACATCACGGGGCCGCCGGCGTTCGCGACCATCGTGGTGAAGCCGCCGAGGACACCGTAGGACCGGGCCTTGACGCGGCCCGCCCGTGTGGTCACCGCGTCGGGGTCCTGCTCCTTCTCGGCGGTGCGGCGGCGCCACACCGTGACCGCCGCCATCATCAGCAGGATCGCCCCGATCGAGGTCCGTACGATCCCGTCGTCCGCCCACAGCAGGAACACCGTGCCGAGGAGGACGCCCGCGCCGACGGCGGGGAACAGCCGCCAGAGGGTGGGCCAGTGGGCGTGCCGCCGGTAGGTCAGCACCGCGAGGACGTCCCCGACGATCAGGATCGGCAGCAGGACGCCGGTCGACGCCCGGGCGGGCAGGACGGCCGCGAAGATCGCGAGGCTGACCGTGTTGGCACCGCTCACGGCGGTCTTCGAGAAGCCGACGAGCAGGGCCGCGAAGGCCAGCGCGGCGAATCCGGCGGGGGTTACGTGCCACAGCGTCATCGTGTTCATGCGGGCACCGATGCTATGCGCACCTATCTCCGGGCGACAGGACCGTCTCGACAGGTGGCCCGTACCGGCGTTCAGAATCGGCCGTCGGGTCCGGGCCGGTCCATCAGGTCCGGTTTCCGCGGTCGCGCTTGCGCCCTGGCCACGCACCGTGGACCGCCGCCCGGCTCCCTGGGAAGATCGCCCGGGAACCTTCGCCGACGCAGCTGGAGGAGACATGGCCGACGCGCGCGAGCACACCGTCCGCGGCACCAGGGGAAGCGTCGTGGCCCGGGAGTGGCCACGCGAACGGCCGCGATACGTGGCGCTGCTGGTGCACGGTTACGGGGAGCACATCGGCCGGTACGAGTACGTCGCCGACGTGCTCACCGCCCACGGCGCCGCCGTGTTCGGGCCCGACCACATGGGCCACGGCAGGTCGGCGGGCGACCGGGTGCTGATCGAGGACTTCGAGGACGTGGTCACCGACGTGCACGCGGTGGAGGAACTGGCCCGGGCCGCGCATCCCGGGGTGCCGGTCGTGCTGATCGGGCACTCCATGGGCGGGCTCATCGCGGCGCGGTACGCCCAGCGGTACGGTGGCGGGCTCGCCGCGCTCGTCCTGTCCGGGCCGGTGCTCGGCGTCTGGGAGCTGCCGCGCATGCTTCTCGCGTACGACGAGCTGCCGGACGTGCCGATCGACACGAGCCTGCTGTCCCGCGACCCGGAGGTCGGCACGGTGTACGCGGCCGACCCGCTGGTGTGGCACGGCCCGTTCAAGCGGCCGACGTTGGAGGCGATCGTCCGCACACTGGAGACGATCTCCAAGCACGGGGACGTCGGCGGGCTCCCCCTGCTGTGGGTGCACGGCGACGACGACAGGATCGTGCCGCTGTCCGGCAGCCGTACGGGCATCGAGGAACTACGGGGCTCCGACTGGACGGAGCGTGTCTATCCGGGCGCCCGGCACGAGGTGTTCAACGAGACCAACAAGGACGAGGTGCTGGCGGACGTGACCGGGTTCGTGGATCGGGTCCTGCTGAACTGAACCCCCTCCCCCGCCGCCCCTACCGCATGGACACCGCGGAGGGCGTGCCGAAGCGGACGGTGACGCCCGGCGAGTAGAGCACGCTGACCGGCGGCTCCGTCATGGGCGGCAGGCCGGCGGCGGTGAGCAGGCCGTCGTCCAGGTCGAGCAGTTCGGCCCGGTGCAGCGGCCACGGCGCGTGCTCGTTGGGCAGGTGGACCGTCCGGCGGTGCCAGGTGACGTGCAGGCCCCAGCGGGCGGTGAGGAACTGTTCCAGCGGGGTGGGCCGCGCTATGGGGGCACCGGTCCTCACCACGGTGTGGCTCACCGGTCCCGGGCCGCCGCCCGCGGACCGTCGCCGACTGCTGGTGTAGGTGATCACGTCGTGCTCGCGGCGCAGGCGCATCCTCGACCACGTGTAGGGCAGGCGTACGCCGAGCCGGCCCACCAGGACGGGGACGAGCCGGGCCGCGTCCAGGGAGCGGAACACGACGCCGCGTCTGCCGTGGTCGTCCACCGAGTACAGCCGAACGTTCGTCTCGCAGAACGTTCCGAGGTACGGCAGGCCGGGGCCCGGCCCCAGGCCCACGCCGCGCATCAGGAAGGGGACCAGACCGACGTAGGTGACCCCGTCGAGGGTGTCCGGGCGGGTGCCGGGCGGCATGAGCCCGGCCACCCGGTCGGGGTCCACCGGCCAGTGCAGGAACGTCAGTTCGTGCCAGCCCTGCACGAGCGTCGGCCGCCGCACGGGCCGCGGCGTGGACAGGGTGATCGGCTCGGTCTCCATGGCCACACCTTTTAGCACGGCCACCTCAGCGGGCTCGCACGGCCACCTCACCGGGCGGCACGGCCGTCCCACCGGGCGCACGGCCATCCCACCAGGACGTTCGCCGATCCCGTGTGTCAGGCCGCGGTGTATCCGAGCTGGCGCCTCATGTAGGGGGTCATGAGGGTCTTCGACTTGGCGAGTGTGGTGGTGCGGCTGCCGAGGACCGCGGTCTCGCCGCCCGGCACGGGCACCATGGTCACCCCGTCCGCCGGGCCGAAGGGCACGATGAGCGGGGTGCGGTGGATCGCCCGGTAGAAGCGGGGCTCCTTGCGGTGCTTGCCGGAACTCTGCAGGTAGGCGCGGATGTTCCAGGCGGCGAGGTCCGCCTGGGCGAGCGCGGCAGGGGTGATCTTGAGCTCGGTCGCGTCGTTGACGTCGCCGACCGCGAACACGTCCACATGCCCGTCGACCCGCAGTGTCCGGTCGACCTTCACGTGCCCGGCCGGGTTCAGCCAGGCGCCGTGCCCGCCCAGCCGCAGCCAGAGCGTGTTGGGGGTGGTGCCGGTCGCCCAGTAGGAGAGGTCGGCTTCGATGACGGTGCCGCGCGCGTCGCGGTAGGTGCCGAAGTCGTTGCCGGGGGACATGAAGGAGTCGAGCCGCACCTCCACGTCGTGGGCCTCCAGCCAGGCGCGCGCCTTGCGGCCGGCCCGCGCGCTGCCCGTGCCGTTGAGGAGCGTCGGACCGGCGTGGGCCAGCGTGACCCGGGCGTCGGGGCGGGCCAGGCGTATCTCGGCGCTGAGCTCGACGCCGGAGGGTCCGCCGCCGACGACGAGGACGTGTTCGGCGCGGGCGACGCTCCGCTGGTGCTCGGCGAACGACTTGGCCGCCTCCTCGGTGGTGGAGCCGGTGAAGCGCGCCGGTTCGGGGTAGTCGGCGCCGGTGGCGATCACCACCACGTCGTACGGGAGCCGCTCGCCCGTGGCCAGCACCACCTGCCGCTCGGTGGTGTCGATGCGGACCGCCTTGCCCACGGCCACGCGGCCGTTGCGCAGGAGCCGGTCGTACGGAATGAAGGGGGCCACCGTCCAGGCGCGGTGCACGCCCGCGCGCAGGGAGGCGATGCGGTGGAAGAAGACCTCCTTGCGGTCCACCAGCGTGACCCGTGCCGCCCCGTCCAGCCGTTTCGCGAGCCGGACGCCCGCATAGCCGCCGCCGATCACCACTACGTCGCCGTCATGCACACCTGTTCTCCTGTGCTGTGTGGGGGGAGCGAGTGGCACCGCGGGCGGGCCGCTGTCGGACACTCGACTGCCGGTGAGCGTAACGCTTGAGACTTAAAGATTTTCGCCGAGCCGCGTGTGGGTTCTGTGAAGCGGCGGCGCGAGGGCCGGCGCATGCCCTGGCACGGCCGGAATCACGGCGGCCCCTCCCCGGGGGGAAGCCGTGTTTTCCCCCATCCGTCCTGGGCACCCGCGCCCGCATGGAGTGGTTGCGGAGTGCGGCCTGCGTGGACGAGGACCCCGATCTGTTCTTCCCCGTGGGTTCCTCGGGCCCGGCCCTCAGGGACATCGCCGCCGCCAAGCGCGTCTGTGCCCGCTGTCCGGTGATCAGCCAGTGCCTGTCCTGGGCGCTCAGCAGCGGACAGACGACGGGCGTGTGGGGCGGCCTGTGCGAGGAGGAACGCGCCGCGCTGCTCCGTATCGCGAGGCCCGCCGAGGACATCGCCAGGCCCGCCGAGAACACAGTCACGGCCCGCTACGAGACGATGAGGAGTAACGCACGATGACAGCAGTGACGAGTACGCTCCCCGAGCCCGCCCTCCGGGCCACCGGGGAGGCCCTGCAGGACACCCTGGTGGATCTGCTCGGACTCTCACTCATCGGGAAGCAGGCCCACTGGAACATCGTGGGCCCGAGGTTCCGTTCGATCCACCTCCAGCTCGACGAGGTGGTGGACACGGCCCGCGGTTACGCCGACACGGTGGCCGAGCGTGCGGCGGCACTGGGCATCGCCCCCGACGGCCGCCCGGAGACCGTCGCGACGCGGTTCGCCCTGCAGGGCCCGAAGGACGGGTGGCTGCGGGACACCGAGGTCGTACGGCTGCTCGTCGAGGTGCTGGAGGAGGCCATCGGGCGGCTTCGCACGCGGATCGAGACGACCGAGCACTCCGACCGGGTCACCCAGGACCTGCTGATCTCCCTCACCGCCGAGCTGGAGAAGCAGCGCTGGATGTTCCAGGCCGAGGACTGGCCGCGCGAGGGCTGAGTCCGACGCCAGAGGTGCAGCACGAAAGGGGCACCCCATGACCGACGCCCTTGAACTCGACGCGCTGTGGGACGAGTTCCACCGCGTGGTGAACATGACGTCCCAGGAACTGGCGGCCTGGCTGCGGGTCCGCGACGCCGGCGAGGACGAGGAACCGCTGCCCGAGCAGGCGGGCACGGACACCGGGCAGCACGTCCTGGCGATCCTGCAGAAGCGGCGCACGGACCTCACCGACGACGACATCCGCGTGATGTACGAGGTGGTGGACACGGTCACCGCGCAGCAGGACGAGGAGGACGAGCCGGAGGCCGAGGACACCGGCCGCCGCCACCGGCTGATGACCCTGGGCCACGACCCGCTCAAGCCGCCCCAGTAGCCGCGGCGTCGCGGAAAGCAGGCGGAAAGGAGCGGGATCATGGGCCGGAACCGTGTGGTCGAAGAACTCGTCGCCGCTCAGGGACGGACGTACGCCGAGGAGGCGGGCATCAGGCTCCGGGACACCCCGCAGCCGCTGTACCGCCTGCTCGTGCTGGCCTGTCTGCTGAGCGCCCGGATCCGCGCCTCCGTCGCCGTCGAGGCCGCGCGTGCGCTGTACGACGCCGGGATGCGCGATCCGCGCGCCATGGCGGACGCCACCTGGCAGCAGCGGGTCGACGCGCTCGGCCGCGGCGGCTACCGCCGGTACGACGAGCGCACGGCCACCCAGCTCGGCGAGGGCGCCGAACTGGTGCGGGAGCGCTGGGGAGGCGACCTGCGGCGTCTGCGGAAGGAGGCCGACGGGGACGTCGCCGAACTGGGCCGTCTGCTGCGGCAGGTGCCCGGCATGGGCCCGGCCGGCGTCTCCATCTTCCTGCGGGAGGTCCAGCGGGTCTGGCCCGAAGTGGCGCCCTACCTCGACGAGAAGGCGCTGTCGGGCGCCCGCCGGCTCGACCTCCCCGACGATCCGGAGGAGCTGGTCGGGCAGGCCCGCGACACCGAACCGGCCGTTCTGGCGGCCGCGTTGGTGCGGGTGGCGCTGGACACGAAGCTGGCCGAGGACTGTCTGCGCCGCGCCGCGTAAACGGCTGCCGCACGGCGCACCGCGGATGACACACTGCTCGCGCGCCCCCGCCGGGACGACCCGGCGGGGGCAACTATCGTGCCGAGCAGAGGAGTTGCCGTATGACCGGGACGGAGCCCGCCGCTCTCTCGAACGGACACCCCATCGACACGAGCCGGCCGCATCCGGCGCGCGTGTACGACTGGTACCTCGGCGGCAAGGACAACTATCCGGCCGACCAGCGGCTGGGGCAGCACATCATGTCGATCGACGGGGGCGCCGTGCGGGCGGCGCGGAGCAACCGCTGGTTCATGCAGCGGGCCACGCGCTTCCTGGTCCGGGAGACGGGGATCCGCCAGTTCCTCGACGTCGGCACGGGCATCCCGACGGAGCCCAACCTCCACCGGATCGCTCAGGGGTCGGCGCCCGAGTCACGGGTGGTCTACGTCGACAACGACCCGATCGTGCTCGCTCAGAGCGGGGCACTGCTGCACGGGACTCCCGAGGGCGCATGCGCGTACGTCCAGGCCGACGCGCGAGAACCGCGGAGGATCCTCGACGAGGCGCGGCGCGTCCTCGACTTCGACCGGCCCGTCGCCCTCTCGCTCATCGCCCTCCTGCACTTCGTCGCGGACGAGGACGGCGCGTACCAACTGGTGGACACCCTGATGGGGGCGTTGGCGCCGGGCAGTTGCCTGGTGCTGTCCATGATGACGGCCGACTTCGACCCCGTGACGGTCCAGCGGGGCATCGACACCTACCGGGCGGGGGGTGTGACCCTGGTGGCCCGCTCCCGAGGTGAGGTCGGCCGGTTCTTCGCGGAACTCGACCTGGTCCGCCCGGGGATCGTGTCGGTGACCGAGTGGCGCCCGGACCTCGCCGAGGACGAGACCCCCGAGGGGGAGAGCCGAGAAGGGGAGAGTCCCGAGGGGAAGGGCCCCGTCTCCCTGTACGGCGGGGTGGGCGTCAAGCGCTGACCCCGCGCGCCCGGCCCGCCCTCGGTCACCGCAGCAGCCAGCCCCCGTCGACGTTCAGGTTCACCGCGTTGACCGAGCGGTTGCCGAGGAGGAAGTCCACCGCGTCGACCACGTCCCCCATGGTGGCCAGCCTGCCCGTGGGCGTCCTGGCGATGAGGGCGTCGTGAGGCTTGTCCGACCAGAAGGGGCTGTCGCCGACGACGCCGGGGTGGACGGCGTTGACGCGGATCGGGGCGAGTTCCGTGGCGAGGGTGTTCACGAGTCCGGTCACGCCCGCGTTGACCGTGGCCACGGTGGTGGCGCCCGGGTAGGGCCGCTCCTTCGCCTGGCCGCCGAACAGCACGATGGCGCTGTCGTCGTGCAGCCGCGGCCGGAGCGCGTGCACGACCTCCGTGTAGCCCACGAGTTTGAGGGTGACGAGGTGGATGGCCGCGTCGATGTCGTACGCGGTGACGCGGTTGTCGTCGCGGGAGACGCCTGCGATGACGAGGTGGTCGACGCGGCCCACCTCCGCGAGCGCACCCTCGATGTCGCGCGGCCTGGACAGGTCGAGTCCGAGGCCGCGGGCTGCCGTACCGATCTCCTTGGCGACGGTGGCGGCCCGGTGCGCGTCGCGGCCGGTGAGCACGACCTCGTCGCCGCGCTCGGCACGGTGCCGGGCGAACTCCCGGCCGATCCCGGACGTACCGCCGATGACGACGACGCTGCTCATGTTTTCCCCTCCGGCATGCCCTGTTGGTCCTGCGGCGTCCGCGGCTCGTCCCCCGGCGTCCGCGACTTTCCCAACGTCTCGCGCAGGTAGTCCCAGTCCCTGGTGAACCGGTACGAGTGCCGCGACGGCGGCTGCGGCGCCTGTGTCTCCAGCCAGCGCACCGCCGTGTCACCGGCGTTGGAGAAGCCGTGCACACAACCGGCGCCCGCCCAGGCCGTGTCGCCGGGCCCGAGCAGGTAGGTCTCGCCGTCGAAGGTGGCGTTCACGGCGCCTTCGAGGATCAGATACGTCTCCTCGAAGGGGTGGTCGTGCGTGCCCGCGACCCCGTCGGGGGCGTACTGGACCATGAACATGGTCGAGGCCACCGCCCCGAGGTCGTTGTCCACCATCATCTTCACGGTGATGCCGCTGTAGACGAGCAGCGCGGTGCGCATGCTCGCGGACACGGCGAGGAGGTCCTGGGACTGTTTCCCGGGATCCATCTGCGCGCCCTCGAAGTGGCCGAACGAGCGGGTGCGGGGATCGCGCACGTCGATCCGCACCGGCTCGTGTTCCGGCAGCGCGGGCACCGCCTGGGTGTCGTACCCGTAACGGGCGCGGGGCACCGGCGCCAGCATGTCGGCCCAGCGGGCGGCGGTGTCGCCGGTGCCGCGCCAGGCGTGCGGCACGCCCGTCGGGAGCAGCCCGTAGTCGCCCTCTTCCAGGAGGTAGGAGCCGTCGGGCACGTCGAGGACCACGCTCCCGGCCAGGATGTGGAAGCTCTCCTCGTACGAGTGGACGTGGGCGTCCACCCGGCCGTCGGACCGCAGATCGCACAGCCCGAAGCCGGTGTGGACGCTGCCGTCCTCCTCGCCGATGACGGCCCACCGCCGGAAACCGCCACTGTCGTACGGCAGTTGGGGGCTCTCGGCGGCGCGGCGCACCACATGGTCGGTCATGCCTGCTGCTTCCTCGCCTCCGTGGCGGCCACCAGCCGGTCGCGGGACTCCTCCACCAGGCGGCGGGCGCGGCCGACGTCGGCGAGCAGTTCGCCGTCGCGCTTGTGGACCACGCCGTCGACGATGACCGTCTCCACGTTGGACACGTCCGCGCTGAGGGTGACCGCGGCCACCGCGTCGTGCACGGGCGCCATGTTGAGCGCGGTGGCGTCGAGGGCGACGACGTCGGCGCGCTTGCCGGGGGTGAGCGAGCCGGTGCGGTCCTCCAGGCCGGCCACGTGGGCGCCGTTGAGCGTGGCGATCTCCAGCATCTGGCGTGCCGTCAACATGGTGCTGGGAACGGGCAGGTTGGCGTGCCAGCAGTCGGAGTTCACCCTGGCGCGTTCGGCACCGAAGGCGGCGCGGATCTGGGTGAACATGTCGCCGGGCACGGTGGTGACGACGTCGATGCTCAAGGAAGGCCGCAGTCCGTGCTCGATCGCCTGCATCACGGGCGGCCAGCCGTGCCCCATCTGGGTCTCCACCTGCGGGGCGACGGAGACCGTGCCGCCGCTGTCGGCGACCATCCCCCACTCGTCCTCGTGGAGGTAACAACAGTGCACGTAGGTGGTGTCGGGGCCGAGCAGGCCGAGGTCGTGGAGCTGCTTGACCATGCCGAAGCGGCCGGCCAGGCGGCCCATCGCGACGTGCACCGTGATGGGGATGCCGAGTTCGCGGGCGAGGCCCCACTCGGAGGTGACGACCTCGTTGGTGCAGAAGCCGGGGCCGCGCGTGGCCAGGCCCATGGTCAGCAGGCCGCTGTCGGAGGCGAAGTACTGGGAGCGGATACGGCGCACGTCGTCGCCCGGGATGACGATCTTGCTGTCGAACCAGTAGTCGGAGAGCGAGGTGTTGGCGCTTCCGTAGGCGTACTGGGCGCGGATGCCGGTCTCGGTGAGGGCCTGGATCGCGGCGTCCGGGTGTTCCGGCGTGTTGTTGATGTGGGACCAGTCGACGAGCGTGGTGATGCCCGCGTTGAGGCACTCCAGGGTGCCCGCGAGGTTGCCTGCGTACACGTCCTCGGGGGTGTAGACGGGGGCGAACGTGTCGAGGACGTCCACGAAGTAGTCGTCCAGGGTGGCGTTGGGGGCGCAGCCGCGGATGGGCGCCTCCCAGGTGTGGCGGTGGGTGTCGACGAAGCCGGGGATCACGATCCTCCCGGTCATGTCGAGGACTTCGGCGTCCACGTCGGCGTCGATCGCGCGCTCGACCGCCGTGATCTTCCCGTCCTCGATGAGGACGTCGCCCTGGGGCAGGTCCCCGATGGCCGGGTCCATCGTCAGGACGTGGCCCGAGCGCAGGAGCATCCGATTGGTCATCGCCTTTCCTCCCAGGGTGTCTTCGGTACGGGGTGCGGGTGGGGGATACGGCTCGGGGACAGGGGCCGGGGACACGAGCTTGGGGGTCAGTACGCGGCGAGCGCGCGGACGGTGGCCACGACCTTGTCGACGGTGGGTATCACCTGCTCCTCCAGGGCGTCGGCGAAGGGCAGCGGGACGCACTCCCCCGCCACCCGTCTGACCGGGGCGTCCAGCAGCTCGAACCCCTCGTCGGCGACGACGGAGACGAGCGTGCCGCCCCAGCCGCCCTGGTACGGGTTCTCCTCGACGGTGACGAGCCGCGAGGTCCTGGCGAGCGAGGCGAGGACGGTGCTCATGTCGAGGGGGACCAGGCAGCGCAGGTCGACGACCTCCGCCTCGATGCCCTCCTCCGCGAGTCGCCGTGCGGCTTCCAGGGCCACCGGCACCATCGAGGCGAGGGCGACGAGCGTGACGTCACCGCCTTCGCGGACCACGGCGGCGCGGCCCAGCTCGACGACGTGGTCCAGGGGCGGGGGCGCGCCCTTGGACGCCAGGAGTCCCTTGTGCTCGAAGAAGACCACGGGGTCGTCGCTGCGGATCGCGGCCGCCATCATGCCGATCACGTCCGCGGGTGTCGACGGTGCGGCGATCTTCAGGCCGGGGATCGTCAAGGCCCAGTTCTCCGTGGCCTGCGAGTGCTGGGCGCCGAAGCCGAGCCCGCCGCCGTTCGCGGTGCGCACCACGAGGGGCACGGTGACCTGACCGCCCGTCATGTAGCGGACCTTCGGGATCTCGTTGGCGAGGTAGTCCCAGCAACAGGCGAGGAAGTCGGAGAACATGATCTCGGCGACGGGTCGCATCCCGGTCATCGCGGCCCCCATCGCGGCGCCCACGATGGCCTGTTCGGAGATGGGCGTGTCCCACACCCGCTGGGGCCCGAACTCCTCCCGGAGCCCCACCGTCGTCTTGAACACCCCGCCCGCGGCGCCGATGTCCTCGCCGAGGCACACCACCGCCGGGTCGCGCCGCATCTCGCGCGCGATGCCCTCGGCGACCGCCTCCCGGTAGGTGAGCTGCCGCTCGGTGGCCGGCCGGCCGTCGATCACGTCCGCCATGCCGCGCCTCCGTCCGCCCACACGTCGGTCAGCGCCTCGCGCGGATCGGGGCCGGGCGCGGCCTTCGCCGCGTTGACCGCTTTCTCCACGACGTCACGCGCGCGCTCGTCCGCGTCGGCGAGGGTCTCGGCCGGCACTCCCAGCTCGGTGAGCCGTCCGCGCGCGACGTCCAGCGGGTCATGCTTGAGCCACCGCTCGACCTCCTCGGCCGGCCGGTACGTCGCCGGGTCGGCCCGGCTGTGCCCGAAGTGACGGTACGTCTCGGCCTCCAGCAGAGCGGGCCCGTCTCCTGCCCGGGCCCGCTCCGCCAGCCGGAACACCGCCTCCCGGACGAGCACGACGTCGTTGCCGTCGACGACCTCGCCCGGGACGCCGTACGCGGACGCCCGATCGGCCGCCGGCCGCGCGACCGCGGTGACGTCGGCGATGGGCGTGTACTCCATGTACAGATTGTTTTCACAGATGAACAAAACCGGCAATTTCCACACCGCCGCCAGGTTGAGCGCTTCATGGAAGGCGCCGATGTTGGTGGCACCGTCCCCGAAGAAGGCCACCGCTACCTGGCTCGTCCCCCGCAGCCGGGCCGACCAGGCGGCGCCGACCGCCATCGGCAGGTGGGCGCCGACGATGGCGTACGAGCCGAGCATGCCCGTGGAGGCCTTGGTGAGGTGCATGGAGCCGCCCTTGGCCCGGCACAGCCCGGTGGCCCTGCTCATGAGTTCGGCGAGGCACTCCTCGGGCGTCGCGCCGCGGGCGAGGGCGTGGTGGTGGCCCCGGTAGGTGGCGAACACGTAGTCGTCGGCGCGCAGGGCCGCGCTCGCCCCGACGGCGATCGCCTCGTGCCCGGCGGCCAGGTGGGTGGTGCCCTTGACCAGTCCGGACAGGAACAGGTCGTGGGCGGCCTGCTCCGTACGCCGCACGAGCGCCATCCGCTCGTACAGCGCGAGGAGCTCCCGTGCCCGGTCCCGCACCTGAGCTTCCCGTACCTGAGCGTCCTGTACATGAGCTTCCATCAGGAGCTCCCGTTCCTACGGGTGTTGAGGTGGGACTGGGCCTCACGGCGGGTGTTGAGCTCGCCGCCGACCGTCCAGTACTTGCGGCCCGCGACGAGGAGTTCCTCGGCGGGGAACTTGGTGATGACCTCGCAGCCGTCGGCGGTGACGACGACCTCCTCCTCGATGCGCGCGGCCGACCAGCCGTCGGCGGCCGGCCAGTACGTCTCCAGCGCGAACACCATGCCCTCTTCGAGGACCTCGGGGTGGTCGAGGGAGACGAGGCGGCTGAAGATGGGTTTCTCCCAGATCGACAGGCCGACCCCGTGGCCGTACTGGAGCGCGAAGGCGGCCGTCTCGTCCGGGAACCCGAACTCCTCGGCACGCGGCCACACCTGGACGATGTCGGCGGTGGTGGCGCCCGGGCGCACCAGGGCGATGGCCTCGTCCATGTACTCGCGGCAGCGCACGTACGCGTCGCGCTGGGCGGTGGAGGCGCTGCCGACGGCGAACGTGCGGTAGTAGCAGGTGCGGTAGCCGAGGTGGCTGTGCAGGATGTCGAAGAAGGCGGGGTCGCCGGGGCGGACCAGGCGGTCGCTGTAGACGTGCGGGTGCGGTGAGCAGCGTTCGCCGGAGATCGCGTTGACGCCCTCGACGTACTCGCTGCCGAGGTCGTACAGGACCTTGCTGACGAGCCCCACGCACTCGTTCTCGCGGACGCCGGGCCGCAGGAAGCCGTACAGCTCCTCGTAGGCGGCGTCGACCATCGCGCAGGCCTGGGTGAGCAGGGAGATCTCGTCGCGGGTCTTGGTGCGGCGGGCGGCGAGGAAGACCTGCTGGCCGTCGACGACGTCGATGCCCTGGGCACGCAGGGCCATGAGGATCGGCATCTCGACGAGGTCGACGCCGAGCGGCTCGTTGACCAGGCCGTGCTCGCGCAGCACGGTGGCGATCTTGGCGGCGACGTCCCCGGCGATCCCGGCGTCCGGGTGGAAGGCGCCCCGGAGGGTGGAGATGCCCGCGCGAGCTCCGGTCGGCGGACCGTCCTTGCCGTCGCTGTAGTCCAGCCACGGGTTGTAGAGCTGGTGGTGACGGGCGGCGGAGCCGAAGTCCCAGACGATCGGTTCGCCGCCGCGCACGAGCAGCGCGAAGCGGATGAGCTTGTCCATCGCCCAGGTGCCGATGTGGGTCGCGGACATGTAGCGGATGTTGGCGAAGTCGAAGCTGAGCACGGCTCCGAGCGAGGAGTCGTTCAGCGCGCGGTGCAGCCGGGACAGACGCTCCTTGCGCAGCCGGTCCAGGTCGATGCGCTCTTCCCAGTCGACGGCGTTGGGTCCGAATGTACGGATCGCCATGGCGACCACCCCCACCTCGGAGTCAACGACCACAAGGAGGGAGTGTCAAGTGGCACTGAACACGAACCAGACGCCGACGGCGGGTACCTCGCCGTCGTTGCGGTAGCGGTGCGGGGTCGTCGACTCGAAGCACACCGCGTCGCCGGGACGGACGGTGTACTCCTCGAAGCCGAGGGTGAGGACCAGCTCGCCGGAGGTCAGATAGCCGTACTCGGTGCCGGCGTGCCGCATCAGCCCGCCAGAGCCGGACGAGGAGCCGCCGGGGCGGTAGGTCACGAGCAGAAAGTCCACGTCCGCGCCCGGAACATGGCCGAGACGTTCCCATACGACCCCCGAGTCCAGCTCCAGCGTCTCCCGCTCTCCCGCCCCGACCAGCGGCCCGATACGGCGCCCGGGGTCCGCGGCGAAGGCGGCCAGGGCGTGGAGCACGGCCGGGGGCGCGGCGGAGGCGGGGACCACGGGAGCTTCGGGGACGGCCTCGCGCGCGTCCTCCCGCGCGTCGAAGAGCGCCTCGACGGAGATGGAGAGCGCGGTCGTGATCGCGTACAGGGTGCTGACCGACGGCTGGCTCTTGCCGGTCTCGATCTGGGACACGAGGCTCGCGGACACCCCGATCTCGCGGGCCAGTGCACGCAGGCTCATCCCGCGCTCCACGCGCGCCTGCCGGATGCGCGCCCCGACGGGCGGCACGACCGCAGGGGACACGGCGACTCCTCTCGGCGGGCGACTGCTGTGCAGCTCCATTGAACAGGAGGACGCGCCCGGCGCCACCACCCGCTGGACCGGCCGACCACCCCGACAGCAATGAACTAAGGTAAGACTTACCTAATAATGGAGGTGCTGGATGTCGGATCAGGACCGGCCCGCGGAGCCGACCCCGGCCGAGTACGCCCGTTCCGTCCTCGCCGCGGCGACCTCGCTGACCGTCACCACGCCGGGGCACGTGATCGAGCTGATCGGTCTGCACACCGCGGACGAGACCGGGCAGTTGACGCTGGAGGACCCGACCGGAGGGCACGTCACCGCCGAACTCGCCGCCACGTCGGGCCGGCGTCTCGGCGCCGTCGTCGAATTGACCGACGTGGCGCCCGTCGCCGTACGCGAACGGGTGCGCGCCCGCCTCGCCCTGGACGGCCGGCTCACCCGCGTCGGCCTGGACCGGCTCCGCTTCCGGCCCACGGTCGTGGCGCTCGAAACGGCCGACGGGACGACCCACCTGGAGTTCGACGAGTTCACGGCCGCGGCCCCGGACCCCCTGAGCGCGTACGAGGCGGAGCTGCTCACGCACCTCGACGCCGCCCACACGGATTCCATGGCCGTCCTGTCCCGGCTGGCCCCGCCCCGGCTCCTGCTCGCGGCGACCCGGGTGCGCGCCGTCCGCCTCGACCAGTACGGGCTCGTGCTCCGGCTCGAACGCGCTGACGCGTACGACGACGTGCGCCTCTCCTTCACGGCACCCGCCCGCACGCCGAACGGGGCCGCCACGCAGATCGGCATGCTGTCCGCACGGGCGGCCACGCACTGCGCCCGTCGCACAAAGTGACCTCACGCGAGAACGGCCTCGTGGAACCCGCGTCGAACGACGAGCGCACACCCGGTGCACGTCATGTGTGACCTGGAGCGCCGTACGCGAAAACAGGGACGCGTTGAAAGTACGATCATTCAATGTCTGACATGACCGAAACCACGCCCGGTTGGCTGAGCTCCGACGATCTCGAACAGGCACGCGCCCAGATGCCGATCCTGTACGTCGAGGCCGTGCCCGTACGAGTCGACGACAGCGGCGAAGTCACCAGCATCGGACTGCTGCTCCGCATCGGGCCGGACGGGACGGTCAGCCGCACCCTCGTCTCGGGCCGGGTGCTGCACCACGAGCGGGTCCGCGACGCCCTGCTCCGCCACCTGGAGAAGGACCTCGGCCCGGTGGCCCTGCCCCGGGTCCCCGCCTCCCTGCAGCCCTTCACCGTTGCCGAGTACTTCCCGACGCAGGGGATCACCCCTTTCCACGATCCCCGCCAGCACGCGGTGGCTCTCGCCTACATCGTGCCGGTGACCGGCGACTGCCGCCCGCGCCAGGACGCCCTCGACCTGGTCTGGTTCAGCCCTCAGGAGGCCGCGGACCCCTTGGTCCAGCACGAGATGCCGGGCGGCCAGGGAGTCCTCCTCAAGCAGGCCCTCGCCCATGTGGGCTGCCTGCCCTGAAGCAGGGTGCCGGTCCCGTCACCGGCCCCGGCTCACGTACCCCGTACCGCGAGGGCGGCGACAGCGGGCCCCGCGCCGCCGCCCTCGGCAGCCACCGAAACGCCGAACGCCGAATGGTTCGATCGCGTGGTCGCCGAGTCGTAGGCTCGAGCGGTTGCGCCCAGGGGGACGGGCGGAACGGGGCGCGCCCAAGGGGATGGGCGCGACAGGGGCACGAGGCGGGGGCATGAGGGCATGAGCCACGACGAGCTGATCCGTTCGCTGCCGGAGCTGTTGAGGACGCACGCCGAGAGCGCGCCGGACCGCGTGGCGTTCGCCGACGACGCACGGGCCGTCACCTACGGCGAGTTGGAGCGGCGCACCGGCAGGCTGGCCGCGTATCTCGCCCGGACCGGCCTGCGCCGCGGTGACCGGGTCGCGATCTGTCTGGGAAACCGCGTGGAGATGGTGGAGAGCGTCCTCGCCGTCGTCAGGGCGGGGGCGGTCGGGGTGCCCCTCAACCCCCGGTCATCCGACGCCGAACTCGCCCACTTCCTCCAGGACAGCGGTGCCTCGGTCGTCGTCACCGACGCGGGCCACTTCCCCCGGCTGCGCCACCTCGTCCCCGGGCACCGCAGCCCGCGCGTCCTGCTCACCGGTGCGGAACCGCTCCCCGCGGACGCCCCCGACGACACGGTCCTCCTGCGGAGCGCGGTCGAGTCCGCCGAGGCCGACGAGCCGCCCCGGGACGACCTCGGACTCGACGAGCCGGCCTGGATGCTCTACACCTCCGGCACCACCCACCGCCCCAAGGGCGTGCTCTCCACCCAGCGCAGCGCCCTGTGGTCGGTGGCGGCCTGCTATGCCCCGATTCTCGCTCTCTCGCCCGACGACCGACTGCTCTGGCCGCTGCCGCTGTTCCACAGTTTCGGTCACTCCCTCGCGATCCTGGCCGTCACCGCCGTCGGCGCGAGCGCCCGGATCACCGGCGAACTCCTCCCGCCGGGCGGCCTGTTGCGGGAGCTCCGGGAACCGCACACGGCCCTCGGCGGCCCCTACACCGTCCTGGCGGGAGTGCCCGCGACCTACCACCAGCTGGTGGCGTCGGCCGGCGACACTCCAGAGCCGTCGTCAGGACCGGGCGGGCTGCGCACCTGTGTCGTGGCGGGCGCGCCGAGTTCCCCGGCGCTGCGCCGGGCGGTGGAGGACCTCCTGGGGGCGCCCCTGCTCGACGCGTACGGCAGCACCGAGACCTGCGGCATCATCGCGATGAACCGGCCGGAGGGGCCGAAGCTCGACGGCTCCTGCGGTCCGCCGGTCCCGGGCGTGGACGTACGGATCGTCGATCCGGGCTCCGGCAACGATGCCGCGGACGGCGGCGAGGGCGAGGTCTGGGTGCGCGGGCCGGGCCTCATGGTCGGTTACCACAACCAGCCCGAGGCGACCAAGGCCGCGCTGAAGGACGGCTGGTACCGCACCGGCGACCTCGGCCGCCGTGTCGAGCACGGCCATCTCGTCCTCACCGGCCGGGTCAGCGAGCTGATCATCCGCGGCGGCGAGAACATCCATCCCACGGAGGTCGAGGAGGCGCTGCTGCGCTGTCCCGGTGTGGCCGACGCGGTGGTGGTGGGCAGGCCGCACGAGGTGCTCGGCGAGGTGCCGGTGGCCTACGTCGTCCCCGGGCCGGACGGGGTCGATCCCGGGCGCGTACTGGCCGTGTGCCGCGCCCGGCTGGCCGAGTACAAGCTGCCCGCCGAGATCCACGAGATCGCCGCCGTCCCGCGGACCGCGTCCGGCAAGATCGCCCGCCACGCGGTCGTCCAGGGACCGGCCCGCCCCGTGACGCCCGGCATGCGCCCAGCCCCTCCCACTCCCGCCCCGGCTCCGGCTCCGGCTCCGGCTCCGGCTCCGGCTCCGGTCGACGGGACCCTGCTCCGACGGCTGCTGTCGCTGCCGCCGGACCCGGAGGTGCGGGAACGCGCGCTGCGCGAGACGGTGCTCGCCGAGACGGCCGCGGTCCGTGGCCGCGACGAGCACGATCCCTACGACGCGGGCGACGCCGACAGCCCCTTCATCGATCTGGGGCTGACCTCCGTGGGCGCCGTCGCCCTGATCGACCGGCTCGGCGCGGCGACCGGACTGCGGCTTCCGACGACGCTGGTCTTCGACCATCCCACGCCTGCCGAGGTGGCCCGGTACCTGTGTACGGCGCTCTTCGCCCCGGTGCCGGGTGACGGCGACGCCGTCCTTCCGCGGACCGCGAGCCCTGTCGGGGGCACCCGGGACGGCGGGGACGATCCGATCGTGATCGTCGCCATGGGCTGCCGTTATCCCGGGGACGTCCAGTCCCCCGAGGACCTGTGGCGGCTGGTGTCGGACGGCACGGACGCGACCTCGAAGTTCCCCACGGACCGGGGCTGGGACCTGGACGCGCTCTACGACCCCGACCCGGACCGCATCGGCACGTCATACACCCGCAGGGGCGGATTCCTGCACCGGGCCGCGGAGTTCGACGCGGGCCTGTTCGGGATTTCGCCGCGCGAGGCGCTGGCCATGGACCCGCAGCAGCGGCTGCTGCTGGAGACCTCGTGGGAGGTCTGGGAACGGGCCGGCATCGACCCGGCCGCGGTGCGCGAGAGCGACACGGGCGTGTTCGTCGGAGTGATGTACGACGACTACGCGACCCGCTTCGGCGACCACGAACTGGAGGCCCATCTGGGCCTGGGCTCGGCCGGCAGCGTGGCCTCCGGCCGGATCTCGTACGTGTACGGGCTGCGCGGGCCGTCGATCACGCTCGACACCGCGTGCTCCTCCTCGTTGGTGGCCCTGCACTGGGCGGCGAAGGCGCTGCGCTCGGGCGAGTGCTCTCTCGCCCTCGCCGGCGGTGTCACGGTGATGGCGAGCCCCAAGCCGTTCACGGTGTTCAGCCGTCAGCGCGGTCTCTCGCCCGACGGCCGCTGCAAGTCGTTCTCGGCCGCGGCGGACGGAACCGCCTGGGGCGAGGGAGTGGGGCTGGTGCTGCTGGAGCGGCTGTCCGACGCCCGGCGCCACGGCCACCCCGTCCTGGCCGTCCTGCGGGGCTCCGCCGTCAACTCCGACGGCGCGTCGAACGGGCTCGCCGCACCCAACGGCCGGGCCCAGCAGCGGCTGATCACCCAGGCGCTGGCCGACGCGGGGCTCGGTGCGGGTGACGTGGACGCGGTGGAGGCGCACGGCACGGGCACCACGCTGGGCGATCCCATCGAGGCGCGGGCGCTGCTGGCCACCTACGGCCGCGGGCGGGCCCCGGGGCGGCCGCCCCTGTGGCTGGGCTCGGTCAAGTCCAACCTCGGTCACACCCAGGCGGCCGCGGGCGTCGCCGGGGTCATCAAGATGGTGCAGGCCATGCGGCACGGGGAGTTGCCCCGGACCCTGCACGCCGAGACCCGCACACCGCACGCCGACTGGTCCTCCGGCCGCGTGGAGCTGCTGACCACCGCCCGGCCGTGGCCGCCGGCGGAGGGCAGGCCGCGCAGGGCCGGGATCTCGGCCTTCGGCATCGGCGGGACGAACGCGCACGTGATCCTTGAGGAGCCGCCACGGCCGCCGGAGTCGGGCGCGGAGGATCCCGAGGGCCCGCAGGCGGAAGCAGCAGGTCCGCAGGGGGAGGCGGCGCCCGTGCCGTGGCTGCTCTCCGGGGCCGACCCGGGGGCCCTGCGTGCCCAGGCGCGCCGGCTGGCGGCCCATGTCGCCGCCCGCCCCGGCCTGTCGTCCGCCGACGTCGGTCTCTCCCTGGCCGTGTCACGACCGGCCCTGCCCCACAGGGCCATGGTGATGGTGGCGGCCGGGGACCGGACACGGCTGCTCGCCTCGCTGGAGGCACTCTCCGAAGGCAGGGACGGCACGGCGGACGGCATGCGGGACGACGCGAGGGACGGCACAGGCGTCCTGCGGGCCGTGGCGGATCCGGACGGCCCGCGTACCGCGTTCCTGTTCACCGGCCAGGGAGCCCAACGCGTCCGTATGGGGGCGGAGTTGCGGTCCGCGTACCCCGCCTTCGCCGAGGCCTTCGACGGCGTGTGCCACGAGTTCGACGACCGTCTCGAACGGCCGCTGAGCGCCGTGCTGTCCGCCGAGGAGGGTTCCCCTCTGGCCGCTCTGCTCGACCGGACGGACTTCACCCAGGCCGGTCTGTTCGCCTTCGAGGTGGCGCTGTTCCGGCTGCTGGAGTCGTGGGGAGTGCGCGCGGACTTCGTCACCGGGCACTCGGTGGGGGAACTGGCGGCCGCGCACGTCGCCGGCGTCCTGGATCTCGCGGACGCGGCGACGCTGGTGGCGGCCCGTGGCCGGCTGATGCACGCGCTGCCCGAGGGCGGGGCGATGGTGGCCCTGCACGCCACGGAGGAGGAAGTCGCCGCCGAACTCGCCCACGTCGGGGAGCACATCGCGATCGCCTCCGTGAACGGGCCGCGCTCGGTGGTCGTTTCGGGCGCGCGGGACGCCGTACTCGCCGTCGCCGCCGGGTTCGAGGCGCGCGGTCGCAGGACCGTACGCCTGCGGGTCGGTCACGCATTCCACTCCCCACTGGTGGAGCCGATGCTCGACGCCTTCCGCCGGGTGGCCGAGGGGCTGGCCTACCGGCCGCCGCGCGTCCCGGTGGTCTCCGCCGCGTCGGGCCGCCGTGCCGACACCGAGGAGTTGTGTTCCCCGGAGTACTGGGTACGGCACGCCCGTCTGCCGGTACGGTTCGCCGACGCCGTGCGGTGGCTCGGGGACAACGGGGTCTCGGCGTTCCTGGAACTCGGCCCCGGTCCTGTGCTCACCGCGATGGCGCAGGACTGCCTGACCGGCATGGACGACGGTACGTCGCTCTTCGTGGCCGCGACCCGCGCGGGCGGGGGCGAGGCGGAGGCCCTGCTGTCCTCCGTGGCCCGGCTGCACGTGCGTGGAGCGCGCGTCGACTGGCCCGCCGTGTTCGCGGGCAGTGGTGCGCGCCGGGTGGACCTGCCCACGTACGCCTTCCAACGACAGCGGTACTGGCTGGACACGCCGCGCACCCCGGGCGCCGCGCCGGACGCTCACGGTCACCCGCTACTGGGCCCCGCGTTCACGGTGCCGGACACCGGCCGCACGGTGCTGTCCGGCCTCCTCTCCCCCGCGACCCAGCCGTGGCTCGCCGACCATGTGATCGCGGGAAGCGTGCTCGTACCCGCCACGGTGTTCGTGGAGTCCGCCGTCCGCGCGGGCGACGAGGTCGGCTGCGGCACGCTGGAGGACCTCGCGGTGCTGACGCCGCTCGTGCTGCCCGCCACCGGTGGCGTACACCTGCAGGTGGTGGTGGGAGCGGCGGACGCCTCCGGACGGCGTCCGGTCGACATCCACGCGCGGCCCGAGGAGTCCGCCGAGTCGCCCGTGGACGGCCCGGAGCCCGTCTGGACCCGGCATGCGACAGGGCTGCTGGCCCGCGCCCCCGAGGATCTGGGGGGTGTTTCGAAACACCTCCAGGAGACGGCGCCCGCCGACACGGGAGATGCCGTGTGGCCGCCCCAGGGCGCCGTCGAGGTCGACCTCACCGACGCGTACGACACCCTCGCGGAGGGCCCCTTCGCCTACGGTCCGGCCTTCCGGGGCGTACGGGCGGCATGGCGGCTGGGCGACGAACTGTTCGCGGACGTCCGGTTGCCGGAAGCCGAGTCGGCGGGCGCCGGCCGCTTCGGTATCCATCCGGCGCTGCTGGACGCGGCCCTGCACGCCCCGTTGCTCGCCGCGTCCGCCTCCCGCACTGCTGCGGAGTCCGAGCACGAGTCCGAGTCCGATGTGGTCCGCGTGCCGTTCGCGTGGAGCGGTGTGCGGCTGTACGCGGCGGGTGCGTCGGAGCTACGGGTACGGGTCACCCCGACCGCGACGGACACGGTCGCCCTGACGCTCACCGCCCCGGCGGGCCGCCCCGTGGCGCGCGTCGACTCCCTGACCACCCGAGAACTCCCCGGCGGCCCCGGCGGAACGGCGCACGACGTGGTGCGGCGCGCCCTGCTGCGCCCCGACTGGCACGCCGTCGAGGTGCCCGACGTCAAGGACCGTGCGGTCAGCGGCCGTTGGTCCCTCCTGGGCCCGGACGAGCTGAACCTGCACGGGCTGCTTCCCGATGTCGTGGACCCCATGGACCTCACGGATCCTGCGGCTCCCACGGCTCCCGAACCGGACGCCGTCGTCGTCGTGGTGGCCGTCGGCCCGCCCGAGGACACCGATCCGCTGCCCGCCGTCCGCCGACTGACCGGCAGGGTCCTGCGGGCACTGCAGGACTGGCAGGACGACCCGCGGGCGGCCGGCTCCCGGATGGTGGTGGTGACGCGGGACGCCACCGCGCCGCAGCCGGACCTGGCCGGAGCCGCGGTGTGGGGGCTCGCGCGGACGGCCCAGTCGGAACTGCCCGGACGCGTCCTCCTCGTCGACGTGGACGGTCGGCCCGAGTCCCTGCGGCTGCTGCCCTCGGCGGTGGCGTCGGCGGTGGCCACGGGCGAGTACCAACTGTCCCTCCGTGCCGGACGGTTGACCGTGCCACGGCTGGTCGGCACCGACACGGCGGCGTCCTGCGGCAGTGCCTTCGGAGCGGACGGTACGGTGCTGATCACCGGCGGTACCGGCGTGCTGGGCGCGGCTCTCGCCGGTCACCTGGTCACCTCGTACGGCGTACGGAACCTGGTGCTCACCGGGCGGCGCGGCCCGCGGGCACCCGGCGCCGAGGAGTTGCGCGGCACGCTGGAGGGCCTGGGTGCGCAGGTCCGGGTCGTCGCCTGTGACGCGGCAGACCGAGCCGCGCTGGCCGAGGTGATCAAGAACTGTGAGCCCGCGCTGTCGGCCGTGGTGCACGCCGCCGGGGCGCTCGACGACGGTGTGCTGACCGCGCTGACGCCCGAGCGGATGGCGGCGGTCCTGCGGCCGAAGGCCGACGCGGCCTGGCACCTGCACGAACTGACCCGGGACCTCGACCTGTCGGCGTTCGTCCTGTTCTCCTCGGCGTCGGGCCTGCTGGGCCGGGCGGGCCAGGGCAACTACGCGGCAGCGAACTCCTTCCTGGACGCCCTCGCCCACCACCGCACCGCCCTGGGGCTGCCCGCGGTCTCCTTGGCGTGGGGCCCGTGGGAGCTCGGCGGCAGCGGCATGGCCGCACAGCTACAGCTTCCCGGGGATGACCGGAACAGGGGGCGGCGGTCCGGTGAGGTCCTCAGGGCGCTCTCCCTGGACCAGGGCCTCGCGCTGTTCGACGCGGCGCTGGGCGGGGGCGGGCCCGTCCTCGCGCCGCTGCTGCTGGACCGGGGCGCGCTCCGGTCCGCGGCGGGTACGCCCGAGGGCAGCCTGGCCGGGCCTCTGCCGCCGCTCCTTCGAGGTCTGCTGCGCCCGCGTCGGCCGAGCGCCGGAGCCGGGGAGTTCGGAGCCGGGGAGTCCGGAGCCGGGGAGTCCGGAGCCGAGCAGCCGCTGGAAACCGGAGCGTGGCGGACGCTGCTGGCCGGGCTGCCCGAGTCCCAACGGGAGGCCGCCCTCGCGGAGTTGATGCGCGGCGACGTGGCCGCGGTGCTCGGGTACGACGGTGCCGACGCGCTGCCCGGCGACAGGACCTTCGAGCAGTTGGGCTTCGACTCCCTGATGGCCGTTCAGGTCCGCAACCGGCTGAGCACGGCCCTGCGGCTCCAACTGTCCGCCGCCGTGGTCTTCGAGTACCCGACGGCGCGGGGACTGGCCCGCCACGTCCTCGGTCTGCTCGACGACCTGCCGCGGACGACGCCGGACGAGGAGCCCGGGCCGGCGGAGGACCGGCCGGCACGGCCCGACGCGACCGAGGACCGGCCCGCACGGCCCGCGACGGTGGAGGACCGCCCCGCGCAGACCCTGTCCTCCCTGTACCGGCGGATCTGCGCGGCCGGTCGGGTGGTCGAGGCGATGCACATGCTGGTCACCGCCTCCTGGGCGATGCCGACCTTCGACGCGGAGGCCGGCCGGGAGCATGCCCTCCCGCCACTGCGGCGCGCCACGGGTTCCGGCGACGACCGCCCGGTGCTCGTCTTCTTCCCCGGGTACCATCCGCCCTTCGCCGCCCCGGGCGGGGAGTTCACGCGATTCCACCGCTGTTTCGAGGGCGACCTGGACGTCCTGGAACTGCCGCACCCCGGCATCGGCGGGGGTTCCGCCGTGCCGGCCGACCCGGAGACGCTGGCCCGCACCCACGCCGAGACGGTGCTGCGACACGTCGGCGACCGGCCCTTCGTCATCCTGGGCGTGTCCACCGGGGGCACGGCCGCCCACGTCGTGACGCGGCGCCTGGAAGCCGTGGGGACCGCTCCCGCCGGGATGGTGCTGCTCGACACGTACCTCGTCGACGACGGCAACAGTGACAAGGACTGGCTGCTGGCCCTGCCGGCCGCCATCGCTCCGCGTCTGGGCGGCAACCAGTTCTCCGGGGACGAGGACACCGGCGTGGCGGCGCTCGGCGCGTACTCCCGCATGTTCCTCGGCCGGCGTCCGGAACCGGTCACCACGCCCACGCTGCTCGTGCGCGCCGCCCAGCCCACCGCCGGGATGGCGGCGAGCGCGGACCGGGACGCGTGGCAGACGTCGTGGCCGCTGCCGCACGCGAGCGTCGACGTGCCCGGTGACCACTTCTCGTTCATGCAGGAACACGCCCCGACGACGGTGGCGGCCGTCCGCACCTGGATCGACACCCTCGGCGCCACGCACGCCCCGTAGGAGAGGGCTGTACGCGCCGAAGTCGCTGACCAGGTCGCGTCGCCAGACTTAACTTGCTTAAGTCAATTAACCTCGATTATGCTTGCGTAAGTCAAGCACTAACCCCTTGCGCGCACTCATCCGCTTGCGCCCCTTCCTCACCTTTGCTCCCCCGGAGGCCCGTCATGTCCGATGCCCTTGTCCGACCCGCCGCGGCGGGGACTTCGGCCCCGCCGCGGGCGAACGCCGTGGTGGCCGTGCTGGCCTTCGCCGGGATCGTCGTCTCGCTGATGCAGACGCTGGTCATCCCGATCGTTCCCGAGCTCCCCCGGCTCCTCGACGCCTCCGCGTCGAACACGGCCTGGGCGGTCACCGCCACCCTGCTGGCCGCCGCGGTGGCCACGCCGGTCGTCGGCCGCCTCGGTGACATGTTCGGCAAGCGCCGCATGCTCCAGATCAGCATCGTCCTGCTGGTGGCCGGCTCGGTCGTCTGCGCCCTGGCCGACTCCCTGGTCCCGATGATCATCGGCCGTACGCTGCAGGGACTGGCCGCGGCCGTCGTGCCGCTCGGCATCAGCATCATGCGTGATGTGCTGCCCGCCGAGCGGCTGGCCGGCTCCACCGCCCTGATGAGCGCCTCCCTCGGTGTCGGCGGCGCCCTGGGCCTGCCCTCCGCCGCGTTCATCGCCGACAACTACGACTGGCACATCCTGTTCTGGACCTCCGCCGTCCTCGGCGCCGTGGCCCTCGTGCTGGTCCTGCTGTTCGTCCCCGAGTCCGAGGTCCGCACCGGCGGCCGCTTCGACCTGGTCGGCTCCCTCGGTCTGTCGGCCGGTCTGGTGTCCCTGCTGCTGGCGGTCTCCAAGGGCGCCGACTGGGGCTGGACCAGCGGCACCACCCTGGGCCTGGGCGCCGCCGCCGTCGTGGTCCTGGTCGCCTGGGGCTGGTACGAGCTGCGCACCGCCCAGCCGCTGGTGGACCTGCGCACCACCGCGCGTCCGCAGGTCCTGTTCACGAACCTCGCCTCGGTCGCCCTCGGCTTCTCCATGTTCGCGATGTCCCTGGTGCTGCCGCAGCTGCTCCAGCTGCCCGAGCAGACCGGCTACGGCCTGGGCAGGTCCATGCTCACCGTCGGACTGGTACTGGCCCCGCAGGGCCTGGTGATGATGGCCATGTCCGCCGTGTCCGCGGGCGTCACCAAGGCCAAGGGCCCCAAGGTCACCCTGATGATCGGCGCGCTGATCGTGGCCGCCGGCTACGGGCTGAACATCGTCCTGATGTCCGAGGTCTGGCACCTCATCCTGGTGTCCTGCGTCATCGGCGCCGGCGTCGGCTTCACCTACGGCGCCCTGCCCGCGCTGATCATGGGCGCCGTCGACCCCTCCCAGACCGGCGCCGCCAACAGCCTCAACACCCTGATGCGCTCTCTGGGCACCTCCTTCGCCAGCGCCATCGCCGGTGTCATCCTCGCCCAGATGACCACCGACTTCGGCGGCCACGCCCTGCCCTCCGAGAACGGGTTCAAGGTGGTCATGGCCATCGGCGCCGGCGCCGCGCTGCTCGCCTTCGCCGTCGCCACCTTCCTGCCCCGGCAGAGGGTGACCGCCCCGGCGCCCGTGGCCACGGGGTCGGTTGAGCCGGTGGAGGTGTCGGGGGCGAAGTCGTAGCGTTCTGTGGCCCGTTGGCGAGACCTGGTCGGGGCCGTCCTGCGACGGCGCGGTGTCACGTCCCGCATGTGGGACCGCACGTGGGACCGCACCTGTGACGTCGCCGGTGACCGTGCCGCCGTCACACCCCCCTCTCAGCCCCGGTGCGGAACTCCCCACCGGGGCCGGGACGTTCTTCTCCGTACCCGCGCGGCTGACCAGGGTCCGCGGAGCGTACGAGGGGAGTTCGGGAGTGGCGCGGATCATCGTCATCGGCGGCGGGACGGCCGGTTCGGCAGCGGCGCTGGCCCTGCACAAGGCCGGGTCCGAGGTCGCCGTGTACGAGGCACATCCCGACTCTGCCGAGGACATCGGCGCGTTCCTCACGCTCGCGAGCAACGGCATGCGAGCCCTCGCACAGCTCGACGCCTCCGCCGCGGTCACCGGCATCGGCTTCCCGCTGACCGGCATGCGCGTACTGGACGGTTCCGGCACGGAGCTGGTGAAGCGCCCCCTCGCGGGCGCCGACGACGAGCTCCTGCGGTTCCGGTGCCTGCGCCGCGGCGAACTCAACGCCGCCCTGCAGGCGGAGGCCGCGCGCAGGGGCATCGGCATCCGGCACGGCGCACGGCTGGCGTCCGTCGAGGAGGGCCCGGGCGACGTCACCGTGCGTTTCACCGACGGCAGCACCGCGACCGGCGACCTGCTCATCGGCGCCGACGGCCTGAACTCCACGGTGCGCCGCGCGATCGCCCCCGCCGCGCGGCCCGGTTACGCGGGCGAGTACGTCTTCTACGGCTACACGACCGGCGCGCCGATCGCCGGTCCCTCGGAGCTCTTCACGCTGGTCCGCGGCAGCGGGGCCGCCTTCGGCCATGCGGTGAGCCCCGCCGGGGAGACGTACTGGTTCGCCCGCGTCACCGGTGACCCGCTGTCGGCCGAGGACATCGCGCAGGGGACCCCGGAGGGGTGGCGCGACCTGCTCGTTCCGCTGCTGCGCAAGGACACCACACCCGCGGCGGACATGGTCGCGGCCACCGCCGACAGCATCCTGGTCACCAACGCCACCGAGATGCCGCTCGGCACCAGCTGGCGTTCCGGACGGGCCCTGCTCATCGGCGACGCGGCCCACGCGGCCTCGCCCGCGACCGGGCAGGGCGCGTCGATGGCGCTGGAGGACGCCGTCGTCCTCGCCAAGGCCCTGCGGGACGCTCCGGACACCGACAGCGCGTTGACCGCCTACGACAGGCTCCGCCGGCCCCGCGTGGAGCACAACATCGCCACCAGCGGGCAGATCTCCCGGGGCGCCCACTCCCCCACGAACGCCCGTCCGGGCACGACGACGCCGCCGCTCAGCGACGAGGATCTGGCACGGCAGCTGGACTGGAACACCGACCTCTTCGCGTAAGGGGTGAGGCCTGGGGGTGGGGCCTGGGGGTGGGGCCTGGGGGTGGGGCCTGGGGGTGGGGCCTGGGGGTGGGGCCTGTCGGATGGTTGGCGACTGCGGCTTCGTCGTGACTTGTCACGCCCACGCGGCGGAGCCGCATGTCAACTCAAGCCCCGCGCCCCTGAAACCGGGCTTACGCGACCGCCCCCGGCCAGATCGCCGAGGCATCGTCGCGGTGCGGACTGGGCAGCCGCACCGGCCGCACCGGCACGGCGCTCACCCCCCGGTCGGTGGTGGCCGTCCAGCCGACGGCCCGGCCCGAGTAGGACAGCGTCATCAGCACGAACACGCCGTCCGCGTAGACCTCGACGTACTCGCCGACGGTCAGCACACGCAGCTGCCGGGCGGGCCGGGCGAGTGCCGTTTCCTGGAGCGGGGCGCCCCCGGACCCCGTCACCCGTACGTTCTTCTCGTCGCAGTGAACCGTGAGCGCCGCCCGCCCCCCGTCCGCGCGCAGGACGACCGCGGTCGGACCGGTGAGGTCGACGTCCCCCACCGCGTGCAGGACCGGGCGGTCCGTGGGCTCGCCCAGCCACGCGTCCAGTCCGCTCCACCATTCCAGCCGCACCGCGCCCGGTTCGACGACCAGCGCCTTGGGCTGGGCGAGCGTCCCCCGGCAGAGGTCACCGGAGTCCCGTAGAGCGACGCGCCGGGGGGCGGTGTGCAGCACGACCCTGGTGCCGTCGGGCGCGGTGATCGCCCGGGGGGCGTAGGCGCCGGGCGGACCGATCGGCCCCAGCCGCTCCCACGGCCCCTCCAGTCGCGGCGCCGACCAGGCCTCGATCCTGTTGGCCGAGCCCACACCCCCGAGCAGCAGCCAGCCGTCCGCCGTCCGCTCCAGCACGGGACACTCCAGCTCGTCGACGTCACCGGGCGACAGCAGCGGCGGGTGGACCTGCCAGTGCGTCAGATCGGGCGAGGTGGCGAAACCGACGCAGCCGCTGTCCTGAACGGGCAGCGACGTGTCACTGGCGCAGACGACCATGGCCCAGCCGGTTCCCTCGTCGTCGCGGACCACGAACGGATCGCGCCAGCCCATGTTCTCGCCGGTCCGGTACCAGCGCGGATCGGCCCGTACGACCGGCCCGGTGCCGTGGCGCCGCCAGGCGGTCCCGTCCCGGCGGTCGGAGAACGCCAGCCCCACGGACTGCAGCGGCCGGCCTCCGGCCGTCAGCCCCTCGACGCCGGTGTAACACATGGCCAGCCCGTCGCCGTAGGGGAACGGGTGCATCGTCCACACCGCCTGGTGGTCGAACCGGCCCGGCAGCCCGACGCCGAAGGCCGTGCCCTGCGGTTCCCAGGCCACCAGATCGGCGGAAGTGGCCCGGCCGAACGAGGTCTCCATGTGCAGGTGGTCGAAGCGGTCCGTCCAGGGTCCCTGGAGATGGAGCACCGTGTAGCCGCCCTCGTCGGACAGGACGGCGAAGTCGTTCACGCAGAGGCCGGGCGGGGCGTAGCGCATGCGTGGTTCCCCTCGCTGTGGTGCCGAGCCGTAACTGGGCCGTGGCTGAGCCGTGGTGCTGACACGCGCGCCGACGCGCACGTCGGCGTCTCCTGACGGAGACTTTCTACATCTAACATGACATTTATGGACAAAACTTCGGGAGGCTCATCGTGATCGGTCGGAGTCGGCGTCGGATCGTCCGCTGGAGCGTGGCGCTGGTTCTCCCTGTCACGGTTCTCACCGCGTGCGGCGGAGACGGAGACGGCTCGGCGGGCAGCGAGGCCGGCAGCGGCAAGGGCAGCATCAGCATCTGGGCGCACCAGGGCCAGGCGAGTGAGGCCAAGGTCCTTCAGGACGCGGTCAAGTCCTTCAACAGCTCCCAGAACGACGTCACGGCGAGCCTGAAGCTCATCCCCGACGCGGACTACACCAGGACGATCACGGCCACCGACGCGTCGGACCTGCCGGACGTCCTGGAGTTCGACGGCCCGACCATGGCGAACTTCATCTACAACAAGAAGCTCACCTCCATCTCCTCCTTCGTCTCGTCCAAGACCGTCGACAACGCCACCGGCGGCATCAAGGACCAGGGCACGGCGGACGGGAAGCTGTACGGGCTCGGCATGTACGACTCCGCCCTCGGGCTGTACGGCAACAAGAACCTGCTGGACACGGCCGGCGTGGACTACCCGAAGAGCCTGTCCGAGGCGTGGACCGCCGACGAGTTCTTCAACGCGCTGAAGACGCTCGCCGCCAAGGACTCCGACGGCAAGGTCCTCGACATCCAGGAGGACACCGGCCTCGGCACCGAGTGGGGGACGTACGGGTTCTCGCCCATCCTCTGGTCGGCCGGCGGCAAGCTCATCCAGGACAACAAGGCGACCGGTGTGATGGACTCACCCGACGCGGTCGACGCGTTCGAGAAGTTCCAGTCCTGGAAGCCGTACACCGACCCGAACACCGGCGGCAACGCGATGACCAGCAGGCGGGTCGCGCTCAGCTGGGTCGGCCACTGGCTCTACCCCACGTACAGCAAGGCCCTGGGTGACGACCTCGTCATCATGCCGCTGCCGGACTTCGGTCTCGGTCCCAAGAGCGGGCAGGGCTCGTGGGCCTGGGGTGTGGGCGCCCAGTCCAAGAACGGCGACGCGGCCGGCAAGTTCCTGGACTTCCTGCTGAACGACGACAACGTCACCGCGATGACCAACGCCAACGGCGCCCCGCCCGGGACGAAGTCCGTGCTCGCCAAGAGCCCGCTGTACAAGTCCGGCGGCCCGCTGCAGCTGTTCGCCGAGCAGCTCGACAAGCCCTGCGGCGACACGGACATCACCAAGTCCTGCGTGGCCGTCACCCGGCCGGTCACCGCGGGCTACCCGGTGATCACCACCCAGTTCAGCTCGGCGGTGAACGCCATCTGGGGCGGCACCGACCCGAAGTCCGCGCTGTCGAAGGCGGCCCGGGCGATCGACCAGGACTACGCGGACAACAACGACTACCAGCTGAGCTGAGCGGGTGAGGGAAGGCCGTGACGCCACACCGGGGCCGCCGCCCCGGCAGCCGAGACCGCCTTCTCGGTGGCCGAGACCGCGTTCTCGATGGCTGGAGCCGCCTTCTCCATGGCTGGGGCCGCGTTCTCGGTGGTCGAGGCCGGGCTACCGATGGCCTGGGCCGGACTCCGATGGCAAGCACCGGGTCCCGGACGGCAAGGACCGGGATCACTACGGCGAGCACCAGGCCCCCGAAGGCAAGGGCCGAGATCGCGATGGCCAGGACCGGGCCCCCGACGGCGAGGACCAGATGAACGAGGGCCGGAATCGGCGTTCCGATGGCGGCCGCGACCGGGGCCGCGAGCACGTCGATGGGCCGGGCGGCGGGCACGGGATGCCCCGCCGTCGGTGGCGACTGCCCGGCAGCCAGCGGCGGGTGCCCGGCAGCCAGCGGCGGGTGCCCGGCGGTCGGTGGCGGGTGATCGGCGGTCGACGCCATGCGTCCGACGGACGGTGGCGGGTGACCGGCGGTCGACGCCAGGCGTCCGACGGTGGGGGAACCGGCCCCAGCGGCGAACACGCACCCCAGAGCAGCCAGTGGCGAGTACCCGGCGGACGGTGGCGGGTACCCGGCAGCCAGCGGCGGGTGCCCGGCGGACGGTGGTGGGTGATCGGCGGTCGACGCCAGGCGTCCGACGGTGGGGGCACCGGCCCCGGCGGCGAACACGCACCCCAGAGCAGCCAGTGGCGAGTACCCGGCATCCAACCGCAGGTGCCCGGCGGGCGGTGGCAGGTGCCCGGCGGTGGGCGGCAGTTGGCTGGGGGGCGGTGAGGGATGCCCGGAGGTCGGTGGCGGGTGGTCGGAGGGCGGCGCCGGGGGGTCGGCGGTGGGGGCACGGGGCCCGGTGGTCGGGAGCGGGTGCACGGGCCGCTGATGGCGGCGGCCGCGGTGCTCGGGCTGATCGGGTTCGTCGGTGTGCCGTTCGTCTACGCGGTGGTGCTGTCCTTCTACAACGTGCGGCTCGGCTCCCCCCAGCCTCCCGAGTTCTTCGGAGTGGAGCAGTACAGGCGGCTGTTCCTCGACCCCGACCTGTCGGACGAGTTCCTCCGGTCGTTGCTGAACAACCTCACCTTCGCCGCCGCCGTCGTGCCGTTGCAGACGGGCCTCGCCCTGGCGCTGGCCGTACTGCTCAACCGCCGGCTGAAGGGCATCGGTGTGTTCCGTGCCCTCTTCTTCCTGCCGGTGGTGTTCCCGATGGCCCTGGTCGCCGTCATCTGGCGGCTGATCCTCTCCCGCAGTGACCAGGGCATGCTCAACACGGCGCTGTCGTACCTCACCTTCGGCCACTGGACCGCGTACGACTGGATGGGCTCGGCCACCACCGCGATGGCGTCCGTCGTGGTGCTGTCGGTGTGGCAGGGCGTGGGCTTCCAGATGGTCATCCTGCTGGCAGGGCTCCAGCAGATCCCGGAGGAGCTGTACGAGGCGGCCAAGATCGACCGGGCAGGCCACTGGCAGCAGTTCCGCCATGTCACGCTCCCGGGGATCCGGAACACCCTGGTCTTCGTGGCGCTGCTGACGTCGGTGCTGGCCTTCCGCGTCTTCGACCAGATCTACATCCTGATCCGGGGCGGCGGAGGACTCGACGAGAACTCCACCCGCACCGTCATGTACGACGCCGTCACGGTCGCGTTCGACGAGAGCAACATCGGACTGGCCTCGGCGATCACGGTGATCTTCTTCGTCATCGTCGTCGCTCTGACGCTCCTGCAGCGCCGCGTCGTGCGCCCCGAGAGCGAGGCGGGGTGAGCCTCGAGGGGAAGCGGCGAAGCGGGCGGCGGCCGTACGGACGGCTGCGCCGCGTCGGCGACTACCTGGCGCTGGCTGTTGCCGCCCTGTTGTACGTCCTGCCCGCGCTGTACCTGGTCATCGGCAGTTTCAAGCCGTCCGACGAGGTGCTGGACGGCTTCGCGGGCCTCGTGCCGACGCACTTGTCGGTGGACAACTACGAGAGGGTGTTCGAGAGCCTGTCCTCCGAGAGCACCGGCTACTTCTGGCAGTTCATGGCGGTGTCGCTCACCGTGACGGCCGTGGTGGTCGTGGGCGGGCTGCTGGTCAACTCGATGGCCGGGTACGCGCTGTCCCGGCTGCGCTGGCGGGGGCGGGACGCCGTGTTCGCGGTCGTGCTGCTGCTGATGCTGGTGCCGTTCGAGTCGGTGGCGGTGCCGTTGTTCTATCTGTTCAACGACCAGCGGAACACCCTGGGGATCCTGGCCCTGCCGTTCATCGCCAACGCCTTCTCGGTCTACCAGTTCCACGCGTTCTTCAGCGGCGTCCCGCACAGCATCGAGGAGGCGGCCCGGATCGACGGCGCGGGTCCGTGGCGTACGTTCTTCTCGATCATCATCCCCATGTCCAGGCCCGTGTTCGCCTCCGTCGCCATCCTGACCTTCCTGACCCAGTGGGGGGCGTTCCTGTGGCCGGTGCTGATGATCTCCGACCCGTCCGTGCGTCCGCTGCCGCTGGAGATGAGCGTCTTCCAGGGGCAGGAGCCACCGGACTGGGGTCAGATCCTGGCATTCGGTGTGCTGCTCGTCGCTCCCGTGCTGGTGATGTTCGTGGTCTTCCAGCGCTGGTTCGTGCAGGGTGTGGCGAGTTCGGCCGTCAGGGGGTGAGCGGGGTGAGCGGGCGCCCGGTCAGGGCGTCGGGAGGCACTGCTCGGTCCAGATGATCTTTCCCGTGGGTGTCTGCCGGGTGCCCCAGCGGTCGGTGAGCTGACCGACGAGCAGCAGGCCCCGGCCGCCCTCGTCGAGACTGCGGGCCCGGCGCGGATGCGGCGCGGAGTTGCTGCCGTCGGCGACCTCGCAGATCAGGCACTGGTCCTGGATCAGCCGCAGCCGGATGGGGGCGTCGGCGTGCCGGATGGCGTTGGTGACCAGCTCGCTGACGACGAGTTCCGTGGTGAACGTGAGCTCGTCCAGTCCCCAGTGGGCCAGCTGGTCGGACGTCGCCTTACGGGCGTCGGCGACCACGGAGGGCTCCCGGTCCAGGTCCCAGCTGGCGATCCGTTCGGTGTCGAGGGCGCGCGTACGGGCGATGAGCAGGGCGACGTCGTCCGCGGGCAGGGCGGGGAGCAGATTCTGCAGGACGGTGTCACAGGTGTCCTCCAGGTCCTGCCGGGGACGCTGGGACAGGACACGGCACAGGGTGTCGAGGTTGCCGGCCCGCGCGTTGATCAGGCCGTCGGTGAACAGGGCGAGCAGGCTGCCCTCGGGCACGTCGAGCTCGGTGGCCTCGAAGGGCAGGCCTCCGACACCGAGCCGGGGTCCGGCGGGGACGTCGAGCAGTTCGACCGTGCCGTCCCGCCGGGCGAGAGCGGGCACGGGACCGCCGGCCCGGGCGAGGGTGCAGTGCCGGGTGACGGGGTCGTACACCGCGTACAGGCAGGTGGCCGCCATGTCACCGGCGGACTCCTCGGTCTCCTCGGTCGTCCCCGTCTCCCGGGCCTCGACGGTGTCCGGGATCTCCAGGGCCTCCATGATCTCGGTGAGATCGGCCCTGCCGCTCAGGTCGCCGCCTCCGTCGCGGCCGGCGCCGACCGTGCCGTTGCTCTCCGCGGCGAGGCGGATGACCAGGTCGTCCAACTGGGTGAGGAGCTCGTCGGGGGCGAGATCGACGTCGGCCAGGGTGCGCACGGCGATCCGCAGCCGTCCCATGGCCGCCGACGCCTGGATACCGTGCCCGACGACGTCGCCGACGACGAGGGCGACCCGGGCACCGGACAGCGGGATCACGTCGAACCAGTCGCCGCCGACGCCGGCCTGGGTGCTGCCGGGCAGATAGCGCGTGGCGACCTCGACGGCCGGCTGCTGGGGCAGCTGTCTCGGGAGCAGGCTGCGCTGCAGGCCCAGTACCGTGGCCCGCTCGCGGGTGTACCGGCGGGCGTTGTCGACGCAGACGGCCGCCCTGGCCACCATCTCGCCGGCCAGGACCAGGTCGTCCGGGGCGAAGGGCTCCGAGCGCCGGCGGGCGAAGACCGCCACGCCGAGCGTGGTGCCGCGGGCCCGCACCGGGATCGACATCACGGAGTGGAACCCGTAGTCGCGTACGCGGGACGCCCTGGCGGGGTCCGCCTGGGTCCACCGGTCGAAGTCGTCGTCGCCCATCGCGCTCAGCACGGGCAGGCCGGAGGCCAGGGAGCGGGCGGGCGGTGAGAAGTCCGGGTAGGTGTCCACCGCGCCCAGGTCGACCACGGCCTCGGGGGCGCCCTGGGTCGCGGACCGGTGGGCGACCCGGCGCAGGGAGATGGTGCCCACCACCGGGCCCGAGAGGGGCTCGCCGCCGTGCAGCACGGAGTCGAGCAGATCGACGCTGACGAAGTCGGCGAGCCGTGGGACGGCCATGTCGGCGAGTTCGTCCGCGGTGCGCGCCACGTCCAGGCTGGTGCCGATCCGGGCGTTGGCCTCGTTGAGCACGGCCAGCCGCTGCCGCGCCTCGTACTGTCCGGTGATGTCGCATCCCGCGGTGAACACTCCGTGGATCCGGCCGTCCGGATCCGTCACGGGTGACATGGTGACCGCCCACCAGGTGAGCCTCCCGGTCCCGGCCGGTGTCGGCGCGGAGACCTCGTAGCGGACCGGCTGGCCCGTCCTGGCCACGGAGCGCATCGTGTCGGTGACGTGCTCGGAGAGGACCGGGGCGGAGGGTGCGCCCTGCTCCTTGGCGTCCCCGTAGAGGTCCTCGACGACGCGCCCGAGCACCTGCTGGTCGCCGAGGCCGAGCAGGCCGCGGGTCGCGGCGTTCATCCGCAGGATCCGCCCGTCGACGTCGTAGACCGCCATGGTGAGCGGGGACCGTGCGAACGCCCACTCCAGGAGCTGTGTGTCCTCCTGCGGGCTCGCGGCCTGCGACGGTGCCGGGGAGTGGACGAGGAACCACTGGGGCTGTCCTCCGGCGGTCGGCGCCGACCAGGCCCGCAGGTCCGCCTCCAGGCGGTGGCCGTCCCGGTGGCGCAGGGCGACCCGGCCGCTCCAGCTGTGCGAGGCGGCGGCGCGGCGCAGGGCGGCCGGGGAGGGGTCGGCGGCCAGCAGAAGGGATGCGGGACGGCCGAGGACCTCGGCGGGCGCGTAGCCGAGAAGTTGCCGGGCGCCCGGGTTCCATGCCGTGACCCGGCCGCGCGCGTCGACGGCGGCCACGGCGTCCGTCGGGTGGGCGGATGTCCCTTCTCCGCTCACCGGTCGCGGAGTGTCACTGCTCGAACGCATCGTCACTCACCTCGCCGCAGGAGACCTGCGACTGTGTTCCTCGGACTCGACTCGGACTCGGATGAAATGGTTCTTCACGGTTCATGGTCGGAGCCCGTCTCCAGCCTATTGCTCGGGAAGCCTTCCCACCCCCTCCATCCGCACCGGGAGCGGCAGGGTCAGCGCGGCGCCCACCGCGGGCGCCCAGACGCCCAGCGACGCGGCCAGCAGGTCCGGCTCGAAGGTGCAACTGGGACGTTCGGCGAGCACCGTTCTGATCTCGTCCGCCATCCAGGGCAGTACGGCGTCCGCGATGTCCCCGCCCACGACCGCCGCCTGCGTGGGGAAGGCGGCCGCCAGGCTGTTCAGGATGACGCCCACGGCGCGTCCGCTGTCGGCGAGCACCTCCAGGGCGACCTGGTCGCCGTCCGCGGCGGCGTCGGTCACCGCCGTCACTCCGGACGGGCTCCAGCTGGAGCGGGCCCGGAAGCGGCGGACGACGGCCTGGCCGCTGACGAAGGTCTCCAGGCATCCCCGTCCGCCGCAGCCCGGGCAGGGGGTGCCGCCGGGCTCCACGGTCAGGTGGCCGAACTCGCCGAGCCGGTCGTCCGGGCTCGCCAGGATCCGCCCCTCGAAGGCGTAGGCACCGCCCACGCCGCCTCTGTGCAACATGATGAAGAGGACGTTCTCCAGGCCTTTCGCCGCGCCCATCGCGAGTTCGCCGTGGCCGAACGCGCGGGCGTCGTTGAGGATCTCGGTCGGGCATCCGACCCGGTACGCCAGCTCGTCCCGCAGCGGGTAGCCGGCCCACGGGCCGACGAGATTCATGCTGCCCACACCGACCGTACCGGTGGTGCGGTTCAGGTCGCCGGGGACCGCCACCCCCAGCCGGTCCGGGCGGTGGCCGCGGGTGGTCCGGGCCACGGCGTCGATCGCGTGCAGCAGGCCCGCCCGAGGGGTCTCGGTGCTGCCCTTGTCCTCGATCGAGTCGCCGACGATCAGCGCCCACCTCAACTCGTCGACACCCATCTCGACGCCGAGCAGACGCTTCACCACGGGCTCCCCTCTGTTGTCCACCGGCCCGTCGTGGTGCTTGGACCGGTCGCCGACGGCAAGGCTTCGACGGCGCCCAGAACCCGAATTTTTTATTATTACCCGACATATAGGTTGATAATCAGGTACACGAGCTCGGGTATCCGGTGCAGGGAGGTGACGGGTGACCTTCCCACCCCATGCTTCCGGCATATCGGCGCGCGGCCCCGGCCCTCCCCGCAGCGTGCCCGAACCCCCGGTGCTCGTACCGAACGCCGTGGTCGTCGTCCTGAACGGCACCGGCCACATCATTTTGTGGAGCCGGTCGGTCGAGGACCTGCTGGGCTGGACGGGCGAGGACGTACTGGGGCGTCGCTTCGACCGTCTCATGGACGTCGGCGGCACCGCCGCGGAGGCGCCCGAGGACATCCTCGCCAAACTGCTGGACTCCGAGAGCTGGAGCGGCGCCCTGCCCCTGCTCCACCGCGACGGCCACGCCGTCCGCACCCATGTCCAGGCGTCCCTCCTCGTCGACGGCGACGGCAGGGCGTTCGTCCACGCGTCACTGGCCGAGGAGCGCCTGCCGTACGCGACCGGCCAGGGCGCGTTGGAGTCGCTCTTCGAGTCCTCCCCGCTGGGCGTCGCCATCTTCGACAAGGACCTCAGGTGCATCCGGGCCAACGAGGCACTGGCCCGGCTCGACCACCGTCCGCTGCGCAGCCATCTGGGCCGCACCGTGGACGAGGTGATCGCCGGGCCCGTCGGCCGCGAGCTCGTGGAACTGCAGCGGCAGGTGCTCAGAACCGGCCGGCCCGTGCTGGACGTCACCGTACCGGGGCCGGAGGGCGATGGATTTCGCTCCGTGTCCTGCAGCCGTCTGGAGGACACGAGCCACCGGGTGATCGGCCTCGGCTGCACCGTCATGGACATCACGGAACGCCGCCGGATCGCCCGGCAGAACGAGATCGTCCGGGCCCGCCTCACCCTGCTCAACGACGTCGGATCCCGCGTCGCCGACCTGCTCGACATCCCCGGCATCGCCGAGCGTCTGGCCGACACCCTGGTCCCCGGGTTCAGCGACTACGCCGGTGTCGTCCTGCTCGAATCGGTGGTCACCGAAGGCGAGCTCCCCCGCCACACGCCCACCCACCGCACTCCCCTGGTCCAGCTGGGCGTCGCCTGCGTACAGCGCGACCCCCTCGCCGAACGCATGCTGCGGGTCGGCCAGTCGGTGAGCCTCGCGGAGCACTCGGCCGCCGGCGAGGCCCTGCGCACCGGCGTCCCCCAACTCCTCGGCTCACCCGAGCGGTTGAGGTCGGCCACCTACCCGGGCGATCCCAGGACCCGGGCCGCCCTGGAGCTGGGCGTGCACTCGATGATGCTGCTCCCGCTGCGCGCCGGTGACGTCGTGCTCGGCCTCCTGGTCGTCTACCGGGCGAACGACAGCCCGCCGTTCGACGAGGACGACCTCGCCTTCGCCATGAGGCTGGCCGGCCGAGCCAGCACATCACTGGACAACGCCCGGCTCTACGCACGCGAGCGCGAGGGCGCGCTCATGCTGCAGCGCGCCCTCCTGCCCCAGCACGTCCCAGAACCGCCCGGGGTGCACATCGCGTTCCGGTACGTCCCCGCCAGCACGGGCAACGAGGCCGGCGGCGACTGGTTCGACGTCACCCGGCTCACCGGCGGCCGGGTGGCCCTGATCATCGGCGACGTCACCGGCCACGGGCTGCGCGCCGCCGCCACGATGGGTCTGCTGCGCACCGCCGTACGCACCCTTTCCGTCCTCGACCTCCCTCCGGCCAGGCTCCTGCAGCACGTCGACGACATCGCCACGGACCTGACCCACGACCCGGACGAGGCCCTCATCGCCACCTGCGCCTACGCCGTGTACGACCCCTCGCTCCGGCGCTGCGTCATCGCGCGGGCGGGACATGTGCCACCGCTGCTCGTCGAGCCGGAACCCGAGGAGGACGGTGCCCACACGGTCCGGCTCCTTGAGGTGCCGTCCGGGGCCCCTCTCGGCGTCGGCGGCGTGGACTTCGAGGAAGTGGAGTTCGACGTGGTGGAAGGGTCGGTGCTCGCCCTCTACACCGATGGTCTCGTCGAGGCCCGCGGCGAGGACATCGGCGACGGGCTGGAGCGCCTGCGATCACAACTGGCAAAGCCGTACGCCTCGTTGGAGGCAGCCTGCGACGGCATGCTGAGCCTTCTCGAGCCGGAGACCGAGCGGGACGACGTGGCACTGCTCCTGGCGCAGCTGGTGAGCCTGCCCGAGGGTCCGGCCCGGCCCTGAGGCCGCGCCCCTGTCCGTCGCCTCGGCGAAAAGCGCGTCCGACGAAGGCCGAACTGTGCTCTTCCCGGCTCCCCGCAGAGGACCGCACCATGAGTCCGACGCCCCAGCTCGCACCTCGCCCACCGCACCGACCACCACGCCCCGAGAACGCCACAGGACGACACGAGACAGCTCGAGACAACTCGAGACAACACGAGACGACCTCATCGGAAAGGCGGTGCCGGACATGCGGCAACGGCGCTCTGGCAAGTCGAACGGTTCGGACGGGACGGACGGGACCGCCGGATCCTTACGCAGACGCACCCTTCTGGGCGCGCTCGGGGCCTCCGCCACCTGGGGCGCCCTGTCCCCTCCCGCCCGGGCGGCGGCCCCCTCGCCGTCGGTGGCGCCCGTGATGCTCTCGCGCCAGGCCTGGGGCGCCGACGAGTCACTGCGCTTCGCCGCCGACGGTACCGAGGTCTGGCCCGCGGCGTACTACCCCGTACAGACGCTGACCGTGCACCACACGGCCGACGGCAGCACCAATCCCGACCCCGCGGCCGTGGTCCGCTCGATCTACCGCAACCAGGCGGTCGGCAAGGGCTGGGGCGACATCGGCTACCAGTACCTGATCGACGCGAGCGGCCGGGTGAGGGAGGGACGCTGGTCCGGCACCGACGGGATCTTCGGGCACGATTCCACGGGCCGCCTCATGGTCAACGGCGCGCACGTCGGCGGATACAACGCCGGGAACCTCGGGATCGCCCTTCTGGGCACGCTCACCAGCACCCCGGCGACGAGCGCCGCCCGGACGTCCCTGATCCAGCTCCTGACCGACCTGACCCGGCAGCACGCCATCGACCCACTGGGCAGCGTGGCGTACCGCAATCCGGTCAGCGGCGTCACCCGGACCGTGCCCGCCATCAGCGGCCACCGCGACTGGGAGGCGACCGAGTGCCCCGGCACCGTGCACCGCGACCTGCCCGCCATCCGGACCGCGGTCGCCGACGCCCTCGGGGGGTGAGGCGCCGAGCCTCCACCCCGTCGGCCACCACCCACGGCACAGTGGGTCCATGAGCGCAGACAACAGGAACATCCTGGCTCGCGGACGCGTGGCGACCAGGCTCCCCGCCCAGGATCTGGACCGGGCGCGGCGTTTCTACGCCGAGCGGCTCGGTCTGGAGCCTGTCGACGAACGGCCCGGCGGGCTGCTGTACCGGTGCGGCGACACGGAGTTCGCCCTGTTCCAGTCGACGGGAGCCTCACCCGGCACCTTCACCCAGATGGGCTGGGTGGTCGACGACCTCGAGACACTCGTGTCGGAGCTCAGGCAGCGCGGCGTCGTCTTCGAAGAGGTCGACGCACCCGGCTTCCGAACGAGGAACGGGATCGCCGACATCGAGGGCAACTACCCCAGCAAGGGCGCCCGAGGGGAACGGGCCGCCTGGTTCCGTGACAGCGAGGGGAACCTGCTGGGCATCGGCGAGCCGGTCGTCTGAGCGGCCACGTCCGGATCACCTAGCCGTCCTCCAGGATGTCGTGGGCCCTGCGGACCGCGTCGCTGTTCCAGCGCTGCTGTTTCTCCAGCTTCGCCCGGTTCTCGGCGACGAGCCTGAGCTGGATACGGACGTCGATGGCGTGCACCGTGCGGACGTAGCCGGTCCGCTGCTTGCAGCGCGCGTCGGCGGTCGCGGTCTTCTTCTCCAGGGCGGACGGCTTGTTGAGGTCGTACTCGGGGTCGGCCAGCCGTTCCCGCAGCTCCTGGCGCTTGCGATCGCTGCCGGTCACGGCGTCTGCGGGGTTGGCGTAGCGGTAACCCGCCTTCCGCATGCAGGCCGACCACGCCTTGTCCGCCTTGCCCCAGGCGGGGTCCCGCATGGCCTGCTGGAGGCTTTTGGACTTCAGGTGCCAGACCGGGTCGATGCGGTCCTGGGGGTTCCATCCGTAGATCTCGCGGTCCGCCTCGCCGAGACAGCCGCGTTCCGGGATCCGGTGGCCGTGGACGGTCCTCGGGTCGTCCCCGACGAACATGCCGGTCAGCGCGAGGTATTCGGAGAGGGTCCACTTCCTCTCCGGGTGATCGCGCTCGTAATCGGCCCGCGCCCCCTGATAGCCGTACCGCGCGGCCTGCTCTGGGTCCCGGATTCCGTAGCGGAGGTCGTCCGAGTACGCGATGAGCATCGCCACGGCCGTGCCGGCGGGGCGTTGGGGCCAGTCGGGTGCGGGGTCGGTGGAGAGGTTCCGCAGGCTGTCGAAGCCGAGCCGGACCATGCACTGCCTGGCGAGCGTCCAGCTGGCCCTGTTGACCGTACGGCCGTCGTCGCCGGACATGTCGTACGCGGCCAGCGGAAGGTACCGAGGGTCGTCCGACGAGGTGGGCCGTGCCTGGGACGCGGACGACTCCGCCTGCTGCCCGCACCCCGCGAGGGCGAGAACGGAGGCGAGGACCAGTAAGAGGGGGGCGGCTCTGCGCATCGCGCCAGCTCATCAGGACGCGGCGCACGCGACCGTGTTGGAGGCCACAGTTCCGGGTCACAGCCGGGTCACAGGTCGGCGCGGTCGACAAGGGACGGTCCATGGCCGGCCGCCGTATGACGGTCACCTTCCCTGCCGGTACCTGGCAGCCGTTCCGCGTGCGCACTCGGCCAGGTCGGCACGTACGTCCGCGGGTTCGAGCACCTCGGCGTCGGGACCGAAGCCGAGGAGGCGGCGTCGGGCCGCGAGCGGGGAGTCGAAGTGGAGGACGAGGCGGTGCCAGCCGTCCTCCGGGTCCGGGGCCGCCCGGGCGCCGGACGTGGTGTCGCCGAGGACCTCGGGGAGGGCGGCCAGACCGGCGGTCGTGAGGCGAACCGTGACGGGCAGTCGGTCCAGGCTCTCCTCGAACTCCGTGGTCCAGCACGTCCAGTAGTCCGCCAGGTCGAAGTCCGCGGGACGGAGGAAGGACTCGGGGAGCAGCTCCGCCCGGGTGATCCGTGACGCCCGGTGGGCGCGTGTCCCCCGGCTCGACCGGACGACCACGTACCACACGCCCGCCTTGGCGACGAGCCCCAGCGGATCCACGGTCCGCGGACTCGTACGGCTGTCCGCGCGGCTGCCGGCGCGGTCGTCCCGGCGCTCGTGCTCGATACGCAGACGTCTGTCCTGACGCACCGCGTCGACGAGCACGGCCAGGTGCGGGACCAGTTCCGGCGGCTTGAACCATGCCTGCGTGTCGATGTGGAAGCGTGCGGCCGCGGCACTCGTAGGGTCCCGGCTCGCCGCCGGCAGTGAGGCCAGCAGCTTCAGCCGGGCCTGCGCCAGCGCGTCGCCCAGCGCCATCCGCCCCAGCGGACCACTCGCCGACACCGCCAGCAGCGCCGTCGCCTCCTCGGCGCTGATGCCGAGCAGCGGGCTGCGCCAGCCGTCCATCAGCCGGCAGCCGCCGCCGGGCCCGCCGTTCGTCACGACGGGTACTCCGGCCGCGCCGAGCGCCTCCAGGTCCCGGTAGACGGTTCGGACCGACACCTCCAGCTCGGTGGCGAGTTGCCGTGCCGTCATCTGTCCACGGGACTGCAGACAGAGCAGCAACGACAGCAGCCGGTCCGCTCGCATCGGCGATCACCCTTTCCCCGCCCCGTGACTGACACAGGATGTCAGCCATCGGGTCGTAGCGTCGCTCCCGCGGGAAGCACGAACCAGCAGCCACCACCCCAGGGAGACAGCACGTGATCAGCGGATACGTCCTCGGTGAAAGCCTCCGTCCCGGCGCCGTGTTCCAGCCGCAGGGGCTGCGCCCGCGGTTGCGCGGGGTCAGCCGGCTGGACGTCTCACACAGCGCCGCCGCCGGGCAGCCCCCGTCGTGGACGTTGGTCGAGTGGGAGACCGACGGCGACGACGTCGCGGCCCTCGCGGAGGCCTTCGCCGAGGTGCTGGAGCCGGAGAACGGCTGGTACGCGGACTTCACCGCCGGTGACGAGCACGTCGTGGTCTTCGCCGGGAAGGTGTTCCGCTACCGGCGCGGCGACGAGGCGGGCCGCGCCGAAGCGGTCGCGTACGGACGGTCGGTGGGCACTCCGGAGCATCAGCTCGACTGGAAGGAGTGGCCTGTTGACCGAACCAACTCATGAGTACGTCGGGGCCCTCCACCTGCTCCGAGACCTCGACGCGGTGACCGCCGTCCGAAGGGTGAGGTGGCGCGGTGACCAACAGGGCGGGCAGAGCTGACGACGCGTGTCGTGGAGGAACGGCTGGACGCCCATGTCACCGCCTTGATGGACGCACTGGGCTGAGCTGAAGCAGCCCGGGGCCCAGGCCCGGCAGCGCGCCGGGCCCGGCTGCCATGTCCCGCGGCGGAGCCGATCGCACGCTCTCAGCGGGACGCCTCCAGGGCCTGGCCTCGGGAAGCCGCGACGAGGCCCCCCGAGCAGCTCCGGCGTAGTGTTCCGACTCCCTGGCATCCGGCCACGGCGCCCGCGCGAGAATCCTTTGGCGGACGACGGCGGCCTCTGCTACTTTCGCGGGAGGCCGTGCGAGAGAACGAGGAGGTGGTACCCGTGAACGTATCGACATGGGTGCTCTCCTGCGGGGTCACGGTCGGGCGATAGGTCGCCCGGGAGCGCCGTTCAACAGCGCTCCCGAAAGGCACGATCATGGCCCTTCACTTCACTTCCGAACCGCGCCTCGACGACGGCGTCCTCGAACGCGAATTCACCCTCGGCGAGATCCCCGGCCTCCTGTGGACGCCCGCATCCGCATCCGCGCCGGCACCGCTGATCCTTCTCGGTCACCCCCCGCTCGGACTGCACAAGATGTATCCCCGGCTGGTGGCGCGCGCCCGGGACGCCGCGGCGGACGGCTTCGCCGCGGCCACCATCGAGCTCCCCGGGAGCGGTGACCGGCCCCGTTGGGCCGCCGCCGAGCAGGCCCGCGCCGACCTGCGCCGGGCCATGGAAGCCGGCGAGCCGGTCAGCGACGAGATCATCGACGCCCTCATTCTCCCTCTCGTCGACAAGGCGGTCCCGGAATGGCAGGCCGCCCTTGACGCCCTCCTGTCGTTGCCCGAGATCGGCGGCCCGGTCGGGTACTCGGGGGGAGTGATCTCCATCGGCGTTCGCCTTGCGGTCGTCGAGCCGCGCATCGTGGCCGCCGGCTTCTTCGCCGGGAGTTTCGTGCCTCGCGCCATGTTCGAGGAGGCCCGCCGGGTCACCATTCCGCTGCACGTCCTGCTGCAGTGGGACGACGAAGGGAACGACCGGCAGGCGGCCCTGGACCTGTTCGACGCCTTCGGCTCCAAGGAGAAGTCCCTGCACGCCAATATGGGCGGGCACACCGGCGTCCCGCAGTTCGCGGGGGAGGCCGCGGCCCGGTTCTTCACCCGGCACCTGAGGTGAGGCCGGGCCGCCGGGACATCAGCAGACGGTAAGCCCTCTAGGAGCGGCGGGCCAGCAAGTGGGCGTCGAGGAAGCCTCGCTCGGTGGCCGGGTCGTGGAGCAGCCGGGCGAACGTGACGAGCCCGGCGCCGGCCAGCAACTCGGCGAACCGATCCGCCGGCCAGCTGTAGGCGGGCGTCACCTTGTGGTCGAAGCGGACCGGCTCCGGTCCGTCGGTCGCGAAGAACGAGACCAGAATCAGGCCCCCTGGTGCCAGAACACGTACGCACTCGGCGAGCAGCGCGGACAGTTCCCCAGGCGGGGTATGGATCATCGAGTAATGGGCCAGCACGCCGCCGAGCGCGCCGTCCTCGACCGGCAGGGCCTCCATCCGCGCCTCATCGAACCGCAGCGCCGGATGGGCCCGCCGGGCGTGGTCGACCATGCCCGGGGAGAGGTCGAGCCCGAAGGCGTCCAGCCCCAGGTCGTGCAGCATGGCGGTCAGATGTCCCGGCCCGCACCCGACGTCGGCTGCCCGCGAGTTCCCCGTCGCGCGCACCAACTCGGCGAAAGTGCCGATCATGTTCCGCGAGAACGGGTGCGTCTCCAACCCATTGGCGAACATCGACGCATAGAGCTCGACGACCCCGTCGTAGGCCGCCCTGGTCTCGTCCTGGTGTTCCGCCATGGGGAAGAAGCTAACACCCGTGCCGTGCACGGCTGTTCGCCGGCTCCACACCGCCCCTGGGGCTGATCCCATCACCTGAGTACGGGACCACCCCAGTGGTTCGGAGAAGACCGACTCACGACCCGTCGGCGTCCGGGTGGGCGAGGCCGAGGTGGTCGCGCAGGGTCGTGCCCTCGTACTCCGTGCGGAACACGCCCTGTTCCTGGAGGAGCGGGACGACCTTGTCGGCGAAGTCGTCGAGGCCGCCCGGGGTGATGTGCGGGACGAGGATGAAGCCGTCGGAGGCGTCGGCCTGGACGAAGTCGTTGATGGTCCGGGCGACCGTCTCCGGCGAGCCGACGAAGTTCTGCCGGTTGCCGGTCTCGATGACGAGGTCGCGGATGGACCAGTTGTTCGCGGCGGCGAGCTCCCGCCATTCGCGGGCGGTGGTCAGCGGGTCGCGGTACATGCGTACCTGGGCGCGGCCCTTGGAGATGTGGGTGTCGCTGACGTCGGGGTCGATGTCGGGCAGCGGGCCGTCCGGGTCGTAGGACGACAGGTCCCGGTTCCAGACGAACTCCAGGTGTTTGATGGCCGTTGCCCCGCTGACCTGCCGGCGGCGCACCTCCCTGGCGAGTTCCCGGGCCTCGGCGTCGGTGTCTCCGAGGACGAAGGTCGCGGCGGGCAGGATCAGCAACTGGTCGTGGCGGCGGCCGTACTTGGCCAGGCGGTTCTTGACGTCCGTGTAGAAGGCCTGGCCGTCCTTCAGCGTGGCGTACCGGCTGAAGATCGCGTCGGCGTCGGAGGCGGCGAACTCGCGGCCCTCCTCGGAGTCGCCCGCCTGGAAGACGACCGGGCGGCCCTGCGGGGAGCGCGGGACGTTGAACTGGCCCTGGATGTCGAAGTGTTGCCCGGTGTGGACGAACGCGCCGGCCTTCGCGTCCCGCAGGAAGGTGCCGGTGGCCTGGTCGGCGAGGATCTCGTCGCCCTGCCAGGAGTCGAAGAGCTCGTTCGCGGTGGCGAGGAACTCCTTGGCCCGCGAGTAGCGCTCGTCCTGCGGGAGGAAGCCGCCGCGGCGGAAGTTCTCGCCGGTGAAGGCGTCCCAGGAGGTGACCACGTTCCAGGCGGAGCGGCCGCCGGAGAGGTGGTCGAGGCTCGCGAACTGGCGGGCGACCTCGTAGGGCTCGTTGAAGGTGGAGTTGATGGTGCCGGTCAGGCCGAGGTGCTCGGTGACGGCGGCGAGTGCGGCCAGGACGGTGAAGGTGTCGGGCCGGCCGATGACGTCCAGGTCGTAGATCTTCCCGCCCTGTTCGCGGAGCCTGAGCCCTTCGGCGAGGAAGAGGAAGTCGAACTTGGCGCGTTCGGCGGTGCGCGCGAAGTGGGCGAAGGAGCTGAACTCGATGTGGCTGCCGGCCTCGGGGTCGCTCCACACGGTGGTGTTGTTGACGCCGGGGAAGTGCGCGGCCAGGTGGATCTGCTTCAGGGGCTTGCTCATGGTCGTACGGTCCCTCCGGCTCAGACGGTGGCAGCGGCGGCGGCTGTGGCGGCGGCGTAGCGGTTGGCGGGGCGGGGCAGACCCAGCAGTCCGCGCAGGGTGTCCGCCTCGTAGGCGCGGCGGAAGGCGTTCCGGCGCTGGAGTTCGGGGACCAGGCCCCTGGTGATCGCGGGCAGGTCGTGTCCGGCGACGGCGGGCCGCAGCCGGAAGCCGCTCAATCCCTCTGCCGCCAGCTCCTGAAGGAGATCGGCGAGTTGGGCGGGCGTACCCGCGAAGACGCGCGCGTCGCTCGTGTACGGCTCTCCCGCGAGGGCGTCGAGGCGTGTGCGGCGGTCCTCGGCGGCGGCCTGGTCGTCATCCAGGAAGACCACCAAGTCACCGAAGATGTGCAGGAGTTCGGCGCCGCGCCCGGCCGCCTGCTGCTCGGCGCGGATCTCCTCGACGATCGCACGGGCGTCGTCGGCGTCGTGCGGGGTGACGTAGCCGACGTCGGCCTGGCGGGCCACCAGCCGGTAGGGGACGGCCTGGTGGGCGAGGGCGGTGACGACGGGCTGGCCCTGCGGCGGGCGAGGGGTGATGGAGGGGCCCTTGACGCTGAAGTGCTTGCCCTGGAAGTCGATGTAGTGCAGTTTGTCGCGGTCGACGAAGCGGCCGGTGGCGGCGTCACGGATCTCGGCGTCGTCCTCCCAGCTGTCCCAGAGCCGGCGCACGACCTCCACGTAGTCGGCGGCCTCGTCGAAGAGGTCGGTGACCACGGGGCTGTCGTAGGAGTCGATGTGCGGAATCGTGCGGCGGCCGAAGTGGTCGGCCTCGTTCGGGCGGGCGGTGATCTGTACGCGCAGACCCGCCCGGCCGGTGCTCACGTAGTCCAGGGTGGCGATCGCCTTGGAGATGTGGAACGGCTCCGTGTGGGTGGCCACCGTGGTCGGGACCAGGCCTATGTGCCGGGTGAGGGGGGCGACGCGCGCGGCGACGAGCACGGCGTCCAGCCGGCCGCGGACCTCCTCGGTGCGGCCGTCGGGTTCGAAGGGGTGGGAGGACTGCGGGCCGAGGCCGTCCTCGAGGGTCACGAAGTCGAGCAGGCCGCGCTCGGCCTCGGCGACCAGATCGGCCCAGTATCCGGCGGTGAACAGATCACGGGGGCGGGCGACCGGCTCACGCCAGGAGGCGGGGTGCCAGCCGGTGCCGTCGAGGGCGACGGCGAGGTGCAGCGGAGCGGAGGGTGCTGAGGACAAGGGGGTGCCTTCCTGGAGGTCCGTACGAGAGCGCCGGCCCCTGCGTGAACAGGGCGGGGCACGGCGGCTGGGGAGCGCGGCGAAGGGGGGTCCCACCGGCCCAAGGCTGGGGAGCGTCAGGAGCAACAGAGCGCGCCGGCCACGCGCTGGAGGTCGATGTGCGGCCGGGAGTGGAGGCGGATACGGCGGCGGGGGTTCAGGGCACGGGGGTGGCGCACGCGTCGCATGGGCCACACCTCCGTCCGTCGCGCCTGCCGGGGCAGCGTCGTACCGCGCGTCTCGTCGACCGTCACAACGGCCTTGCGCCGCGGTCTGTTCCTGGGGCCGTTCCTGGGACCGTTCCTGGCGAGCGCAGTTGGAGGATCGTCGTGCGGCGGCGCAGGGTGAAGCCGATGGACTCGTACAGCCGGATCGCCCCCGTGTTGGCCGCTGCGGCGTGCAGCAGCGAGGTCTCCCCGCGTTCCCTGATGCCGGCCGCGACCGCGCGCACCAGCCGGGTGGCCAGTCCCCGGCCGCGATACGCCGGGTCGGTGCAGACGGCGCTGATCTCCGTCCAGCCCGGCAGCCGCAAGCGCTCGCCGGCCAGGGCGATCAGCCTCCCCCGGTGCCGGATGCCGAGGTAGGTGCCGAGTTCGACGGTGCGGGCGCGGAAGGGGCCCGGTCGGGTGCGGGCGACCAGGTCCAGGATCTCCGGCACGTCGTCGGGCCCGAGCCGTTCCGCCTCGGGAGCGGCCTCGACCCGCAGTCCGGTGTCGACGAGTTGGACGCCCCGCTTGCCGCCGACCGTCTCCCACCCGTCGGGGACGCTGTCGACTCCCTTGATCCAGGAGGCGGTCGCGGGCCCGACGAGCGCGTGCAGGTCGGCCCAGGCGGCCGGGTCCTCCGGATCGGCGAGCGCCGAGTAGGAGTAGACGTCCTCCGGATAGCGGGCCGCCCGGCCCACCCTCTGCGCGAAATGGGCGTGCGGGCCCGCCAACGCGGCCCAGACGGCGTTGTCGAGGAGGTGCGCGTCCGGGACGGCAGGGGCTTCGCCACCCCGGACATCGATCGGACGGGCCGCGCCGCTCCCGACGCGGGCCGGCTCCACGGACAACCTTCGGTACAGCGCTGGACGACTCACCTCACCATGTCTAGCAGGCAGATGAGGGTTGAATCGTTGCAGATGCATGAAATTCGGCGGGCGCTCCGGCGATCTCCCCCGGGCTCCGTTCCGGAGGAGGAGGCGGCTCAGCAGGCCGGCCACTGCACGGGGTCAGCGGTCGCCCGGCGCCGTTCGCAGCAGGGCGGCTCCGAGTGGGGTCAGGGTGTGCAGGACCGTGTTGGCGTGGCGGTGGCTGGTGATCAGGCCGGCGTCGCGCAGTACGGCCGTGTGATGGCTTGCGGTCGTAGGTGTCACGCCGGCCCGGCGGGCGGCCTCGGTGGTGGTGGAGCCGGTAGCGCTGGCTCTGAGGATGGCGGCGCGTGTGGGGCCGAGCAGCACGTTCAACGGTGGGGAATCGGCGTGCACGGTCGTCGCCGGCAGGTGGTGGAGGGGGTAGAGCAGAACGGGCGGGAGCCCGGGGTCGGCCAGGGCGATGGGCGCGTGCCAGCAGAAGTGGGAGGGGATCAGGAGCAGCCCCCGCCCGTCGAGGTGGACGTCGCGGTGGTCCGGATACGGATCGATCTCCAGGACGGGTGGCCGCCAGCGGATCGCGGGGCCCAGTCGGGTGAGCATGCCCTCGGTCCCGGCGTGGAACAGGGTGTGGGCCTGCCGGGCCCGCTCGGCGTGCAGACGTTCCTGGATGCGCTCCTCGTGAGGGACGATCACGGCACGGTGGTAGGAGCGCAGGGCGCCCACGAGTTGTTCGCGCATGTCCCGCTCGGTGAGCCGGCGTGCCCAGGCCGGGGCACCGACGGCGCGGGTGAGCGTGTCGACCTCCTTCACGACCCGCTCGTACGGTGTCGCCAGAACGGCCTCCAGTCCGGCGTCCAGTCCTTCGGCGCCCTCCAGCGGCGTCAGGAAGTCCGGGAAGTAGCTGGCGCGCGGGAAGAGCGGCATCAGGAAGGTCTGTACCGTCCGTTCGAGCCCGGCCCGGCGCAACGCGTCACACGCGGTACGGAACCAGGGCGCGTAGGCCCAGCGGCCTTCACGGGTCTGGAGCCGGTGCAGACTGGCCGCGATCTCCCAGAGCGCGTGCGGTTCGGTCGCCACTCTGACCTTGGTGAGGTCCTCGGACGTGAAATGAAAGCGGAGCATCCGTTTCTCCGTGGGCCACCGTTGTCGACCTGCGAAGTGTCAGCGCACTCGCATGAGCATGACAGCGGCCTGCCGGGCCGGAAACATGAATTCCCGCCAGCCATAGGCCCGTTGGCACAGTCTCCGAGAAAGGGCACATGATGTCCTCGTACGAGCAGGAGCACGACCGTAAGCCCAGCCGCACCACCCGTCGGGGCCGCAAAGCCCTCGCCGCCGCGTCGCTCACCTTCGCCACGGCCGCCCTGGGCCTGATCGCACCGAGTTCCGCGAGTGCCACGGCTCAGGCGTGGGAGTGCAGCAGCGGCAATCTGTGCGCCTACACCGGCGCCAACGGCAACGGCAGCCGGTGCTCGTGGAGCAACGCCGACCCGGACTGGTACAGCGGTTCCGTCCAGTGTTCGTGGTCCGACACCCAGAACGTCGGGTCCGCCAAGAACAGCGGCACGTCGTCCGCGTACGCCTACGTCGTCCTCTACACCGGCGCGAACTACACCGGTACCGGCTACTGCATCGCGCAGCACGGTGACACCTGGCCGGGTCTCAACGTCAGGATCCGCTCCCACCGCTGGGAGGCTTCCTGCTGATCCGCGCATGACCGGATGACAGGTCGGCGGGCCCCGGAATGCCGGGACCCGCCGATGTCTGCTGTTCGCCCGGGGGCCGAATCCGGGGCGCGTATCGGACCTGCGCCTAGTGCTCCAGCGACAGGGCGAAGACATGCGCCCCGGCCGTCCCCTCGGGCGCGGTCAGGGTGATCGACGTGAGCTGCTTGCCCGCGTCGAGTTCGACCACCTGGTGGAAGACGGCCGCCTTGGTGGCCACCGGTCCGGTCCGGGTGTGGATCTGGCTGGTGGTCACCGCCTCGGTCTCACCGTTCTCGGGGCCGGACGCGAGCCAGTTGGTGAGGGTGAACGGTGCGGTCCCGCTGGTTCCGTCGGCGTACCGGACCGCCGCCGGGACGGTCGCGGCCGCCGTGTCACCCGCGCCGAGCACGTGCAGCTTCGCGTACGCGCCTTGGGGGACGGTGATCTCCTGCCCGGCCGCCACGACGTTGTTGTCGGTTCCCTCGCTCCCGTTGGTGAAGAGGAAGGCGATGCCGTTGTCCGTCGTCTCCCCGGTCTGCGGGAGCTGGACCATGGGGTACGTGCGGCCGGTGCCGTCGAAGTCCCCGTCGCCGTAGTACATCTCGGTGGTGATGCCGTCGTTGTCGAAGACCCCGGTGAGGTCGACCTGGGTGACGGTTCCGCTCTGCGGCGGTTCCGGCAGGCCCCACGGGTCGGCGGGCACGGACACCTTCACCGGGGCGATCCGCAGGTCGGGCCGTGCGTCGGCCGGGTGGATCACCGCCTCCGCGTCACGTGGCAGGTCCAGCTCGACCACGCCGTCGCCCAGGTCGCGCCATTTGGGGGCCGGGCCGCCGACCCCAGCGACCGTGAGGCGCCCGCGCAGGGAGTGGCGTATCCGGCACGGCTCGCCGGCGAGGCTGCGCACCCGCACCCAGCGGGTCGTACTGCCCTGGCGGACCGCGCTGACCAGGAACGCGCCCTGGGTGCGGAAGTCGTGGAGCGTGACGTCCCGCCAGTCGCCGGGTACGGCCGGGAAGACACGGATGGTGTCGCCCCAGCTCTGGCACAGCATGTCGTGCAGGGACTGCGCGGCGGACAGCGGTGTCTCGATGACGGGGCCGGCCTCGTAGTACATGGTGTTGGGCTGGATGTACCGGTCGACCAGCTCCCGCAGATACCTCAGCGAGTCGTCGCCCCGGCCCATCTGGGCGGTGATCGAGGCGGCGCCGGTGAAGCTGTAGCCGCGCAGGGCGCCCTCGAAGCCGATCCAGTGGTTCAGCGACTTCTCGATCAGGTCGCGGTGCTCGGGCTGCTCCCAGTTGACGAGGGAGAGGGGGTACACGGAGAGCATGTGCGAGTAGTGCCGGTGGGACTTGGCGAAGGGGACCCCGGCTCCGATCATGAAGCCGTTCTCGTCCACGGGGTAGTCGGTCAGCTTCTGAAGCACCTCGCGCCACTTGGGCGCCAGGTCGTCCCGTACGCCGAGCCGGTCGACGGTCTCCAGCAGCGTCGCGCAGCTCCAGCGCAGCAGCGCCAGGTCGTAGTTGCAGTCGGGGGCGCTGCCGTACTCGGGCGAGTAGGTCGTCGGCAGGTGCAGGCGTCCGTCGTCGCCCTCGTACAGGAAGTGCAGGTAGTAGTTGGTGGTCCGGCGCAGGAGCGGGTAGAGGACGTCTTCGAGGACGCCGCGGTCCATGGTGTGGCGGTAGGTCAGCCACACGTTGTGCAGCGCCCAGGGAAGGTTGCCGACCTCAGGGGTGCTGCCGACACCCGGGACGGCGACCGTGCCGCTGGTCTGGCCGGCGGCGTCGGTGGCGCGGCGTACGCCCGCCGAGTCGGAGCGGTACTCGGGGCGCAGGGCGCCGATCAGCGTGTCGGTGTTCTCGGCGAGGGTGTGCGGGACGGCGTCCAGCTCCAGGTGGTTGGAGCCGTGCACCGCCCAGTACTCCAGCTGGACGTTGAGGTTCCACCAGACGGCGGGCCACGGGGTGGACTCCAGCCAGGGGCCGGTGGTCGCCATGATGGGCGCGTGTTCGCGGGTGGCAGAGGCGCACTTGTAGAGCTGGATCCAGTAGAAGCTCTGCAGCATCCCGTCGGGGACGGACAGGAAACTCTTGCGGTAGAAGCGGTGCCACCAGTCGCGGTGGGTGCGCAGCAGGCTGGAGACGGGCAGCGCGGACGCCTTGCGCACGGTCGATCTGGCCCGGCCCTCCGCGTCGGTGCCGGGATAGGAGTGGGCGACGGCGAGGACGTACACGCGTTCGTCGCCGCGCGTGCGTTCCCGGTGGGCGGTGACGGTCCGGCCGCCCGCGACCAGTGACTGGACGACGACGCCCGTCCCGTCCGCCTCCCGTGTGGTCACCGGGTCGGGGTTGGGCTCGAGTCCGGCCGGAGGGTCCTCGCGGACGATGCGCGGGCTGACGGCGGGTGAGGGGACGAACTCCCAGCGGAAGTCCCGCTCCCCCGCGCTCGCCGTGGCGGTGACGAGCAGCAGCGTCCGGTCGTTGTGGACCAGGGCGCGCAGTTCGATGGTGCCCTTGTCCGTGGTGACCGTGCCGCTGACCTCGGCGTTCCACAGGTCCAGGCGCAGGTCGGCCCCGGTGATGGCGCCGACGGGGCGCAGGAGGAGGTTGCCGACCGGCAGGCGTGCCACACCCCAGTTGTGGCCGAACTGCGGCCGGTGGTCCTGCACTTCGCTGTGGTGGACGGTGAAGCGCAGGGCGTTCGCCCCGGGTTCGCGGTAGACGAGCGAGCCGAGCAGACCGTTGCCGAGGAACGGGCCCTCGTACCAGGCGCGCGGCAGCCGCCTCCAGCGCGGGTCCTGTGCGGCGAGGAAGTCCCGCCACTCGCGGTCGGTCCGCATGCCGGTGAGGGCCACGGGGCCGGTGCTCGGGGCTTGTTGGGCTGCGGCCGGGTCGGCCACGCCCAGTCCGGCCGTCGCTCCGGCGGCGCTCGCTGCGACGCGCCCCAGGAACCCCCGTCTGCTGACTCCCATCACCGATCTCCCGTCGCTATTGATCCGATGACTTGGCTAGTCGGGAGGGTAGAAAGCTCGGATTGATGCGTCAACACGCCTGACAGAACATGCAATTCATCCGATGGTTTGTTCGTGACTCGGAGGCCCGCTGCTCTCCCGCACCACCAGCTCCGTCGCCACCTCCACCCGGGTCGTCTCCGGCTGTTCCCCGGACAGCAGCCGCAGCACCATCCGGGCCGCGAGCGCGGTCATGTCGGCCAGTGGGGTGCGGACCGTCGTCAGCCGCGGGGTCACCCAGTCGGCGAACGGCAGGTCGTCGAAGCCGACCACGCTCACGTCGTGCGGGATCCGCAGTCCGAGCTCGGCGGCGGCCCGGTAGGTGCCCAGCGCCTGGTGGTCGCTGCCCGCGAAGATCGCCGTCGGACGCTCGGGCAGCGCCAGCAGGTCCAGCGCGTGCTGGTGCGCGGGGTTGTGCGTGAAGTCGCCGTAGCGCACCAGCGCCGGATCGAAGGGGAGCCCCGCCTCCGCCAGCGCCGAGCGGTAGCCGTCGACCCGGGCCCGTGAGGTGAGCCGGCGCTCCGGGCCGCTGATGATCGCGATCCGGCGGTGGCCCAGCTCGATGAGGTGGCGGGTGGCGGCCAGCCCGCCGGGCCAGTTGGTCGCGCCCACCCACGGTGTGCCGGGCGCGGGCTCGTCGATCGGTGCCACCAGCGCGTACGGGATGCCGAGCCGGCCCAGCTCCTCGTGCTGTTCCGGCGTCAGCTCGGGGACGACGAGGATGGCGCCGCGTGTCGAGCGGGTGGCCAGCGAGTCCAGCCACTGCCGGGCGCGCCTGGTCCTGCCGTGGGTGGCCGAGACGACGAGTCCCATGTTCGCGTCGTGCAGCACGTCCTCGGCGCCGCGGATCAGCTCCACGGCCCAGGGACTGTCCAGTTCGTTGATGACGAAGTCGATCAGGCCGCCGGGCTGGGCCGCCGTGGCCGTGGTCCGGTGTTTCGCCAGATAGCCGTGCTGTTCCAGCAGGCGCTGCACCTTCGCCCGGGTCTCGGCCGAGACATCGGACCTGTCGTGCAGCACCTTGGAGACGGTGGAGACCGAAACCCCAGCCTGTTCGGCGATTTCGGCCAGGGTCCGCCGCCTTCCCGAGTCGGATCCCGTCCGAACCGTTGACGTCATCGGATGAATCTCCTACGTTTCCGGGGCGGTCGCGAGTTGCGAAAACTATCGCAACCAAGCTCCCCGGAGTAAAGGTGGTCTTCGATGAAGAGATGGCGCGCCGCCTCCCTGGCCGCCGTCGCCGCGCTGGTGCTCTCCGCCTGCGGAGGCACCGGCGGCAGCAGCGGCAAGTCGGGCGGCGACAAGGAGGAGTTGCTGGTCTGGGTGGACAACACCCGGACACCGGCGGCCCAGGAGTACAAGAAGGCACACCCCGACCTGAAGATCCGTATCGTCACCGTCCCGCCCGACGCGGGGTACGTCCCCACCAAGGTCTCGCTCGCCAACCGCACCAAGAGCGGCTGGCCCGACGTCGTCTTCCTGACCAACCCCGCCGAGGCGGCGACGCTCGCGAGTGACAAGTTCGGCTACGCGGCCCCGCTCGACGACCTCGTCCCGAAGTCCGTCCGCGAGGGCTTCGCGCCCGGCTCGCTCGACACCTGCACGTTCAGCGGGAAGACGTACTGCCTGCGCAACGACATCGCCCCCACCGTGCTCTGGTACGACGCCTCGCTGATGAAGAAGTACGGCTACGAGGTCCCGAAGACCTGGGCGGAGTACGAGCAGGTCGGGCTGAAGGCGGCCGAGGACCACCCCGGCACGATCGTCGGCGCCATCAACGGCAAGTACGGCGCCGGCACCTACTTCGGCAGCAGCGGCTGCCCCACCCGGGACACCCTCAGCCTCACCGAGGTCCGCATCGACCTCACGCAGCAGACCTGCGGCCGAGTCGCGGACCTGCTCCAGCCGATGGCCAAGGCCAAGGCGGTCACCACCGTCGTGCCGACCGACCCCGCCTTCGCCAAGCTGGGCAAGGAGAACAAGATCCTGATGCTGCCGGGCCCCGCCTGGTTCGGCGACTTCATGTTCGGACCCGCCTTCAAGATCCCCAAGGGCAGGATCGCCGCGGCCCCCATGCCCACGTGGCCCGGCGAGACCAAGCCGTTCGCGGGACAGGTCGGTGGCGGCGCCTTCCTGGTCTCGGCGCACGCCGGCGACCGCACCAAGGAGGCGGTGGACCTGGTGCGCTGGATGACCACCGATGTCGCCCTGCAGGCCAAGCAGCCCACCTACCCCGCGTTCACGGCGGCGGCTCGGAAGTGGGGCGAGGCCAAGGCCAAGGACCCGTACTACGCCTCCGACCCGATGCCCGCCCTCACCGCCGCGGCGAACGCCCTGCGCCCCGGCTTCGGCGCCGTCCGCTTCGAGGCCGACTGGCAGGCGAGCTTCAACGACACCGTCGGGAAGGCGGCCGACTCCGGCGGCAGCCTCCGCAAGGCGCTGACGAGTTGGCAGGACAAGCTGGACGCGGCGGCCAAGACCAGTGAGTACACGGTCGGATGAGGACGCTGACTCCGACCCGTCCGCCCGCGGTGGAGACCGTGTCCCCGGCCGCACCCCGGCGCGTCAAGCGCCGGGGGCGCACCGCCGCCGCGTGGCTCCTCGTCGGCCCGTACGCCGTGTTCCTCGCACTGTTCGGCATCGCGCCCGCCGGCTACGCCCTGTGGACATCCTTCGTCCATGACGGCTCGTTCTCCGGCCTGCGCAACTGGACGGCCGTCTTCGACGACTACCGGCTCGGGGAGGCGGCCGGCAATGTCACGACGTACCTCCTGCTGTGGCTGCCGGTCCTGCTGCTGACCGTGCTCTCGCTCGCCTTCACCCTGCACGCCCGGCCCGGCAGGGCGACCGGCGCGCTCCAGCTCGTCTACTACCTGCCGGGCGCGGTCACCGGCTCGGCGGCGGCCCTGCTCTGGCTGTTCATGGTCAGCCCGGACAGCAGCCCGTTCGGGCCGCTGCTGAGGCTCCTGGACGTGAAGACCGCGACGGACGCGCTCTCCGGCGGCAGCCTGGTCGCGGTCCTCGCCGTGATGGGTGTCGCCGTGCACGCGGGCGGCTGGATCGTCGTCCTGTACGGGGCGCTCACCGCACTGCCCAAGGACGTCCTGGAGGCGGCGCAGGTCGACGGCGCCTCGGCCTGGCGGACCATGTGGCACGTCAAGCTGCCGATGGTCCGCACGTACGTCGCCTTCGTGCTGATCTCCAGCTTCGCCTCCGGCAGCCAGGTCTTCGTCGAGCCCACCGTGCTGTCCACCGGCGCGCCCGGCCAGATCAGCCCCACCTGGTCCGTCAACCAGCTCGCGTACGTCTACGCCACCCAGGACGGCGACTTCGGCAAGGCCGCCGCGCTGTCGCTGGCCATGCTCGCGGTCGGGCTGCTGGCCGCCTGGGTCGTGATCACCCGCACCCGTATGTACTCCACGGACACCAGGTGAGATGACCTTTCATGACTGATGCCATGACCGCTCTGTCCCGTGGCGCCCGCGCCCTCTTCCTGCTCGGGGCGGCCGTCTTCTTCGGACTGCCCCTGCTCTGGCTGCTCCTCGCGCCCACCCGCACGGCCGACGACCTGACGACCGGCTCACCGCTCGGTTTCGGCTCCCTCGGCCGGGTCGGCGACGCCTGGTCACACCTGATGTCGTACAACGACGGCGAGATCACCCTGTGGATCGGCAACTCCGTCGTCTACGCGGCGGCCAGCGTCGCCCTCGCGCTGCTGCTGTGCGTGCCCGCGGGCTATGTGCTCGCCAAGCACGACTTCGCGGGCCGCCGGACGCTGCTCACCCTCTCGATCGTGACGATGATCCTTCCGCCGGCCGCGCTGGTGCTGCCCCTCTACCTGGAGATGTCGGCGGTGAACCTCGCCGGCACGGTCTGGGCGGTGATCCTGCCGCTGTCCTTCTACCCCTTCGGGGTCTACCTCGCCTTCCTGCACTTCCAGGCGAACCTGCCCGACAGCCTGCTGGACGCCGCCCGCGTCGACGGCGCGAGCGAACTCAGGCTGTTCTGGTCGGTGGGGCTGCCGCTGGCCCGGCCCGCGATCGCGCTGATCGCCTTCTTCGGCTTCGTGCGCTGCTGGACCGACTTCTTCCTGCCCTTCGTGATGCTCTCCGACGACCGCACCTTCACCCTCCAGCTCGGGCTGATGTCGCTGCTCCAGTCCACCGGCGCGGTCAACAACTCCAGCGGCTTCGCCGACCTCGACATCCACCAGCCGGAGGCGGCCCTGGCCGGGCTCGTGGCGTGCGCACCGCTGATGATCGGCTTCGTCCTCGCCCAGCGCTTCCTGCGCACCGGGCTGCTGGCCGGGGCGGAGAAGGGCTGATGCGCGCCGAACTCCAGGACCGGGTACGGGACTTGGTGGCTCCGGTGGTGCCGTACTTCAGCCCCGGCCGGGCTCGCGTACGGCTCGGGGTGAACACCGCGATCCACGACGACACCGCAGCCGAACTGGAGGCGTTCGCCCGGCCGTTGTGGGGTCTGGCCCCGCTCGCGGCGGGCAAGGGGGCCGTACCGCACACGGAGTTGTGGCTGCGGGGCCTCGCCCACGGCAGCGACCCCGCCCACCCCGAGTACTGGGGCGAGCCCCGCGACCGCGACCAGCGCATCGTCGAGATGGCCGCGATCGGCTTCGCGCTGGCCCTCGCCCCCGAGCACTGGTGGGACCCACTCACCGGCCCCGAACGGGACCGACTCGCACGGTGGCTGCTCAGCGCCCTCCCGCGCGAGACGGCCGACAACAACTGGCACTTCTTCCCCGTACTGATCGGCCTCGGCCTCGACCGGGTGGGCGTACCGTACGACCGCTCCCTGGTCGCCGCCCGGCTGGCACGCCTGGAGACCTTCTGGCGGGGCGACGGCTGGTACTCCGACGGCCCCACCGAGCGGCACGACTACTACGTGCCGTGGGCGATGCACTTCTACGGGCTGCTGTACGACACGCTCACCGCCGGGGACCGCTTCAAGGAGCGCGCGGCCCGGTTCGCCCTCGACTTCCGGCACTGGTTCGCGGACGACGGCGCCGCCGTGCCCTACGGCCGCAGCCTCACCTACCGCTGGGCACAGGCCGCCTTCTGGGGCGCGCTGCCCTTCGCCGGGGTCGACGCGCTGCCGTGGGGCGTGGCAAAGGGGTATCTGCTGCGGCATCTGCGCTGGTGGGAGGGGCGCCCGGTGACCGGGGCCGACGGGCTGCTGTCCATCGGGTACGGCTATCCGCAGCCCGTGCTCGCCGAGCAGTACAACGCGCCGGGCTCCCCGTACTGGTCGATGAAGGCGTTCCTGCCGCTCGCGCTGGCGCAGGACCACCCGTTCTGGACAGTGCCGGAGGAGTCGGCTCCTCCGGTGCCCGCCGTCAGTGCCCAGCCGCACGCGGGCGCGGTGCTGATGCGGTCCTCCGGGGACGTCACCCTGCTCGCCGGGCGGCAGCACCATGCCTGGGTGCGGCACGGGGCGGAGAAGTACGCCAAGTTCGCGTACTCGTCCCGCTTCGGCTTCAGTCTCCCGGGCGGCGCGCTGGGGCTCGCGCAGGGGGCGTACGACTCGATGCTGGCGCTCAGTGACGACGGCGGGTCGCACTACCGGACGCGCGAGGAGCCTGCCGACCCGGAGACCCGGGGCGACACGGTTCGCTGCGTCTGGCGGCCCTGGCCGGACGTGGAGATCACCACCTGGCTGACGGCCGCTCCTCCCTGGCATCTGCGCACCCACCGCGTGCGGGCCGGGCGCGCGCTGCACACGGCGGAGGGCGCCTTCGCGGTGGACCGCGACGCGGGCGTGGGCCGGGACATGAGCATGGAGCGGTCGGCCGGGGCGGGATACGCCCGTGTGTCGGCCCGGGCGGGGTTCAGCGGACTGCGGGACCTCGACGACCTGCGTGAGGGCGAGGTCGTCGACTGTCTGCCCGGCACGAACGTTCTCGCCCGGCGCACGGCACTGCCCGTACTGAGCGGCCGGCTCCCGCCCGGTGAGCACTGGTTGAGATGCGCGGTGCTGGGCGCTCCGGGCGGCCCGGAGACCGAGGCGGCCTGGCGGCAACCCCCGACGACTGGAGGCGGTACATGAGAGACATCAGACTGAGACACCTGTCCGTACTGGCCGCGGTGACGGCGCTGCTGACCCTCCCTGTCCAGGGACAGGCCCAGGCAGCGAACTCGGCAAACCCGGGCCGCACCTACAACGTGGCCCCCTCGGGCAGCGACCGGGCGTCCGGCAGCGAGGCGCGCCCCCTGCGCACCATCGGCGACTGCCTCTCGCGGGTACGCCCCGGCGACACCTGTCTGATCCACCGCGGCACCTACCGCGAACAGGTGGACCCGCCCTCCGGCACGAAGGACGCGCCGATCACGATCGCCGCGTACGGCGACGGCCCGGTGACCGTCGACGGCACCGAGCGGGTGACGGGCTGGAAGGACGCCGGTGACGGACTGGTCGCCGCCGACACCGACCTGCCCCTCGACCCGGACTTCAACGCGGTGTTCGTGGACGACGACCGTGCCTCGGAGGGCCGTTGGCCCAACTCCGGGCCCGATCCGCTGAACACCACCTGGGCCGAGGCCGATGCCACGTCCACCGACCAGCACATCGACGACCCCGACCTGCCCGACGCCGACTGGACCGGCGCCACCGTGCACCTGTGGGCGGGCTCCAACCCGTGGGCCCAGCAGACCGGCACGGTCACCGCGACCGCCGACGGCAAGCTGGACTTCAAGGGCGGCAACTACCGCTGCCCGCCGCTGTGCATGGGTAACCAGAACTACCGCAACTACTACCTCGTCGGCTCCAAGGCCGCCCTCGACCAGCCGGGCGAGTGGTACTACGACGAGAGCGCGCACCGGCTGTACATGGTCCCGCCGAAGGACGGCATCGCCGGACACACCGTGACCGCCAAGCACCGGCTCTGGGGTGTCGACCTGAGCAAGAGCTCGTACGTCACCGTGCGCGGACTGAACCTGTGGGGCACGTCGCTGCGCACGGGCGACGACAGCAAGGGCGTCACGGTCGACCGGCTGCGCGCGACGTACGTCTCGGAGTTCTCGACCCTGCCCATGCCGCCGGACAGTGACCTGGCGATCCCGCCCTTCGAAGGGCACATCGTCGCCTCCCGGATCCTCGACTCGGGCGTGCAGATCCTCGGCAGCGGCAACACGCTGAAGAACAGCGAGATCTCCCGCTCGGCCGGGAACGGCGTCCTGCTGCGCGGCAGCGGCAACACCGTCACCAACAACTACATCCACGACGTCGGCTGGATGGGCAGCTACACACCCGGCATCGAGATCAACGGCAGCGACCAGACGGTCACGCACAACACGATCCGGCGCACCGGGCGGGCCTCCATCGACACGGCCTGGCAGCTCAACGGGCCCGAGTACCACGGCAACCGCATCGCCTACAACGACATGTCCGAGGCCATGCGCACCTCACGCGACGGCGCGCCCTTCTACGTGTGCTGCAGCCTGAACGCCTCCGGCACCTCCGTCGACCACAACACCTCGCACGACGCCGACGGCCAGGTCGGCTACTACATCGACAACTACTCCGGCAACTTCACGATGCACCACAACGTCGCCTGGAACACGGGCCAGCGGGGCACCGCCTTCAACGGCCACGCCGGACCCAGCATCGGCAACCGTGACCACAACTCCAGCTACGGCGTGGGCATCAACGGCAGTTCGGTGCAGGTGTCCAACGCCACGGACGCCTCGAACACCTACATCAGCAACATCGTCGGCCCGATGCCGATCACCGTCAGTCAGACGGGCGATCCGCTGCCCGTCGTCCGCTCGAACCTCATCACCGACAAGCCCGGTTACACGGATGCCGTCAACGGTGAGCTGTGGCTCACGGCCGGCTCCCCCGCCGTCGACACCGGCGAGTCCGTCGAAGGGATCACCACGGACGTACGCGGCACGGCCCCGGACATCGGCGCCTACGAGTACGGCGAGCCGATCTGGTCGACGGGCTGTGACCTGCCGGGCTGTCAGCAGCGGGTACGGCACGGCAGCTGGACGGCGACCGCGAGCGACGGCACGGACGCCTCGGCCGTCACCGACGGGGACATCAACACCCGTTGGACGGCGGCGAGTCCGCAGTCGCCGGGCCAGTACGTGACCGTCGATCTCGGGCAGGCCAAGACCTTCGGCCGGCTCTCGCTCGACGCCGGCCGTGACACCAGCGGTCAGCCGTACGGGTTCTCCGTCTCGGTCAGCCGCGACGGCACGCACTGGGGCGAGCCGCTCGCCCGGGTCTCCGGCCGCTCCTTCACCCAGGACGCGGTGCTCCCCCGGCAGACCACGGCCCGTTATCTGAGGATCACGCTCACCGCGAGCGGGCCGAACCCCTGGGTCGTCAACGACCTGCGCCTGTACGGCGACGGCCCCGACGCCGCCACCACGCTCCAGGCCGAGCAGGCCACGGTCGTACGGGGCGTGGAGCGCGGCACGGCCGCCACCGGGGTGCTCGGCTCCGGCGACCGGGTGGGCTTCCGCAAGGTGAACCTCGCCGGGGACCGGCTCACCGTGCGTGCCAAGTCGGCCTGCGCGCGGACCTGTTCGCTGCAGATGCGCCTGGACGCACCGGACGGGCCGCTGCTCGGTGTCGTGCCCGTGAAGGGCGACGGCGACTGGCGGGAGCAGTCGGCGCGGCTGAAGCGCGAGGTCAGCGGTAACCACGACATCTATCTCGTGGCGGCCGGGGGACGACAGGTCGCGGCGCTGGACTGGTTGACGATCCGGCCCTGACCGACGTCGGCCCCACTGGGCGGGCCGGGCGGCAGCGCATCAGGCTGCCGCCCGGTTTCGCGTTCAGTGCAGGTCGGCCTGCGCCGGGCTGACGTCGCGAGGGCGGGCGACGGTGGGGCTGTCGTCGAGGAAGCCACCCGACTGGTGCTGCCACAGCCTCGCGTAGGCGCCGTCCGAGGCGAGCAGCTCCTGGTGCGTGCCCTGCTCGATGATCCGTCCCCGGTCGAGGACGACGAGCCGGTCCATGGTGGCGACCGTACTCAGCCGGTGCGCCACCACGAGCGCCGTCCGCCCCTCCATGAGCCGCCACAAGGCCTCCTGCACGAGGAGCTCGCTCTCGGAGTCCAGGGCGCTGGTCGCCTCGTCGAGCAGGAGGATCGGGGCGTCGCGGAGGATCGCACGGGCGAGGGCGACCCGCTGGCGCTGTCCGCCGGACAGCTTGATGCCGCGCTCGCCCACCATGGTGCCGAAGCCGTCCGGCAACACGTCGGCGAACTCCGTGACGTGCGCGGCCTCGGCGGCTTGGCGGATCTCGGCGTCGGTGGCGTCCGGCCGGGCGAACGCGATGTTGTCCCGCAGCGTGCGGTGGAACATCGCCGGGTCCTGCGGCACGTAGGCGATCAGGCTGCGCAGGTCGGCCTGGCGCAGTCTGCTGATGTCCTGGCCTCCGATCAGGATCCGGCCGGCGTCGATGTCCGCCATCCGCAGCAGCAGCCGGGAGAGCGTGGTCTTGCCTCCGCCGGACCGGCCGACGAGACCGATCTTCGCCCCGCTGGGCACGGCCAGTTCGAGCTCCCTGAAGAGCGGCTCGGCCCCCGCGTGTGCGAAGGTCACCTGCTCGAAGCGGATGTCGGCGGCCCGGGGCTTCAACGGCTCCGGGGAGGCCGGGTCGAGCACGGTCGGTGGCGTCAGCAGCAGTTCGGTGTACTGCGCTGCCTCCGTCATCGAGCCCTCCATGCGGCGGTAGATCTGGTTGAACTCGAACATGATCCGCGTCGCGTTGGTGTAGTACGTGAAGGCGACCACGACCGCTTCCACGCCGTGCGCACCCCCGCCGAGTGTGACCGCGAGCAGCAGGCCCAGCACGTTGGTCAGCACGGACATCGGTGCCACAAGCGTGTCGATGCGCAGGTTGCCGTAGTCCCACGACCTGAGCGAGAGCCGGCGAGACTCCGCGACGCGGGACCGGTGCTCGGCCGCCTCCCGGTCCTCGGCGGCGAAGGCCCGCACCGTGTCCATGTTCATCAGGCTGTCGGCGACGTGGCCCGACACCCGGGCGATCGCCGCCTCGCGCTGGGCGACGAGCACTTGGCGGCGGCGGATGAGGGGCACCACGCACAGCGCCGTCAGGGCGATCATCACGAGGAGCCCGACGACGAGCAGCGGTTCGTAGCGCCACAGCACCACCGCTCCGAACAGCAGCGGCACGAAGTTGCCCACGACCGAGAACGTCAGCGTGTCGATGAACGGCTCGAAGCGGGAGGCGAAGCTCAGGACCCGCTTGGTCAGCGATCCGGCGAAGTTGTCGTGGAAGAACGTGGCATCCTTGGCGAACAGTTCGTCCATGCCGATCACGTACAGGTGCTCGATACCGAGGGCGCCGAGCCGGTTCAGGCAGTGCAGGCCGACGCGCCACACCGCCTCCGCGAACAGCAGGACACCGGCGAAGCCCAGCAGGTACGGCAGTGCCGAGCCGGCGGTGGCGCCGGAGTCGCCGGCGATGCGGCCGACGAGCTTCGCGACCACCAGCGGTGCGATGTAGTAGATGCCGATGTTGCCCAGCGCCGGCAACAGCATCCCGGGAACCGTCAGCCTTCTCAGCCGCGCCAGTTCCCGTCCGTAGTAACGAAGTGCGAGGAGTACCGAGCCCCTGCTCGGCGATGCGTCACGCGATTCAGGAGATCCCATCCCAACCCTGTGGTGTTGTGTGGCGGCCCCGCCACGGGAATGCGCGGAATCGCAGTTTCCCGCGACGGCACCCGCGAAGTCCAAGCGTTTTTCCCAGATCACGCCCCTGACACCGCGTGTGACGCAGGAGAATCCGAGGCACACATGACCGTCTAAACATGCGTACGATTACGTCGAATTGACCTGACGCAAAACAACACTGCCGACGCACGACGGATATGGGGAAATACCCTCGCGATGACGGGTCCCCCCAAATTCAGCAGAGGCATGGAGAGACGCAGAGAAGCGCGGGGTTACCGTCAGGGAACAGGCGCGGACCCCGCTGTCTGTCGCACGACCCACCCCGCCCGGTCCACGCCGTGTGCGGGGCGGCTGCCGACACGCCCAGGGCCTTGAATACAATCTCAACTGCGGCTCGGCCGATCAGAGTTGACCGCATCCTCCTGCGGGTACTCCTCCCTCCGTGGGCAGAGGAGAACCGGCTGGGGGGAACGAGGGCAGGGACGTTGACGGAGCTCGCCGCGACCGGTGCCACCACGCCGGTGAAGCACATGCGACGCCGCAGGGAGACCGTCGCGGTGCTGCTGTTCAGCGGCAGCCCCCTCTTCGAGAGTTCCATACCGCTGTCGGTGTTCGGCAGTGACCGCCAGGACGCCGGAGCGCCGCGCTACCGGCTGCTGGTGAGCGCCGGGGAAGGCGGCCCGCTGCAGACCACGGGGGGCCTGGAACTGACCGCGCCGAACGGGCTGGAGGCGATCTCACGGGCGGGCACCGTCGTCGTGCCGGCCTGGCGCTCGATCACCTCGCCGCCGCCCGAGGAGGCGCTCGACGCACTGCGCCGGGCGCACGAGGAGGGCGCCCGCATCGTCGGACTGGGCACCGGCGCCTTCGTGCTGGCCGCCGCCGGGCTGCTGGACGGCCGGCCGGCCACCACCCACTGGATGTACGCGCCGACACTGGCCAAGCGCTACCCGTCGGTGCACGTCGACCCGCGCGAGCTGTTCGTGGACGACGGGGACGTCCTCACCAGCGCGGGCACGGCCGCGGGCAT
>NZ_JBEYXP010000034.1:0-125489 GCF_040704615.1 Streptomyces sp. NPDC046862 | reverse complement strand
CTCCGCCCCCAGACCCCCGGGTGGGGGGGTGGTTGGGGTGGGTGGGTTGGTGCGGGTTGGGTGTGGCTGGTCGCGCAGTTCCCCGCGCCCCTAAAGACCCGCGCAGTTCCCCGCGCCCCTGGCCCCCGAACGGGGTCGAAGGGGCGGAGCCCCTGGAGGATGGGACGGGTAGGGCGGCGGGGGCGAGAAAAGAGCCACCGCCACACCCCCTCCCATGGGACCGCTGGGATGTGAGCACCCTCCAGGGACTCCTACATACGTTCGACTACAGCCTTGACATGCCCATTTGCCGCCATCCGCACGTTTCTCCGTAGATGTTCGACATGGCGCGAACCGTCGCTGCCGGCGGCAGGCCCCCGCCGGTAGCGTGTGCGGGCCCCCACTTTGCCCCCCGTCACGTTCGCATCCGTACGTACGAAGGAAACGGCAGATGGCAGAGTCCGGGCAGCAGGACCAGCGGTACGAGCGGTACGAAGGCGGCAGCCCCGAGGCCGAGCGGCTCGTGTTCGAGCGGCTGGCACGGGAGTTGATGAACGTCCAGGTCAGGAACCGCCGCGCCGGAGGCGGCGCCACAGCCCGCGCCTTCCACGCCAAGTCCCCGGTGGGCGTGGAAAACGCCCACCTCCGCTTCCACGACGATCTCCCCCCGGCCCTGCGGGTCGGGTTCGCACAACCCGGCGCCGAGTACAACGCCACCGTGCGGCTCTCCAACGCGAGCGGCATCCGCCAGGGCGACGGCGCGCCCGACCTGCGCGGCGCCGCCGTGCGGGTGCGGGTGTCGCAGGACGAGAGTCACGACCTGCTCGCGACCAGCCACCCCGTCTCGCACGCCCGCAACGCGCGCGAGTTCGTGGCCTTCGCCAAGGCGATGGCGGGAGCCAAGAGCCCGCTCGGCAAGGCGTTCGGGCTGTTCGTGAAGCTGCCGCTGGCCGTGGGGCTCGGAACGGCGAACAGGATGCGCAAGAACGTCCGGGCCGCCACCCGACGCACCGTCAGCTCCCTCGCGACAGAGACGTACTGGAGCCGGGGCGCCATACTGTGGGGGGACGCCGGCCCCGTGCGCTATCTCCTGCGCCCGGCACCCGGCACCCCTCCCACGGCCACCTCCGACCGCCGGGACCCCCAGTTCCTGCGACGGGAGTTCACGAGGCGGCTCGCGAAGACGGACGTCGTGTTCGAGCTGTGCGTGCAGCGGTACGTGGACGAGCGGCACACACCGGTCGAGGACGCCTCCGTGGAGTGGAGGGACTCCGTCGCGCCGGCGTTGGCGATAGCCCGGCTCACCATCCCCAGGCAGGACCTGGGCAGCGCCGAGGCCCGTGCCGCCGTCCGGCGGATCGAGGACCTCGCCTTCAACCCCTGGTACACGACCGACGAGTTCCGCCCGCTCGGCAACATCAACCGGGCCCGCAAGGCCGCGTACCGGGCGAGCAGCGCCCACCGGCTCGGGCAGCGCTTCGTCACGCGGGAGCCGCTTCAGAACCGGTTGCTCGACCGGCCCGTGGGCGCCGCCTTCGCACTGCTGAACCGGTACATACCCTGGCACCGGCTGCCCGTGTCGCTGAGCCTGCTGAACCTGGTGTTCCTGCGCAAGGTGCTGCGGCGGCTCAATCTGATCGACGCCGAGGTGCGCGAGGCTCCGCCGAAGGCCCAGTCCGTCCCGGAGCCCGTACCGGAGCGACTGCGTACGGAGCGGTCGTACGACGGGACGTACAACGATCTGTCCGATCCGAGGATGGGGGCCGTCGGGGCCGCCTTCGGGCGCAATCTGAAGCCCGTCCACCGGCCGGATCTCTTCGATGTGCCGAACCCGGTCACGGTCAGCCGTGAGCTGCTGTACCGGGAGAGCTTCGTGCCGGCGACCTCGCTCAACGTGCTGGCCGCCGCGTGGATCCAGTTCCAGGTGCACGACTGGGTCAACCACCGCCGCTACAAGCTCGGTGACCGCAGCGTGGAGGTGCCGCTGCCGCCCGGCTCCGAACCCTGGCACAACACGCCCGGTGGGCCCGCCGAGAGGGTCATGCGGATCGCCGAGAACGAGGGGCTGGAGCAGCCGGGCGACCACCCGCCGATCCTGTTCGGCAACTACGCCTCCCACTGGTGGGACGGCTCGGAGGTGTACGGCGCGGACGAGCAGACCGCGCGCTTCCTGCGCGAGCCCGGCGGTGGCGCGGGGCTCCGTCTTGAGGACGGCCATCTGCCGGGCGGGGCGAACGGCGTACCGCTCACCGGGTTCAACGAGAGCTGGTGGATGGGCCTGAGCGCGATGCACACGCTGTTCGCGCGCGAGCACAACGCGGTGTGCGACGCGCTGCGCGCCGAGTACCCGTCGATGGGTGAGGAGCGGATCTACCACACGGCGCGGCTGGTGGTCTCGGCGCTGATCGCCAAGATCCACACCGTCGAGTGGACGCCGGCGATCCTCGCCACCGAGGCCATCGACATCGGGCTCAAGACCAACTGGCAGGGACCGCCGAGGAGTTGGCTGAACCAGTTGGGCCTGTGGCTGTTCGAGGCGCACTCGCTGACCGGAATCCCCAAGACGCTGCCGGACCACCACACGGCGCCGTACTCGCTGACCGAGGACTTCACGACCGTCTACCGCATGCACCCGCTGATCCCGGACGACTTCGAGCTGCGCGAGCACAGCTTCGGGCAGCGCCTTCAGACCGTGGGCTTCCTCGACATCCATGGTGGCGCGGCGGAGACGCAGATCCGCAAGACGGGGCTGGCGAACTCGCTGTACTCGTTCGGGATCGCCCATCCCGGCGCGATCACGCTGCACAACTTCCCGCGTGCGCTCCAGCACTTCGAGCGGGACGGCGAGATCATCGACCTCTCGGTCGTCGACCTGGTCCGGACGCGGCGACGGGGCGTGCCCCGCTACAACGACTTCCGCGCGGGCCTGCACAAGCCGCGTCTGCGCTCCTTCGAGGAAGTGTCGGAGAACCCGGAGACCGTGGCCCGGCTGAAGGACGTCTACCGCTCGGTCGACGAGATCGACACCGTGGTGGGACTGTTCGCGGAGAACCCGCCGACGGGATTCGGGTTCAGCGACACCGCGTTCCGCGTCTTCATCCTCATGGCCAGCCGCCGGCTGCAGAGCGACCGGTTCCTGACGGTCGACTACCGGCCCGAGATCTACACCCCGCTCGGTATCGACTGGGTGGAGAAGGGCGGCATGAACTCGGTGATCCTGCGCCACTGCCCGGAACTCGCGGCCCTGCTGCCGCGTGAGGCGAGCGCGTTCGCGCCGTGGCGCACGGTCCGGCCGGCGGGCAACGGAGGCGTGAGTGAGGAGACCTGACGGGGTCTGAGGGAGAAGGCCTGACCGGGTCCGAGCAACAAGACCTGCCCAGGTCTGAGCGATAACAGTCAACGGGGGAAGCACATGACAGTCATCGACGACCAGCCGGAGTACGCGAGCGCGCCCCAGGGGCACCCTGGGCTCGACGACCTGCTCCGGCGTCCGCTGCTGGAAACGGTCTGGCGGCGCCGCACCCATCGGGTCAGCCGGGGCGCTTCGGTGCCCGCCGGCACCATGACCTACTCCTCGCCGCACACCGCGCAGCCGCTGTCGGAGCTGGAGGAGGCGGTACTCATCGCCATCACCGGGTGCACCGGGCTGACCATGCCGGACCGGCCCTTCGACGACCCGCGGGACGGCAAGCCCATCATGGCCAAGCCCAACCTGACCATGGCGGGCCGGACCGCGGGCAGCCCGGACAACGCCCAGGGCACCCACTTCTTCATGATCAACGACTCGGGGACGTACTTCCTGCGGCGGCTGCCGCCCGCGCCGCGGGAGCCCTTCGACGCCGACACCCTGATCGCGCGGGCCCGCGCGGCGAAGGTGAAGGTACTGGACCACCGCCTCGACGTCGACGAGGGGCAGCGGGACTTCCCGGCGTACCTGGACTCGAACCGGTTCCTGTCCAACCTGCCCGGGACGACGCTGTTCTTCCCGGTCGTCGACCTGTCGCACCAGTACGTCAACGCGCTCATGTATCTGCTCACCCAGCCGGACGGGGCGCGCCCGACCCTGGTCGACGACCGCAACTTCTACCGTCCGGCCGGGGTGCGGAAGTGGGTCGACAGCGGCTTCCTCAACAAGGACCTGAAGCTGCCGCTCGGCGCGCTCGGCCCCATGCGTACGCAGATCGAGGCTGACCTGCTGCTGCAGAACCTGATGCTGACGGCGGAGGCGATGGGGCTGGGGGCCTGGATCCACGCCTCGATCAGTCCGCAGATCGCGCTGGGCGACCCGAAGTTCTCGCGGAAGTACGGCAGGATGCTCGGCTTCAGCTTCGCCACCCCGCGCTGGCGGCTCGGCGATCTGTGGCGCTGGCACATCCCGTTGCCGAAGTACGCCGATGTCCGCTCCCACCCGGTCGGTCTGCGCTCACGCGGCGGCGAACCGCTCATCGCGGCCGCGTGCCCGCCCGCGTACCGCTCGATGTCGGACGCGGTGGACGCGATCATCCGGGAGAAGTTCGGCCAGGGCGGCACGTACGCCGACAAGGACGTCTTCGCCCGGATCTACAAGGAGGACTACGGGCAGCGGTACCTCGCCGAGGCGAGCGAGTACGAGGAGCGCGTGATCGACTGTGCGCGGGACGTCTGCGAGTACATCTGGCGCACGCACCGCCGCTTCCCGGCGCACACGGACGCGATCCACGTCCCGGGTGTCTGGCTCCAGGCGCACCACGTCGAGACCGAGTACTACGAGCGGTACTTCACGAACGGGCTGACCGACGCGCACCGCGGGCACGGGGAGGTGTGGGACCGGGTGTAGTGCGCGGTGAGTGACCGGTGGGTGATCGGTGGTACGGAATCGCGGACAGCCACGGCGAGTTGACAGCTCGGAGGGGTCGCGTCAGAGTCCGGGCGTGAGTGAGATCAACGATCTGACGCCGGCCGAGGCACGGGTGTGGCGGGCGTTTCCCCGGGGCGGGGCCGTGGACTTCCGTACGGCTGACGACGAGGACGCCTCGCTCTCAGACGGGTGGGGGCCGGAGCGGACCGTACGGGCGAGCGTGCTGCGGGCGCTGCTGCTCAAGGCGGAGCGGGAGGAGGGGGAGGTCGCCGCGCTCAAGGTCGCGGGTGCGCGGATCACCGGGGTCCTGGACCTGCGGTACGCGACGGTCGACAGCGTCGTGCGTCTGAGTCACTGCCGCTTCGACGACACTCCCGACCTCTCCGGTGCGAACCTGAGCTACCTGAACCTGAGCGACTCCGTTCTTCCCGGTCTGGGGTCGGCACGCGTCCGGGTGGACGGCAGCCTGCGGTTGTCGGGCTGCCGGTTCCACGGGCCGGTCCGCCTCGGTGGGGCGCAGATCTCGGGAGCGTTGTACCTGGAGCGCACGGAGGTCACCGCACCGGCCGGGCCGCAGCCCGCGCTGCAGCTCAAGCACGTGACCGTCGAGGACGAGATATGCGCGAACGGGCTGCGCACGCACGGCGAGGTGCGGCTCGACGGCGCCACCGTCGCCGGGTCGGTCACCCTCGACGGCGCGCGGCTCCATCACCCGGGGGGCGCCGTCCTCGACGCGCAGACCCTCGTCGTGGAGGGCGACGTCCTCATGCGGCGTGTGGAGGCGCTCGGCTGGATCGGTCTGGGCGGCGCCCGTGTCGCGGGGCGCCTCGACCTGTCGCACACCCACCTGTCGAACCCCGAGGAGGCGGCGCTGCGGGCGAGCGGCTGCTCGTTCGGGGAACTCTGGCTGCGGGGGAACGCGTCCCTGCACGGCAGACTCAATCTGCGCCGCACCCAGGTCGACGTCCTGTTCCTGGAACCGGACGCGGTACCGGACGTGGTCCTCCTCAACAGCCTCGTCTACACCACGCTCATCCCCCACGAGCCCGCCGAGCGTCGTCTGCCGATGCTGGAGCGGGACCGCGAGGGGTACGTCCCGCACGCCTACGAGCAGTTGACCGCCGCCTACCGCCGCATCGGCGACGACCGGGCCGCCCGGCTGGTCCAACTGGCGAAGCAGCGTCGCCACCGCTCCACGCTCCCCTGGTACGGCGCGCTGTGGGGCTACCTCCAGGACGCCACCGTCGGCTACGGCTTCCGGCCGTTGCGCGCCTGCGTCTGGCTGCTCTCCCTGCTCACCATCGGCTCGGTCGCGTACGGACTGCACCCGCCCACACCGCTGAAGCCGTCCGAGGCCCCGCCCTTCAACCCGGTGTTCTACACGCTGGACCTGCTGTTGCCGGTGATCTCCTTCGGACAGGAGGGCGCGTTCGCCCCGGAGGGCTGGTACCAGACGCTGTCCTACGTCCTGATCATCACGGGCTGGATCCTGGCCACGACGGTACTCGCCGGCGTCTCCAGGTCCGTCAGCCGCCAGTGAGTCACCGCACGGCGTGCTGCGCTGCCAGCCGGACGGGTGCGTTCTGGGCGCCGTAGCCGCGGTAGCCGCCGTCGCGCTGGACGAGTTCGAAGAAGACGCGGCCGATCGTGCGGGTGTAGCAGTGCCGGAACTCGCCGTGCGCGTCCCGGTCGTAGAGGATGCCCAGTTCGCGGTACGTCTCCAGTTCGCCGTCGGGGAACTCGTACCGGGCGGCCAGGTCGTCGTGGTAGTTCGCGGGCACCGGCAGCAGGCGTCCGCCGGCTGCGCGGAAGGCGCGGGCCGTCGCGACGATGTCGTCGGTGGCGAGCGCGATGTGCTGGGCGCGGGCGCCGTCGTCGGTGGGGGCGGGGCCGACGCTCAGGGCGATACGGACGCTGCCGTCGGCGTTGGTGACCGCGCGGCTGCGGTGCAGTCCGTAGGGGTCGGCGACGTCGACGCTCTCCTGGGCGTGGAGTCCTAGCACACTGCGGTGGAAGAGGACCGCCTCGTCGAACTCGTGCCAGGGCTGGGTGAGGGCCAGGTGGTCGATGCGGGTGACTCCGTGGGTGGTCGCGTCCTTGTGCGGTAGGTCCATGAAGTCGGCACGCCAGTCGGGGAGTTCGGGCCGTGTCGCCGCTTCTCGCGTGGCGACGAGGAAGAGTTCGGTGCCGTCGGGGGCGGCCACCGCGTCGAGGAGCGCGTCCTCGGGAGCACGTCGGCGCGGCAGCACGGGGGCGAGGAGGGCCTCGGCGCGGCGGGCGGCACCGGCCGGGTCGGGGGACTCCAGACCGATCGCGGCGAGGGCGGTCCCGTCACGGCGGGCGGCCGGGCCCGTGTTGACGAGGACGCGGGCCTCGCCCTGCTGCCACAGGTCCACGGGCTTGCTGCGGTGGCGGGCCGTCCGGGCGAAGCCGAGGGCACCGAGGAGCGCGGAGGCGGGTTCGGTGTCGGCGGTGACGAGTTCGACGAAGGCCGCGCCCGCGGGGACGACGGGTGCGGGCAGCGCGGCCAGGCCGGCCGCCTCCTGCAGGACGAGGAGGGAACGGTGCGCGTCGACGGCCGTGGGGCCCGCCTCGGCCTGCCGGAACACGTCGTTGAAGATCTCCAGGGACAACGGGCCCTGATAGCCGGCCGCGACGACGTGCCGGAGCAGGCCGGTGACGTCGAGGCCGCCCTGCCCGGGGAAGCAGCGGTAGTGGCGGCTCCACTGCAGGACGTCCATCGCCATGAGGGGCGCGTCGGCGAGTTGCAGGAAGAAGATCTTCTCGCCGGGGATGTCCGCGATGCCTTCGAGGTCCTTGGGTTCAGAGCCGCGGGCGAGGATGTGGAAGCTGTCCAGGCAGGTGCCGAGCGCCGGATGGTCAGCTGCCTCGACGATGCGCCAGGCGTGGTCGTACGTGTTGACGTGGCGCCCCCACGCCAGTGCCTCGTACGCGACGCGGATGCCGAAGTCCTGGGCCAGGTCTGCCAGTTGGCGCAGCTGGGCGGCGGCGAGCGCGTCGTGGTCCTCTGCGAGCGGGGAGACGCTGGAGCAGACGAGGACGGTGTCGGCGCCGAGGCGCCCCATCAGTTCGAACTTGTGACGGGCGCGCCGCAGGTTGCGGGCGAACTCCTCCGGCGGCACGGCCTCGACGTCACGCATCGGCTGGTAGAGGTCGATGCCCAGGCCCAGGTCGGCACAGCGGGCGCGGATGTCCTCGGGGGTGAGGGGGCTGGCGAGCAGATCGTTCTCGAAGATCTCGACCCCGTCGAAGCCCGCCCGGGAGGCGGCCGTGAGCTTCTCGGTGAGGGAACCGCTGAGGGAGACGGTGGCGATGGAGGTACGCATGGACGGTGCTCCTTCAAGACTTGGGTTCCGGCAGCGCGCCCCCAAGGGGGCGCGGGGCTGTGTCACGGTGCGGCTCCGCCGCGTGGGCGCGACCAGCCACAAACGACCGGCAGCCGAACTACCGCATCACCCGCACGGCGCTCAGTTACGGACACTCGCAACACCGGCCAACTCCCCAATGTCCGCCAGCATCCGCCCAGCGTCCGGCTCCCGGCCGGTGAACAGACGGAACGCGTCCGCAGCCTGGAAAACAGCCATCCCACCCCCGTCCAGCGTGGCGCAGCCAACCTCCCGCGCGGCCCGCAACAGCTCCGTCTCCAACGGCCGGTACACCACCTCCGCAACCCACAACCCCGACCGCAGCAGCTCCGCGGGAAACGGCAGCCCAGGATGCGCGGCCATCCCCGTGGGCGTCGCGTGCACGACCCCGTCGGCTCCGGCCAGCAGCCGGGGCAGGGCATCGAGAGACGCCGCGGCCGCGCGGCCCGGACCGAAGCGCCGGTTCAGGGACGCGGCGAGGTCAGCGGCCCGGTCCGGCATCGCGTCCACCACGGTGACGTGCTCCGCGCCGAGGGTGAGCGTGGCGTGGGCGACGGCCGCGCCCGCGCCTCCGGCGCCCAGCTGGACCACGCGCTCCAGCGGGACGTCGGGCAGGCCGCGGGCGAAGGAGGCCGCGAAGCCGGTGACGTCCGTGTTGTGGCCGATGGCTCGGCCGTCCGCGAAGACGACGGTGTTGACCGCGCCGAGCGCCTCGGCCTGGGGGGCGAGCGCGTCGAGGTGCTCGATGACGAGCTGCTTGCACGGATGCGTGATGTTCAGCCCGTCGAAACCGAGGTCGCGGGCGGCGCGCACGAGGTCCCCCACCGCTTCGGGGGCCACGCCCAGTGTGTGGATGTCGATCAGGCGGTACACGTAGCGCAGGCCCTGCCGGTCGGCCTCGCGCTCGTGCAGCGCTGGGCTGAGCGAGGGTCCGATGCCCGACCCGATGAGACCGACGAGATACGAGTCCTGGGGCACTGCGCGCCTCCTGCGAGCGGCTCACTAATGTACGAACTAGTACGTTACTCATATCAGCCCGTCCGGAGTCCTGGGAAGAGGCCGGTCCCCGCCCGGAGAGACCCGGACGCCCCGCGCCCCCTGGAACGACAGACACCTGCTTCTACAATCGCGGGCACCGGAAGCCCTTCATCGCGGACACTGGACCTCGATCGGGGTCACCGGGGCCGACCGGGAAAGGCCCCCGCCTCCCGCCCGATGGAACCCGAGGAATCCGAGGAAACCCCATGACCACTGTCGAAGAGCCGGCCCGTTCCGGCGGGCGGCTGCGCGACGCGGCCCGCACGAAGGCCGAGATCCTCGACGTGGCGACGAGGGAGTTCGCCCGTGCCGGGTACGCCGGGGCGCGCGTCGACGAGATCGCGGCCCGCACCCGCACCACGAAGCGGATGATCTACTACTACTTCGGCGGCAAGGAGCAGCTGTTCACGGCCGTGCTGGAGCGCGCGTACTCCGTGATCCGGCAGGCCGAGCAGGAACTGGACGTCGAGCACCTGGACCCGGTCGCGGCCATCCGGCGGCTCGCCGAGCTGACCTTCGACCACCACGAGGCGCACCCCGACTTCATCCGCCTGGTCAGCATCGAGAACATCCACGAGGCCGAGCACATCGCCGCGTCCGAGGAGCTCGGGAAGATCGGCTCCCCGGCGCTGGAGGTCATCCGCCGCATCCTGGAGTCGGGCCGGACGTCGGGCCTGTTCACGGCGGACGTGGACGCCGTGGACCTGCACGCGATGATCAGCGCGTTCTGCTTCTTCCGGGTCTCCAACCGGCACACCTTCGGCGCCCTCTTCGGCCGTGACCTGGTCGCCGCCGGCCAGCGCGAGCACTACCGGACCATGCTCGGCGACATGGTCATCGCGTACCTGACGGCGGACCGAACCACCGATTGACGGCGGACCGACACGGATTGACGGCGGAGCGGACCAGGGGCTGACGGCGCCCCTTCCGCAGAACCCCTTGACACCCGGGAAACGTCGGCGCAACATCACTGGCCAACCACTACTAACTATCCAGTGGGTTAATTAACCGGGTAGCGCCCGGCCCGGCCGACCCGTCACCCCCAGGGATCCGGCACCTCTCCCCTCCGCTCACTCCACCTACGGTGGAGTTCCCTCGAAGGAGCACGCCGTGTCGTCTGTCCCCGCCGCACCCCTCGACGCGCCACCCGGCCAGCCGAAGAAGGCCGCGACGGCCGCGTGGATCGGCAGCGCCCTGGAGTACTACGACTTCTTCATCTACGGCAGCGCCGCCGCGCTGATCTTCCCCGAGGTCTTCTTCGACGAGTCCGACCCGGCCACGGCGACCCTGCTGTCGCTCGCCACGTTCGGCGTCGCCTACGCGGCGCGGCCGGTCGGCGCACTCTTCCTCGGACACTTCGGTGACCGGCTCGGCCGCAAGAAGATCATGGTCTTCACGCTCGTCCTGATGGGTCTGTCGACGTTCCTCATCGGCTGTCTGCCGACGCGGGACCAGGTCGGTACGCTCGCGCCCGTCCTCCTCGTGCTCTGCCGTGTCCTGCAGGGCATCTCGGCGGCCGGCGAGCAGGCCAGCGCCAACTCGATGACCCTGGAACACGCGCCACCGAACCGCCGGGGCTTCTTCACCAGTTTCACCCTCAGCGGCACCCAGGGCGGGCAGCTGCTCGCCACCCTGGTCTTCATCCCGGTCGCCGCGCTCCCCGACGACCAGCTGCTGTCCTGGGGCTGGCGGGTTCCCTTCTGGCTGAGCATCGGTGTCGCCGTCGTCGGCTACGTCATCCGGCGCACCCTGGAGGAGACTCCGGCCTTCACCCAGCAGACGCGGTCCGAGGGTGTCGTGAAGCTTCCGCTGGCCGTCCTGCTGCGCGAGCACTGGGCGGACGTGCTCCGGGTGATCGCGGGCGCGCTGATCGCCTCGGTCTCCACGATCTTCACGGTGTGGGCGCTCGCGTACGGCACGAGCGACGCGGTCGGGCTGTCCCGCTCCTCGATGCTGTGGGTGGGCGCGCTCGCCAACCTCGTCGCGCTCGGCGCGATCCCGGCGTGGGCCGTGCTGTCCGACCGTATCGGCCGCCGCCCGGTCTACCTGATCGGCGCCGCCGGCAGCGCGGTCATGATGTTCGTCTACCTGTGGGCGATCTCCACCGGCTCCTACCCGCTGGTCCTGGTTCTCGGCATCCTCACCTTCGGTGTCGTCTACTCGGCGGCGAACGGCATCTGGCCCTCCTTCTACGGCGAGATGTTCTCCACCCGCGTCCGCCTGTCCGGCATGGCCATCGGCACGCAGATCGGTTTCGCGGTCGCCGGGTTCGCCGTGACCTTCGCCGCGCAGATCGCCGGCCCGGGCGGTGACGACTGGTCCGCCGTGGCCCTCTTCACCGCCGCCCTGTGCGTCCCGCCGGTCCTCGCGGCCCTCACCGCCCGCGAGACCCACCGGATCCCGACGGAACTCCTCGGCGAGCGCGCCTCGCGTGAGAAGGCGGGCCGGGAGACGGTCGCGGCCTGATCACGCGGCGAGTCCCCGAACGCCCATGGGGGTTCGGGGACTCGCCGCGTGATCGGTGATCAGTGACGGGCCAGACGCCAGAGCGACGTGATCTCCGCCGCCCTGGCGGCGTGGAGGGGATCCGCCATGTCCCGGGCTCGGGGATGCCGGGGCCTGGTGTCGGTCCGGTCCACCACGCGCAACCCGGCCGCCTCGATGCCGGCCATCAGCTCTCCGCGCGTCCTGAGGCCCAGGCGCTCGGCCAGGTCCGACAGCACGAGCCAGCCCTCGCCTCCGGGTCGGAGGTGGGCGGCCAGACCGTCGAGGAAGCGGCGGAGCATGTCCCCGTCCCGGTCGTACACGCCGTACTCGACGTCGGAGGTGGGGCGCGCGGGAACCCAGGGCGGGTTGCAGACCACCAGGTCGGCACGCCCGTCGGGATAGAGACAGGGGCCCTCGACCACCTCGACACGCCCCGTGAGGCGCAGCCGGCGGACGTTGTCGCGCGCGCAGGCCAGGGCGCGCGGGTTGATGTCGGTGGCGACGACGCGGCCGCTCCCCCGGCGGGCCAGCACGGCCGCGAGCACGCCCGTACCCGTGCCGAGGTCGAACGCGACACCCGGGCTCCCCGGGAGGGGCGCCCGCGCGACCAGGTCGACGTACTCGCCCCTGACCGGGGAGAACACACCGTAGTGCGGATGAACCCGAGCGCCGAGGGCCGGTACCTCGACGCCGTTCGTGCGCCACTGGTGCGCGCCGATCACCCCCAGCAGCTCGGTGAGGGAGACCGCCATCGGCCCGTGCGGCGTCCCGTACGCCTCGGCGCACGCCCGGCGTGTGTCCGGGGCCCGGCGAAGGGCCAGGGAGTGGTCGTCCTCCAGCAGCACCAGGAGCCTGCCCAGCACACGGGCGCGGTGGCGGCGGGAACGGCGGTACAGGTGGAAGGACTCCGCGGGGCTGTCACCGTGACCGGGACGTTTCCGGTCGACGCGACGGCCCATCGCCTGAAGGAGCCTGCGGGCGTTGTGGAAGTCGCCGCGCCACAGCAACGCCGAGCCCTCGCAGGCCAGTCGGTGGGCGGTGGCGGCGTTCATGCGGTCGTCCGCGACGACGATCCGGCCGGGCGGCGGCGTCGCGTTCTCGGAGTGCCATCGGGCGGATCGGGGGGTGCGGTCTTCGGTCCAGCGGATCGTGGACACCACGTACTCCTCGTGTTCGAACGTGCGGGGTACGAAGCCGCACTTCGACGAGGAGCAGCACTGAGGGCCCGTGCTGCGGCACGGGCGGGGGCATCAGAGCGGACGGGTCCTCAGGGCTCCCGCGTCGAAGCGCGCGAGGCGACGTCGCCGAGCACCAGACCGAGCACCATGCCGAGCGTCACGACCAGCCCTTTCAGACAGTTCGGAAAGACACGTACGTGGGACCTAGCGGGATACCGGGCAGAGCCTAGCGTCTGGGCGCCCCGTACGCCCGCTCCACCCTGAGCCGCAGGACGAGCCGTCGGTCGCGGACCATGGCCGCTCGGTAGTCGTCCCAGTCGGGGTGCTCGCCGCTGACGTCCCGGTAGAGCCGGATGAGCTCCTCGACCGTCTCGTCGTACGGGTCCTCGGCGACCGGGGTCAGATCGGCCGTGCCCTCGACGACCGTGTACGCCCACCGGTCCTCGCTGGTCACGTGGTACGACACCCGGGGGTCCCGGCGCATGTTGCGGGTCTTGGCCCGGGAGTCCGTGATCGAGACGCGCACCGTCCGCTCGTCGGGGTAGTACGCGTGGTTGACGTTGGAGAGCTGGGGGCGGCCGTCGGCCTTGAGGGTCACCAGTACCCCGCCCTTGTACTCGGAGAGCAGCCCGAGCAGTGCGTTCTGCGCGTCGCGCGCGGCGTCGGGCACGCCGTCGGCTTCCTTCGCGTCCTGGGTCATGTCTGATCAACGGCCGGTGGCCGCCGGGAATTCCGCGTAGACAGTGTCTACCCCTCGGTGGTAGACACTGTCTATGCCATCTGCCAGTGAACAGGACGGCGGGCTGCGCACCCGTCTGATCGAGGTCGGCGTCGAACTGGTGACCGCGGAAGGCGTGCAGGCGCTGTCCCTCAGGGAGATCGCCCGTCGTGCGGGCGTCTCGCACGGGGCGCCCCGCCGTTACTTCCCCACCCACCTGGAGCTGTTGTCCGCCATCGCGCGCCGGGGTTTCGAGGACCTGTCCGCCAGGGGCGCGGCCGCGATCGGCGACGGCACGGCGAGCCCGCGCGAGCAACTGGCGACGCTGGGGCGCGTGTACCTGGACTTCGCGCTCACCCGACGGGGCATGCACGAGCTGATGTTCCGTCACGACCTGCTGGAGAGCAACGCGTTGGGGCTGCGGGACACGAGCCTGCCGCTCTTCGCACTGCTGACGGACCTCGTCGGCCGCGCCCGCCCGGACGCCGACGCCCGCCTCGTCTCGGGCTCGCTCCTCGCGAACCTGTACGGCATCGCCCAGCTGTGGACCTGGGGCAGCCTCCAGCTGACGACGGGCGCCGACGACGTCGCACCCCTCCTTCGCACCGCGCTGGACGCCCATCTGGGGCAGGAAGGATGAGGGCGCCGACAGCGGCGGACGGAGCGATGGCGCCGACCGGAACCGCGGCACCGCACCGCCGCCTCACCCTCGCGAGCAGCGTGCTCGGCGCCGTGATCGTCGCCCTCGACGGAACGGTGCTCACCATCGCGCAGCCCACTCTCCAGCGCGACCTGCGCGCCTCCTTCACCCAGGTGCAGTGGACCAGCACCGCCTACCTCATCGCGGTGGCGAGCCTGCTGGTCTTCGCGGGGCGTCTCGGGGACCGCCACGGTCACCACCGGGTGTTCGCCGTCGGGATGCTGGGGTTCGGAGCGGCGTCGGCGGGCATCGGGTGCGCGTCCGGCGTCGGCTGGGTGATCGCGCTGCGGGTGGCCCAGGGCGTCTTCGGCGCACTGCTGCAGCCCGCCACCCTGGGCATGCTGCGCGCCGTGTACCCGCCCGACCGGCTGGGGATGCCGCTCGCGCTGCGCACCAGTGCCATCGGGGTGGCGGCCGCGGCCGGTCCCCTGGTCGGCGGGGTGCTGGTCACCCATCTGGGCTGGCGGTCGGTGTTCTTCCTTAATGTCGTGCCGGCGCTCGTGCTGGGCCTGGCGGCGCTGACCGTGCGGGCCCCGGCCCGGCGGCGGACCGGCGCCGTGGGCCTCGACCTGCCCGGTGCCGGTCTGCTCGCGGTGGCCCTCGGGGCTCTGGTGCACACGCTGGTCGGCGCGACGGCCGGGGGCCTCACGGCGGGGACGGTGCTCGGGCTGCTCGCCACGGCGGGCGCGGCCGTCGCGTTCGTACGCCGGGAGCGGCGCACCGCCGATCCCCTGCTGCCGCCCGGGGTGCTGGGCTCGGCGACCGTCGGTGCGGCGCTCGGTGTGCTCGTGGCCGCGTCGGCCGCGATGCTCGGCACGATGTTCGTCAGCAGCTACGCCCTGCAGGACGTCCTCGGCATGGATCCGCTGCGCACGAGCCTGACCGCGCTGCCGGGAGCCGTGGCGATGGTGCCGGCCGCGCCGCTCGCCGCCGTGCTGCTGCGCCGATGGGGTGCCCGTCCGACGGCGCTCGCGGGAATGGGGCTCCTGACCCTCGGCGTCCTCGTGCTGTCCCGGATCGGCGCGGGCACGCCGGCAGTCGGCATCAGCGGCGGCTTCCTGCTGGTGGGGGCCGGTTTCGGTGCCGTGATGGTGACGGCGACGGCGGTCGTCGTACGGGACGTCCCGGCGGAATCGGCCGGGGTGGCGGGCGGGCTCCAGCAGACCGCGCTGAACATCGGCCCGACGCTCGGGGTGGCGGTGGCCACCGCGGTGGTCGGCGTGTCCGGCGGGGCGGCCGGGGTGTCCGGCCGGGTGGTCGGTGTGCCGGGCGGGATGGCGCCCGGGCCCGCGCTCATGGCACTGGCGTGCGGGGCGGCGCTCGGCGGCGCGCTCTGCTCCAGGCTGCCCGGACCGGTGGCCCCCACGAGGGTTGACTCACCGTCCGTAAGGGACCATGAGAGGAAGGACGGTTCGTGAGCCGTGGAGCGGATCGGACCGTCGAGCCGGAGCGAAGAGCGTGGCCCGGGTCGCGGGAGCGCCCGGGCCGCACCGGAGGTGAGTCATGGGACGACTGCGACAAGAGGTGGAGCCGAGGTCGGTCGGCCTCGACCCGAAGGGCCTGGCCCGGCTGGACGAGCACTTCGCCCGCCTGGTCGACGACGGCCGGCTGCCGGGCTACCTCGTCTCCGTCGCCCGGCACGGCCAGGTCGCCCACCTCACGGCGTACGGCCACCGCGACCGCGAGGCCGGGCTGCCCGTGGAGAGCGACACCATCTGGCGGATCTACTCGATGACCAAGCCTGTCACGTCGGTTGCCGCGCTGATGCTGGTCGAGGAGGGCCTCCTGGGTCTGGACGACCCGGTGTCCCGGTACATCCCGGCCTTCGCCGAACCGCGGGTGTACGAGTCGGGCTCCGGTACCGAGACCGTCACCCGCCCGGCGCAGCAGCCGCTCCTGGTCCGCCACCTCATGACCCACACCTCGGGCCTGACGTTCGGCTTCTACCACTCCCACCCGGTCGACGCCCTCTACCGCGACGCGGGCCTGGAGAACTCCGTCCCCTCGGGCGCCGACCTCGCCCGTACGTGCGACGTGTACGCGAGCCTGCCGCTGCAGTTCGAGCCGGGCACGCAGTGGAACTACTCGGTCTCCTCGAACGTCCTCGGCCGCGTCATCGAGGTGGTCTCCGGCCGGGACCTCGACGAGTTCTTCACCGAGCGGATCTTCGGCCCGCTGGGCATGACGGACTCGGGTCTGTCCATCACCCCCGAACAGGCCCCGCGGCTCTCGGAGTTGTACGGGGAGGCGGACACCGGCGGCATCACCCCGATCCCCGGCCTCCCGCTGCACGGCCGCCCGCGCTTCCTGTCCGGCAGCGGGGGCATGGCGGCCACGGCCCAGGACTTCCACCGCTTCATGGAGTTCCTGCGCCGCCGCGGCGAACTCGACGGCACCCGCCTGCTCTCCCCGGAGTCCGTGGAGACCATGGCCTCCAACCAGCTCCCGGGCAACGCGGACCTGCGCTCCTTCGGCAGCGCACCTCACCAGCTGCCGACCAACGCGGGCGTGGGCTTCGGCCTGGGGGTGTCCGTCGTCATCGATCCCGAGGCGACCGACACCCCGTTCCCCCGGGGCACGTTCGGCTGGAGCGGCGTCGCCACGACGACCTTCTGGGTCGACCCGGAGCGGGACCTGACGGCCCAGTTCATGACGCAGCTGCGGCCGACCTCCTCCAGCACGGTCATCCTCGATCTGCGGCGACTGGTGTACGAGGCGGTGGTGGGCTGAGGCAGCGGGGGCTTCCGGGAGCGGGCGGCTCAGCCCGCTCCCTCCGGAACAGGCGGCTCAGCCCGCTCCCTCCTGGAACGTGAACTCGACGCCGTCACTTGCCAGTTCGGCCAACCACTCCTCCGACCGCTCAGCAGTCTCCGCCGCCCTGCTGAGCCCCGGCGGGAGGGAGCCGTCGAGGATGTGCCCTATGCCGAGGGCCAGGGGCCGGGAGACGCAGCGCGCCATGGCGCTCTCCTCGGCGGAGCCGACGGCGTCGAGCAGGTAACGGCCCGACCACGTCTCGCCCGACCCGCCCGTCACGTCGAGGGACACCGCGAGGACGACACGGTCACGGTCGTCGTCGGTGGTGGGGTGCGTCGCCGCCAGCTCGCGGGCCAGCGCGGCGATGCGCTCGTCGTCGCCGCGCTCCAGCTCCGCGAAGACCGGCGCCCAGGCCGTCAGCCAGCCGTCGAGGCGGAGGGTGCCGCGGACGAAGGTGCGGGGCTTCCAGGCGGCGGGGAGGGCGTACTGCGCGACGAACGGGACGCTGTCGCGGTTGGGGTACGCCTCGAAGGTCTCACCGTCGATCACGTGGGGCCGGGTCGCCTCCCAGGGGCGGGCCGCCGTCGTCTCGGCGCCGTCCTCGATGTAGCGGGCCGGTGCGCGCAGGGCGCCCAGCACCCCGGCCGGCGCCCAGCTGAAGCGGTACTTGAAGTCGTTCGGCACGGCCGGGATGCCGCCGCAGTACGAGGTGAGGGTGTACGTGGCCGCCGTGTCGGCGCCCACCGCCCGCTCGGCCCGCGCGACCAGGCTGTGCGCGAACAGGTGGTCGATGCCGGGGTCCAGGCCGGCCTCGGTGAGGACGGTCAGGCCGGAGGACTCGGCCGCCGGCACCTGGGCGAGGACCGCGTCGGAGACGTAGCTGGAGCAGGCGAAGTGGGCCCGCCGCTCGATGGCGGTGGCCAGCAGCGGTCCGTGTTCCGGGGCCGGGAGCATGGAGACGACCACGTCTCCCGGGGCGAGTTCGGCCGCGAGCGCGGGGAGCGAGTACCCGCGGGGCTCGGCGCGGCCCGTCAGCCCCAGGGCCGCCAGGGCGTCCGCCCCCCGTTCCTCCGTGCGGTGCCAGAGCCGTACGCGGTCGGCGGCGATACACAGGGCGGCGAGGCCGCTGCCCGTGGACAGTCCCGCACCGATCCAGTGGACCGTACCGCTCGCGGGGACGGCCACGTTCGCGGTCCCGCTCGCGCCCTCAGTCATCGTCGAACTCCCCTCCTGCGATACCGGATTCACGCAACGCCTCGTGGAAGCGGGCCAGGCAGCGGCCCCACGGCCCGGTGACGCCGAAGTCCAGCAACTGTGTCAACAGTGAGCCCGAGAAGTCGGTGCTGGCCTCGCGCGGCAGCAGGGACGGCAGATTGTCGATGGCGATGAGGTCGAGCGGGGGCCGCTCGCGCAGGCGCCGCACGGGGTGTTCCCAGTCCGTGGTCGTGTCGTAGACCGGCAGGACGTTCATGGGTGAGCCGACGTCGACCGTGACGTCCGAGAGTGTGCGCAGTCTGCGGTCGGGCTCGTCCAGGTCCTTGTCCGTCAGGAAGGGCGGCACCGGCCGGGTCGTCAGCACCGTGTTGACCATCAGCTCGTGGTCGAGGAGGGCCCGCCGGTCCAGGTCGCGGGTCTCGGCCAGGTCCCAGCTGGTCGGGATGATCCCGGCCTCGCCGAGCGCGACACGCGCCCCACGTCCGCTGCGGCCCAGCGCGCCGATCACCAGCGCGTCCACCTTCCCCGGGGACGCGCGGAGCCGTTCCTCCAGTTCCTCCCTGTCCGTGGGCCGCAGCGGAGTGTCGAGCACGCCCCGGTGGTGCAGCACGGCGAGGGCCGCGCCGATGTATCCGGCCCAGTACCCGAAGGCGGCGAGCCGGCGGCCCTCGTCGTCGACCAGGTACTCCAGGTCGAGCAGCGATCCGCCACCGGCGACGAACCGGTGCAGCAGCGCCTGGGCCCCGGGCTGCCCCTTGTACGCGTGCCCGAAGAAGATGTGGCGGTGGGTCAACTCGGCGGGTTCGTCGGGGAGTTCCTTGAGCCCGACGATCACCGCCTCACGGGGTGCCGTGATCCAGGAGCCCGCCGCCGTGACACGGCACCCGACCGCCTCGTACTCCTCGATCGGGAAGATCCGCTGGGGCGACTCCTCCACCGTCAGCGTGATGCCGTTCTCGACGAGCCGCGCGGCGTCCGAGGGGACGATCGGGGTACGGCGTTCGGTGGTACGGAACTCGTGGCGGAGCCACAGGTGGAGCTGGGTCATACCAGGTTGACCTCCGGGCGCGCGGCGTCGGCGGCGAACCGGTCGACGCTCAGGGGGCTGATGTCGACGAAGGGTACGCGGCCCAGGTACAGGTCGCGGACCACCTCGCCGACGGCCGGGCCCTGAAGGAATCCGTGACCGGAGAACCCGGTGGCGTACAGGAAGCGGGAGCAGGAACGCGCCTCGCCGATGAGCGCGTTGTGGTCCGGGGTGATCTCGTACAGCCCCGCCCAGCCGCCCGTGCGGCGCAGGTCGAGCAGGCCCGGTGCGCGTTGTTCCATGGCCTCGTACAGGCGGGGGATCCAGCGGTCGTGGGTCTCCGTGGCGAAGCCGGGGGTCTCGTCGGGGTCGGACATGCCGACGAGGAGGCCGGGGCCCTCGGCGTGGAAGTAGAAGCTGCTATGGAAGTCGATCGTCATGGGGAGGTCCGGCGGCAGGTCCGGGACCGGCTCGGTGACGGCGATCTGACGGCGCAGCGGCTCCACCGGGAGGTCGACGCCCGCCATGGCTCCCACGGCCCGGGACCAGGGTCCGGCCGCGCACACGACGGTGTCGGTGGTGATGCGGCCGTGGCTGGTGGTCACCGCCGTGATGGTGTCGCCGCGGGTCTCGATGCCGGTGACCTCGCAGTGCCGCAGCACGGTCGCGCCGTGGCGGCGGGCTCCCGCCGCGTAGCCGTGGACCACGGACTCGGGGGTGCAGTGCCCGTCGTCGGGCGAGAACGCGGCGGCCAGCAGGCCGTCGGTGGTGATCAGCGGGGACAGCGCCCGGGCCTCGGCCGGGTCGAGCAGGCGGCTGGGCACGCCGAGGGAGTTCTGCAGCCGGACGCCCGCCTCGAAGGCGGCGACCTCCGCCTCGGTCGACAGCAGGAAGAGGTAGCCGACGCGGTGCAGCCCGATGTCGTGGCCCGGCTCCTCGCCGAAGCGCGCGAACGCCTCCAGGCTGCGGGCGCCGAGCTGGATGTTGAGCTCGTCGGAGAACTGGGCGCGGACACCGCCCGCGGCCCGTGCGGTCGAGCCGGAGGCCAGCTCGTCACGCTCGACGACCACGACGTCGGGCACGCCGGCGCGAGCGAGGTGGTAGGCGATGCTCGTGCCCATCACACCGCCGCCGATGACGACGACGCGTGCGCGGAGGAGCTCCTGCGTCACGGGCACGGCCCCTTTCCCCGGTTGTCTGTTCGACCTCAGTCAGGTCTTCCACGGCCGGGGACGGTTCATGCGGCGGCGCGAGGGCGAGGCCGCGCCCCTGAAAGGGGCGCGGGGCTGTCCTGAATATGCGGCTCCGCCGCGTGGGCGCGAGCAACCACGTTCAACCCGCAGACAGCAAGCAGCCTCAAGAAGAACGAACCGCAGCCTCCAGGTGAGGCAGATAGTGGTCCAACCGCTCCGCCTTGGTCCGCAGATACGCGATGTTGTCCTCACACGGAGTGATCAGCAACGGCACCTGCTCGGACACCTGGATCCCGTGCCGCAGCAACGCCTCCCGCTTGCGCGGGTTGTTCGACATCAGCCGCACCGACCGCACACCGAGATCGTGCAGCATCTCCGCCGCGACCCGGTAGTCACGGGCGTCCACCGGCAGCCCGAGCGCGATGTTCGCCTCCACCGTGTCGAGGCCCTCCGACTGGAGCTTCATCGCCTGCAGCTTGGCGAGGAGGCCGATGCCACGGCCCTCGTGCCCGCGCAGATAGACGAGGATGCCCCGGCCCTCGGCCACGATGGACCGCAGCGCGCTGTCGAGCTGGTCGCCGCACTCGCAGTGCTGGGACCCGAACGCGTCACCGGTCAGGCACTCCGAGTGCAGTCGCGTGAGAATTCCCTCACCTCCGGCGGCACTGATGTCGCCGTACACGAGCGCGACTTGTTCCTCACCGCGGTCCTGGTCGAGATAGCCGACGGCCTCGAAATCGCCGTACACGGTGGGCAGGGGCGCATTCACCACGCGTACGGCACCGGAGGACTGGGCATTCGCGCCGAGTACGTCAACAGTTTCGGTCATGATCTGGTTCCTATCTGGTAAACCGTGGCGTCATGCGAAGATGCCGGAGCATCAACAGACACGAAAGGCCGGGAAAACATGAGCAGTTCGGGAACGCAGCCGACTCCACAGAAGCCGCTGCCGACGGTATCCGCTCTGGTGCCGGCGGACACCACCGAGGACGTACGGGAGCGAGGAGCGGGCGTGGCCCGGCAGGTCGCCGTGCTTCCCGTCGGAAGCCTCGAACAGCACGGTCCGTACCTGCCGCTCGCCACCGACACGCTGGTCGCCTGTGCGATAGCCCGGGAGGTCGCCGCGGCGTACCCGGTGCACCTGCTGCCGCCCGTGACCATCTCCTGCTCGCACGAGCACGCTGCCTGGCCGGGGACGGTGAGCATCTCCGCCGTGACCCTGCACGCCGTCGTACGGGACATCGCGGCCTCCCTGCGCCGGTCGGGTGTCGAGGCGCTGGTGGTGGTCAACGGGCACGGCGGGAATTACGTCCTGGGAAACGTGGTACAGGAATCCACCGCCGAGGGACATCGCATGGCGCTCTTCCCGGCGATGGAGGACTGGGACGCCGCGCGGGAACGGGCGGGTGTCGAGACCTCGCTGCTCAGTGATATGCATGCGGGAGAAATTGAGACCTCCATACTTCTGCATTGCCATCCCGAATTGGTCCGGCCCGGTTACGAAAGCGCCGATCTGCTTGCCGACGACCGCCGTCATCTCCTCTCCCTCGGTATGCCGGCCTACACCGAGTCCGGTGTCATCGGCCGTCCTTCGATGGCGTCCGCCGTGAAGGGCAAGGAGCTTCTGGCGGAGCTGGTGGAGTCCTTCGGGGCGTACTTCTCCGTGGTCGCCTCCTCCTGACGGACCCTCTTCGCGCGCAGGGCCTGATACCAGCGCGCGACCAGTACGAACACGCCGGGCAGGGCGGCCGCGAAGCTGAGCACGCCGTACACCACGGCCACGGTCAGCCCCTGGGAGGCGCCGAGGCCCGCCGCCGCGAACGACCAGGCGGTGACGCCCTCCCGGGGGCCCCAGCCGCCGACGTTCAGCGGCAGGGCCATGGCGAGCAGCGCCAGCACCGCGAGCGGCACCAGTTCGGCCGTGGAGGCGCCGGTTCCGGCGGCCCGGGCGGCGAGCAGGAACGTCGCGACGTATCCGGCGAGCACCGCCACGGACGAGATCACCACGGCGGGCCAGTTGCCGCGGCCGAGCAGGGCGCCACGCGCCTCGACGAGCAGCGCGCGCAGGGCGCGGCCCCGGCGTGAGGGCCCGGTGGTGCGACCCATTCGGACCGCCGCCCAGATCGCGAGCGCGCCCAGCGCGGCGAGGCCCAGCAGGGCGGTGCCCCGGCGGGTCTGGGCCAGCACCGGGGAGGGCTGGGTCAGCAGGACCGTTACGCCGACCATGGCCAGCGCGACCTGTCCCGCGGTCCGTTCCAGGACGACCGCGCGCACGCCGCGCCCCATGTCGCCGGAGCTCTGCCCGTGCCGTACGGCACGGTGGACGTCCCCGAGGACGCCGCCGGGCAGGGCCGCGTTGAGGAACAGCGCGCGGTAGTAGTCCGCGACGGCGGGGCCCAGCGGCAGCCGGATGCCCAGTCCGCGTGCCACCACGCACCAGCGCCAGGCGCTGAACACGGTGGTGACCGCGCCGATGGCGAGCGCGGCGGTCAGGGTCAGGGCGTCGACGCGCCGCAGCCCGTCGAGGAAGACACCGGTGCCGAGCCGCCAGACCAGTACGCCCATGATGGCGGTCCCGGCGAGGGTGCCGAAGTGGGTGCGCAGGGCGCGGAGCACCTTCGCGGTGGGGCGGGCCCCGGCCGCCGGCTGTTCGGCGGCGGGCGCCTCCTGCCGGAGCGGGTCCGGCACGGCCGCCGTGCGCGGATCGGCGTCGGACGGGACCGCCCTGCGCGGGTTCGTGGTGGAGGAGCAGGTGCGCAGGGTCACGTCGGGGAGGGCGGCGTCCGGCGTGCGGCACGTCCGTACCCCACGCGGTGCGACGCGTTCGGCGCCGACCCGTCGATGTGTCTCGACCGCTTCCTCCACCGGCGCGCTCATGACGTCCCGCCCGTCATCCGGGGCAGGGCGAGGAGGTCGCTGTGGTGGACCACCACCCGCAGCTCGCCCGCAGCGCACTGTTCCAGTCGCTGCTCCAGGTACGCCTCGGCGCGCTCCTTGAGCTCGGGGCGCTGTTCGATCGCGGCGCCGACCCAGCCGCGCAGCCACTCCTGCGTCAACGCGGCGTGCTCCGGGCCGAGTTTCCAGGCGCTCGGGTGCAGCCGCACGGTCGCGCCCCGCTCGGAGAAGGCCTCGCAGGCCACGGTGACCGCGTCGGGGCCGAGCAGATCGCCCCGCCGCTGGTGGGCGTTGAAGGCGTCGGCGATCTCGGTGTCCAGGGGGTGCGAGGGCGTGAACTCCACCCGGCCGGCCACGGACAGCGTCAGCAGGACCGGGCAGCCGACGCCCACACAGGCCTCGGCCAGCGCGCCGATCTCGTCCCGGGTGAGGACGTCGAGCAGGGCGGAGGCCGTGACGAGCGAGGCACCGGCCAGGTCTGCCGCCGTCAGCCGCGCGAGGTCACCGCGTCGCGTGGTGACCGTGACGGGGCTGCCGTCGCCCGCCGCACGGGGTGCCCGCGCGGTGGCCAGGCGCAGCAGGTCCGCGTCGTGGTCGTGCAGCACCCACCGCTGGGCTCCGTCGATGCGGGGCGCGAGCCAGCGGCCCATCGAGCCGGTGCCGCAACCGAGGTCGTGGACGACCAGGCCCGTGGCCCGTCCCGGCAGGTTCGCGAGCCGGATGCGCAGCGGGTCGAGGAGGTCGGCGGCGCGGGCGGCGGCGTCGGCGGGCTCACGCAACTCAAGCCACTGGGGCGCGTATCCGTGTTCCTCGGGTGGCGCGCTCGGAGCTGCGGCGGTTCCCTCACCGCGTCCGGCGAGGCTCAGGCTGGCCCCTGTGGAAGCCGAGTCGGCTCCGGTGACCGGAGCGGGTGTCGTCGTACTCATCTCACGCCGCCTTCCGTGGTTCGTGGCGCAGTCGTCCCAGTACTCCGGCCAGGCTGCGGGCCGTCCTGGCCCAGCCGTCCAGCGCGGCCCGGCGGCCACGGGCGGCGGCCTTGAGGCGGCGCCGTACGTCGGCCTCGCCGAACCAGCCGCGCAGTTCGGCCGCGATGGCCGCGGGGTTCTCCGGCGGTACGAGGATGCCGGGCACCCCTCCGTCGGGGGCGCGGCCCACGGCCTCGGGCAGTCCGCCGACGTCCGTGGCCAGCACGGGGATGCCTCGGGCGAGGGCCTCGGTGACGGCCATGCCGTAGGTCTCCGCGTAGGAGGTGAGGACCATGAGGTCGGCGGAGGCGTAGCTGGCGTCGAGTTCGGCGCCGGCCTGCGGGCCCGCCAGGTGCAGCCGGTCCTGGAGGCCGAACCGCTCGATGAGGGCGCGGATGTGGTCGACGTACTGGGGGTCCTGTTCGAGTCCGCCCACCAGCACACAGCTCCACGGCAGTTCGGTGACGGCCGCGAGGGCCTCCACCAGCCGGTGCTGTCCCTTGCGCGGGGTCACCGCCGCGACGCACAGCAGCCGGGAGACGCCGTCGGTGCCGGAGGCGAGGGGCGCGATGTCGGCGCCGGGGGCGGCGACGTGGACGCGCTCGGGGGCGAGCCCGTGGTGGGACACGATGCGTCGTACGGCCCAGTCGCTGGTGGCGATCACGGCGGGCACGGCCCGCAGGGTGGTCCGCTCCAGCGCGTCGAGTTCGGCGGCCTCCTCGGGCTTCAGGCCGGTCTCGTCGGCGAGCGGCAGGTGCACGAGCACGGCCAGGCACAGCCGTTCGGCCTCGGGGACCACGATCTCGGGGACACCGCAGGCGACGAGCCCGTCGAGGAGGACGACGGTGCCGTCGGGCAGGTCCGCCAGGGTGCGGGCGAGTTCGGCGCGGGCGCCCGCGCCGGGCCGGGGCCAGTTGCCGTCGATCATGTGCTTCTCGACCTGCCACCCGAAACCGGGCAGGTCGAGGCATATTCGGCGGTCGTAGGCGTTGCCGCCACTGGGCCGGGACAGGTCGTCGACACCGCCCGGCATGACGAAGTGCACGGAGCGCAGGGACATGGGGAGGATCTCGGCCTTCTTGAGCGCCACGTTCTGGACGGGAACGTAGTCGAGCCTCGCCTGTCCGTCACGGGGTGCCCGGGCAGCGCCGGCCGTCGCCTGGTCGATGGTCATGTCGGTCACAGGCCACGCTCGTAACTCGCCCAGGCGATGTGCGACTCGTGGAGAGTGACGGTGATGCCCGCGAGGCCCTTGGCGCCCTCGCCCATGGCTCCCTTGTGGATGCGCTCGGCGAGGCGGTCGGCGATGACCTTGGCGAGGAACTCCGTCGAAGTGTTGGTGTTCGCGAAGTCCGGCTCGTTGTCGAGGTTGCGGTAGTTCAACTCGCTCACCACGGCCCCGAGCTCCTGTGTGGCCAGCCCGATGTCGACGACGATGTTGTCGTCGTCCAGCTCGGCGCGCCGGAAGGTGGCGTCCACGAGGAACGTGGCGCCGTGCAGGCGCTGCGCGGGTCCGAAGACCTCCCCGCGGAAGCTGTGGGCGATCATGATGTGATCGCGGACAGTGATGCTGAACAACGGACGACCCTCCAGTGCGGTGCGTCTGCCCCCGGCCGGGGCATGCCGTGTAGTACGGCTGGTCCGGACCCGTTGTTCAGACCTCTTTTGCTGTTTCTTTGGAGGTCAGGCTTCCGTTCTGCCTGTTCGGGGCTCCGGACCGGGCGTGTGGCTCATTCGGTGTCGTACAGCACGCGATGGCACAGTCCGGGCAGTTCACCGGACGCGAGTGCGGGCATCACCTCGGGCAGTTCCTCGAAGCGGCACTCCCCCGTGACGAGCGCGTCGAAGGCGGGGTCGGCGAGCAGGTCGAGGGCGAGCGCGAGGCGGTCGGCGTACGTACGGCTGGCGCGCCGTGCCGGGGAGACGGCGCCCACCTGGCTGCTGCGCACGGTGAGCCGCCGTGAGTGGAAGGCCTCGCCGAGCGGCAGACAGACCCGTCGGTCGCCGTACCAGCTGAGCTCGAGCACCGTGCCCTCGTCGCGCAGGAGTTCCAGCGACCGCGCGAGCCCCTGCTCGGTGGCGCTGGCGTGCACGACGAGGTCGCACTCCCCGAGCGCGTCGGCCGGCAGCGCGAAGTCGACCCCGAGCGCGCGGGCGATGTCGGCGCGGGCGGGATCGGCGTCGACGAGTTGGACACGCACACCCGGGTACCTGCCCAGCAGGGCGGCGACGGAACACCCGACCATGCCGCCCCCGACCACGGCGATCCGGTCGCCGATGAGCGGCGCCGCGTCCCACAGGGCGTTGACCGCGGTCTCGACGGTCCCGGCGAGGATGGCACGCGTGGCGGGCACGTTCTCCGGTACGACGGTCACGGTGCTCGCGGGCACGACGTACCGGGTCTGGTGCGGATACAGACAGAAGACGGTCCGCCCGACGAGCTCGACGGGACCCTCCTCCACCCGTCCGACGCTGAGGTAGCCATACTTCACGGGCCCGGGAAACTCGCCCTCCTGGAAGGGAGCGCGCATCGCGGCGTACTGACTCTCGGGCACGCCACCTCGGAAAACAAGCGTCTCGGTGCCCCGGCTCACCCCGGAACACAGAGCCCTCACAAGGACCTCTCCCTCACCGGGCTCATCGGCCGTGGTCTCCCGTATCTCCCCCTGGCCGGGCGAGCGGAGCCAGAAGGAGCGGACTGTGTGTTTCATGTGGGTCCCTCTGAACGGTCGGACGTTTCTCCACGTACGCAGCGGTGGGAGTCGCGCACACGGTACGCGGCGATGATCGACTTTGTCACACGTTCGGAAGGTATGCGGTGGCCCTGAACAACACGTACGACGCACGGCCGTTGTTCCAGGAGACGGCGGTGGGCGCGGGTGCGCAGCTCCTGCTCCTCTCTTTCCTGGGCGCGGCGATCGGGATGGGCCCTGCGGGCTGGCTGACGGGTCTGGCGTTCGCGCTCGCCACCTGGGCGGTCCTGAACCGGGCCCTGCGCCGCACCCGGCCCCGCTCCTTCGGTCCGGCCAACCGCGTCACGCTCGGCCGGGCGATACTCGTCGGCGGGGTCACGGCCCTGGTGGCCGACTCCTTCCAGAGCTCCCCGCCGGTCTCGTTGTTCGTGGGCCTGACAGCCGTGGCGTTGATCCTGGACGGCGTGGACGGCAAGGTGGCCCGCCGCACGGGGACGTCGACGCCCCTGGGCGCGCGCTTCGACATGGAGGTCGACGCGTTCCTGATCCTGGTGCTGAGCGTGTACGTGTCGATGGCGCTCGGCCCGTGGGTGCTGCTGATCGGTCTGATGCGGTACGGGTTCGTGGCGGCGGCGCGGGTGATGCCGTGGCTGAACGGGTCGCTGCCGCACAGCATGGCGCGCAAGACGGTGGCGGCGGTCCAGGGCGTCGTGCTGCTGGCGGCGGCGTCCGGATGGCTCCCGTACGAAGCGACGTTCGCCCTCGTCGCCGTGGCCCTCGGTTCGCTGCTGTGGTCCTTCGGCCGGGACATCGCGTGGCTGCTGCGGACGCGGGAGGAGCGCACGGGTTCGCGTGCCGTGCTGGTGATCCCGTCGACGACGAACGCGGCTGCCGACAGCATGGTGGCTCCGGCGGTTTCGGAGACGGCGTCCGAGGTCGGGGTCGACGTCGCTGCTGTGAGTACACCGGTGCCGGTCCGCCTGGAGGCCGAACTCGCCGTACGGTGACTCAGGCCCGGGCCTGGTACCACAGGGTGCCGGCCAGGCCGAGCCCGGCGAGGGCGATGACGATCCGCAACGGGGTCTCGGGCAGCCGCCGTACGAGCAGGGGTCCGACCCAGCTGCCCATCAGGGCGCCGAGCCCGAGGACCACGGCGGCGATCCAGTCCACCGGCGCCACGACGGCGTACGCGACGGCCGCGGTCAGGTTGGCCGCCCCGGTCGCGATGTTCTTCACCGCGTTCGTCACTGCGAGCGGTTCGGCGGCGGACAGCGAGAGCACCGCCAGCATCAGCACCCCGGCGGCCGCGCCGAAGTAGCCGCCGTACAGGCCCACGAGTAGGACCGCGCAGGTGAGCGGGAGGGTCGGCCGGGCCGATCCGGGCTCCGGCGCCCGTGACACCACGATCCTCCGCAGGGGATCGCGCACCAGGATCAGCACCGAGCCGAGGGCGATGAGCCACGGCACGACCGCCTCGAACGCCGAGGACGGGGTACCCAGCAGCAGAGCGGCACCGACTCCGCCGCCGAGCGCGGCGATGCCCCCCAGCCGTACGAGCCGTTCGCCCTGACCGCGCAGCTCGGTCCGCGAACCGGCCGCCGTGCCCACCGTGTTGGAGAACAGCGCCACCGTGTTGGTCACGTTGGCGGCGACGGGCGGCAGCCCGACCGCGAGCAGCGCGGGATAGCTGAACAACGAGGCCAGCCCCGCGACCGACCCCGCGAGCCCGGCCCCCACACCGGCCGCCACCAGCATCGCCGCGGAGTCCCACCCCATCAGTCCCTGCCCGCCCTTCGGTCGTTCGTGCGACCGTGCGGTCGACGGCCACGGGTCATCTTCGGGGGCGGGCTGTCTCATATGCAAGATGATGTTCATGTATGCGAACGCGATTCCGAGGGACCCCGCTGGGTACTCGCCCGGACGTGACTGGGAACGACCGCCTCCGGGACTACCGGGGCAAGCGCGATTTCGCCCGGACCGAGGAGCCCTCCCCCGGGCCGGAGCACGAGGGCTCCCCCGACGAGGAGCCCCGTTTCGTCGTGCAGATCCACGACGCGCGACGCATGCACTTCGACTTCCGGCTCCAGGTGGGCGACGTACTGAAGTCCTGGTCCGTCCCGAAGGGCCCGCCCGGTGACCCGCAGGACAGGCGGCTCGCCATCCCCACCGAGGACCATCCGCTGGAGTACGAGGAGTTCGAGGGCGTCATCCCCAGGGGCGAGTACGGCGGTGGCACCGTCATCGTCTGGGAGCACGGCACGTACGAGCCCCTGAGCCACGACCGCCGGGGCCGGCCCGTCCCCTTCGAGGAGGCGCTGGAGCACGGACACGCGACGTTCCGGCTGCACGGCTCGAAGATGCGCGGCGAGTACGCGCTGACCCGGTTCCGCGACGGGCAGGACGGCGGCGAGGAGGCGTGGCTGCTGGTCAAGGCGGGAAAGGGGCACGGCGCCGGTTCGTCCGGCCGGGGTACGCCGGACCCCCGCCGCGCCCGTTCCGTCCGCACCGGCCGCACGCTCGCCCAGGTGGCTGCCGACGGCCCGGAGGAGTGAGCGCCGATGACGACGGGGCTGCTCGGCACGCTGCCCGACGCCCAGCGGCGACTGCTGCGCCCGGCCCGCCCCGGAGTCGAGCTGGCCTCCGAGCCGATGCTCGCCACACTGAGCGACCGGCGCGAGTTCTCCGGCGACTGGATCTTCGAACGGAAACTCGACGGGATCCGCGCGCTGGCCGTCCGCGAAGGGGACCACGTCGGCCTGTACTCCCGGTCGGGCAACCGCATCAACGCCACGTACCCCGAGATCGTCGACGCGCTCGCGGCCCAGGAGTGCGAGGACTTCACCATCGACGGGGAGATCGTCGCGTTCTCGCACGGCCGCACCGACTTCTCCCGCCTCCAGCAACGCATGGGCCTCACCCGGCGCAGTGACGTCGAGGCCAGCCCCGTCGCCGTGACCTACTACGTCTTCGACGTGATGCGGCTGGACGGCGCCGACACCAGGCAACTGCCGCTGCGCACCCGCAAGTCCCTGCTGCGCCGCGCTCTCACCTACCGCGCCCCGCTGCGCATGACGACGCACCGCAACGAGGGCGGTGCCGAGCTGCTGGACTCCGTGTGCGCCCGCGACTGGGAGGGGCTGATCGCCAAGCGCGCGGACAGCCGCTATCAGACGCGCCGTTCCCCGGACTGGCTGAAGCTGAAGTGCTCCCGGGGCCAGGAGTTCGTCATCGGGGGCTTCACCGAGCCGGCCGGCAGCCGCGTCGGGTTCGGCGCCCTGCTGCTCGGCTACTACGACAGCGGCCGGCTGCGGTACGCGGGGAAGGTCGGTACGGGCTTCGACCACCGCACCCTCGTCGAACTGCACCACCGCCTGGACGGGATGCGCACGCAGACGTCACCCTTCGCCGACCGGGTCCGCGAGCCGCGCCCCCGGTGGACCGAGCCGGAGCTGGTCGCACAGATCGCCTTCACCGAGTGGACCCGGGACGGGATGCTGCGCCATCCGCGGTATCTGGGACTGCGGGACGACAAGGCGGCGGCCGAGGTGGTCCGGGAACGGCCGTCCGGCGGCAGGGCCGCGTGAGCCGTCTGTTCACTCGGACATGAGCATTTGATTGTTCATGTGTGTGAATAAGAATCATGTATATGTCTATTGACGTGTCCGCGGCAGCAGCTTAGCTTCCGGAGAAAGCGCTTACTCCGCCCGATGCGGCACCTGTGCGTCTGCTCTCTTCCACAGACCTGACCAGACCTGACCAGACCTGGGAGGCAACGATGCAACTGAGACCTGCCATCGCGACCGCCGGACTGCTGACCGGCACGCTCGTCGTGCTCTCCGGCAACACGGCGCAGGCCGCGACGACCCGCTACGAGGCCGAGACCTCCCCGGCGGTGTGCACCGGCACCATCGACTCCGACTGGTCCGGCTACTCCGGCAGCGGGTTCTGCAACGCCGACAACGCGACCGGCGCCCACGCGCAGTTCACCGTGACCGCACCCGCGTCGGGCACGGCGACGCTGAGGGTCCGCTTCGCCAACGGAACCACCACCGCACGACCGGCGAGCCTCATCGTCAACGGATCCACGGTGCAGACACCGTCGTTCGAAGGCACGGGGGCCTGGTCGACCTGGGCCACCAAGACCCTGACCGTCCCGGTGAACGCCGGCAGCAACACCATCCGGCTCAGCCCGACCGCCTCCGCCGGGCTCCCCAACCTCGACTACCTCGATGTCGAGGTGAGCGGCGGCACCACCCCGCCGCCGTCGAGCAGCGCGCTGTACGTGGCGCCGAACGGGACCGACGGCGCGGCCGGTACGGAGTCGGCCCCGACGACGCTCACCTCGGCGATCAGCCGGATCACCCCCGGCGGGACGATCTACCTGCGCGGCGGCACCTACCGCTACGCGCAGACGGTCACCATCCCGGCCGGCAACAACGGCACGTCAGGTGCCCGCACGAAGCTGTCCGCCTACCCGGGAGAGACGCCGGTCCTGAACTTCTCGGCGCAGAGCGAGGATTCGGCGAACCGCGGGCTCGCCGTGAACGGGTCGTACTGGCACGTCTACGGCGTCGTCGTCGAGCGCGCCGGTGACAACGGGATCTTCGTCGGCGGCAGCAACAACGTCTTCGAGCGCACGGTGACGCGCTACAACCGGGACACGGGACTGCAGCTCTCTCGGATGGCCTCCAGCACCCCCAAGGACCAGTGGCCGTCCAACAACCTCATCCTGAGCGCGGAATCGCACGACAACGCCGACTCCGACGGCGAGGACGCCGACGGCTTCGCCTCCAAGCTCACCACCGGCCCCGGGAACGTCTTCCGTTACACCGTGTCCCACAACAACATCGACGACGGCTGGGACCTCTACACCAAGTCGGACACGGGAGCCATCGGCCCGGTGACCATCGAGGACTCCCTCGCCTACGACAACGGCACCCTCAGCGACGGCTCCCAGGCCGGCAACGGCGACCGCAACGGCTACAAGCTCGGCGGCGAGGACATCAAGGTCGACCACGTCGTCCGGCGCAGCATCGCCTACCGCAACGGCAAACACGGGTTCACCTACAACAGCAACCCCGGCACGATGACGGTGTCGAACAACATCAGCGTCGACAACGCCCAGCGCAACTTCAACTTCGACGGCGGCACCTCGGTGTTCCGCAACAACACCTCGTGCCGCGGCGGAAGTGGCACGAACGACCGGATCATCGGTGACGCCGACAGCTCCAACCAGTTCTGGTCCGGCACGAACGGCTCGCGGTGCTCCTCGTACGCCGGTGCTCTGCGCTGGTCCTTCGCCTCGGACGGCCGGCTGGTCGTGACCTTCGGGGGCAGTGCGGTAACGCCCTGACTCACGCGGACCTCCGGGCCCCGGCCGGCCCGGAGGCCGGCCGGACGGTGGTGAGGACAGCGGTCCCGGCGACGTCTTCGGACGCCCGGGCCGGGACCGCTGCCAGCAGGGCCGTGTCGTCGTCGACCCGGCCGGGCGTGGCCAGCAGACCGAGGGCCCGGCCGATGATCACGTCCGGGGTGAGGCCGGGGTTCGCGGACACGGAGACGGACTCGGAGGCGGCCCCGGAGGAGGGCACCGCGTCGCGGCAGGCTCGGCGCAGGGCGGCGAGCCGGTCGTCGAGGTCGGTGGTGTGGTGCTCGACCAGGCCGTCCGTGAACAACAGCAGGCCGCTGCCGGGCAGGAGACGGGTCACGTGGTCGGTGGCGTCGTCGCCGGTCACGCCGAGTGGGCTGCCCGGGGCGAGATCCAGGTACTCGGTCCGGTTCCCGGCCACCAGGAGCGGGGGAAGGTGACCGGCGGACGCGTAGCACAGCCGGTGGGCACCAGGCTCGTACACGGCGTACAGGCACGTGGCGAAGCGGTCGCTGTCGAGGGCACGGCAGTGGGCGTCGAGGCGAGCCAGTACCTCGCTCGGGGTGGCGCCTTCCAGCGCGTAGCTGTGCAGCGCCGACCGCAGGCTCCCCATCACGATGGCGGCGTCGACGTCATGGCCCATGACGTCCCCGATGGCCAGCCCGACCGCGCCCCTGGGCAGGTGGACGACGTCGTACCAGTCGCCGCCCACCTCGGCACCGAGGGCGCCCGCCCGGTAGTAGGAGGCGGTGGCCACTCCGGGCACCTCCGGCAACGCCTGCGGCAGCAGGGCGCGTTGCAGGGCGACGGCGAGACGGCGCTCGTTCTGGTAGCGGGTGGCGTTGTCGTAGGCCACGGCGATCCGGCTGGTCACCGACTGCAGGAAGGTGCGTTCGTCCTCGGAGTAGGAGCGCCGGCGCCGGGCCACGGCCAGGGCGCCCAGTGTCCGGCCGTGCGAGGTCAGCGGCAGGGCCAGGATCCGGCCGCCCGCGGCCTCCTGCGGTGCGCAGCCGCCCTGCGATGCGGGGCCAGCCCGTGGTGCGGAGCCGCCCTGTGTTGCGGAGTCACCGCGTATGACGCGCGCCACCAGCTCGGCCGGCCGGTCGTCGGCCGGGGCGGCGGCCGGGGCGGCGGCCGGGGCGGCGGCCGGCGAGGTGTACACGACGTTGTCCGCGTTGTCCGACGTCCGGTGCGTGTCCGGTCCCAGGGTCTCGATACGCACCTCGTCGGCGAGTTGGGGGACGAGGAGTTCACCGGCCGTCTCCAGGACCTGCCGGGGTTCGAGACTGCCCGACAGCCGCAGTCCGGCCTCGGCGAGGGCGGCCAGCGCGGTGGCGTGTTCGCGCGTCTCGGCGAGGATCCGGCCCCGCAGGCGTGACAGTTCCAGGTTGGCCCGTACGCGGGCGAGCAACTGGCGGGACGAGAACGGCTTGGCCAGGTAGTCGTCGGCGCCCGCCTCGATGCCCTGGACGGCGGCCTCCTCGCCGGCCCGGGCGGTGAGCATCACGATCGGCAGGTGGGAGGTGCGCGGGCCGGACCGGAGCGCGCGGACCAGCTCGAAGCCGTCCATGCCGGGCATCATCGCGTCGGTCAGCACGAGGTCGTACGGGTTCTCGACAGCGGCCGCCAGGGCCGTCCTGCCGTCGGGCACGAGCCGGACGTCGTACTGGGTGTGCAGGAGGTCGTACAGGTAGTCCCGCATGTCGCGGTTGTCGTCCGCGATGAGGACCCGGGGGCGGGGGCCCCGGGCCGGAGGCGCGTCGGTGGGCGTGTCGGTGGGCGCGTCGGTGGGCGTGTCCTCCTCGGTGCGGGCCGGCGGTCGTGCCGCGGTGGCCCAGCCGCGCGCCTCCTCCGCGTAGGCGGTGGCCTGCCGGGAGGGGCGGGGCGCCGCTTGCGGGTGTGCCGGGACCGCCGTTAGAGGGTGTGCCGGGTCCGTCGCGTGCGGGTGTGCCGGGCCCGTCGCGTGCGGGTGTGCCGGGCCCGTCGCGTGCGGCCGGGGCAGGTGCTCTGTGCCGAAGGGGATCTCCACCGTGAAGGTGGTGCCCTGGCCGGGGCGGCTGCTGACGTCGATGGAGCCACCGTGCTGGTGCACCAGATCCTGGACGAGCGCCAGGCCTATGCCGCTGCCCTCGTGCGAGCGGGCCCGCGTTCCGCGCACCTGGTGGAAGCGCTCGAAGAGCCGCGGCAGTTCCTTCTCCGGTACGCCTATGCCGGTGTCCGACACCGTCAGCCGCACCCGGTCGCCGACGGCCGACGTGGTGACCCGGGCTCCGCCGGACAGGGTGAACTTCAGCGCGTTGCTGAGCAGGTTGAGGATGATCTTCTCGTACATCTCCCGGTCCACGTGCACCGGTTGCGGCAGCGGCGGGCAGTCGACGTCGAGCGCAAGGCCCGCGGCCTCGAAGACCGAACGGAACATCCCGGCCAGTTCGGCCGTGAGGGCCGACAGGTCGACCGGTTCGAAGTCGCCCTCCAGGGCCCCGGCTTCGGCGCGCGTGACATCGAGCAAGGTGTTGACCAGTTTCAGAAGCCGCAGGGCGTTGCGTTCGGCCATCTCCAGCCGTCTGCGCACGTCGGGTCGCTGCTCCTGCCCCAGCGCGTCCTGGACGGGGCCGAGGAACAGGGTGAGCGGCGTGCGCAGTTCGTGGCTGACGCCGGCGAAGAACGCCGTCTTGGCCTGGTCCAGCTCCATCAGGGTCTCGGCGCGTCGGCGCTGTTCCTCGTGCGCGAGCGCGGCCGACAGCGCGGCGGTGACGGCCCGCGCGAGGATGTCGAGGAAGTCACGGTAGCCGCCGGCCAGGGGAAGCAGCGGGTTGATCCCGGCGACGAGTACGCCGTCGAGCCGGTCGCCGTTGCTCAGCGGGAGGGCAAGCGCCTCGGCGGGTGTCGGGTCGGAGAGCGTGCCCGGGGCCGGGTCGCGGGCCCCGTCGCCGGCCGTCCCGGGCGCGCCCGGGAGCGACTCGGCCGGCAGGACGACGGCCGTGCCGTGGGCGAGGTCCGCGGTGACGTCCGCCGGAAGCGCGGTACCGGTGGGAGGCGGATCGCAGGTGGACGCGGCCAGTGCGGGTTCCTCCCTGCCGGAGGTCAGGTAGATGTGTGCGAACGGCAGGTCGTCGGGGTGACCGGCCAGTACACCGGCGATCTCGCGCGCCACCTCCGCCGGACCGGACAGGTCGGTGGTGTGGACACCGACCTCGGTCAGCAGCCGCAGCCGCCGCTCGCCGAGCACGGGTCGGGTGGTCTCCGACACGGAGCACAGCACCCCGCCTACGGAGTCGTCGTCCAGGAAGACGGGCTGGAAGGAGATGTCGAAGTAGGCCTGTTCCAGAAAGCCGTGGCGGATGAGACGGAAGGGTCGGTCGCGGACGGCCAGGGGCCGGCGCCGGTCCACGACGGACTGGAACATGGGGCCGGTGTAGTCGTCCCAGTTCTCGGGGAACAACTGCCCGGCCGGGGCCCCGAGTGCCTTCGGGTGCTTGGAGCCGATGACCTCGGCGTAGCCCTCGTTGTAGAGCAGGACGTAGCGGGGCCCCCAGAACAACGCCATCGGCTGCTCGGAGGTCAGGACGACGCGCAGGGTCTCCACGAGCCGGTGCGGCCACGTCCGGGTGGGTCCGAGAGCGGTCCGGGCCCAGTCCGTCGCGGCCAGCACGGCGCCGAACGGCCCGCCCTGGGCGAAGGCCCGGGCCGCCTCGTCGTGCTCTCGGCACCCGTCTCGGCGTTCGTACCCGTTGCCGGGGTTGTGCATCTCGGACGCCATTTCCGCTGTTTCCGTTCGTCCTGCCTGCGGCTTTCTCTTTACGTGGGTGGTGGTTCGCGAGTCGTGGCTCGGGGTTCGTGGCTCATGGGCCGGGCAGCGCCTGTTCTGCCCAGATGGTCTTGCCGAGGGCCGTGTGGCGGGTGCCCCATGCCTGGGTCAGCTGGGCGACCAGCATGAGGCCGCGGCCGCCCTCGTCGTAGGTGCGGGCCCGGCGCAGGTGCGGGGCGGTGCTGCTGGCGTCGGACACCTCGCAGATGAGCGTGCGGTCGAGGATCAGCCGCAACTGCACCGGCGGCTCGGCGTGCCGGATCGCGTTGGTGACGAGTTCGCTCACGACCAGTTCGGTGATGTACGAGGCGTCGTCCAGCCCCCACTCCTCAAGCCGGCCGGCGGCGAACTTGCGCGCCTCGGCCACCATCGCGGGGTCGGCGGGCACGTCCCAGGTGGCCACGTGGTCGGCGTCGAGCGCGCGGGTACAGGCGACGAGCAGGGCGATGTCGTCCATGGGGCGGCCGGGCAGCATGGAACCCAGCACCGTGTCGCACAGGGCGTCCAGCGAGACGGCGGGCTGCGCCAGGGCATGGCAGAGCCGGTCGAGGCCACTGTCGATGTCGGCGTCGCGGGCCTCGATCAGACCGTTGGTGTAGAGGACGAGCAGGGTGCCCTCGGGTACGTCGATCTCGGTGGCCTCGAACGGCAGTCCGCCGAGCCCGAGCGGCGGCCCGGCCCGCAGCCGCAACAGGTCGACCGTTCCGTCGGTGGTCACCACGGCCGGTGCCGGGTGTCCCGCGCTGGCCAGGGTGCAACGGCGCCCGACCGGGTCGTACACGGCGTACAGACAGGTCGCGCCGAAGTCTCCGTTGTGGTCGAAGGAGTCGCTCGCGTCGTCCTCGGCGAGGCGGGCGACCAGGTCGTCGAGGTGCGTGAGGAGCTCGTCGGGCGGCAGATCGACGTCGGCGAGGGTTCGTACGGCGGTGCGCAGCCGGCCCATGGTCGCCGAGGCGTGGATGCCGTGGCCGACCACGTCGCCGACGACCAGTGCGACCCTGGCGCCCGACAGCGGGATCACGTCGAACCAGTCGCCACCCACCCCGGCCGTGCCACCGGCGGGCAGGTAGCGGTGGGCGACCTCCAGGGCCGACTGGCGGGGCAGCCGCTGCGGCAGCAGGCTCCGCTGGAGGGTGACGGCGGTGGAGCGCTCGCGCGTGTAGCGCCGGGCGTTGTCGACGCAGACGGCCGCCCGGGCGGTGATCTCCTCTGCCAGCAGCAGATCGTCCCGTTCGAACGCCTCGGGGCGCTGGTGACGCACGAAGACGGCCACGCCCAGGATGGTGCCGCGGGCCCGCAGCGGCACCATCATCACCGAGTGGATCCCGAAGGCCTGGATGCTGTCCGCGCGGCGGGGGTTCCCGGCCGCCCAGTCGGCGAACACGGGATCGGTCACCGGGTACAGGGAGGCCCTGCCCGTGGCCATGCACTCCGCGACGGGGGAACCCACCGGGTGGACGTCGGTCTCGCCCAGGTCGACCGCGGCCTCGGGGACGTTCTCGTGCACGGACTGCTGGGCCACGCGCAGCAGCTCCATCGCGTCGCGGGGCGTCCCGGGCCGGCTGCCGAGTGCTGGATCGTGGCCGCCGTCGAGGGAGGCCAGCAGATCGACGGTGACGAAGTCGGCGATGGCCGGGACGGCCACGTCCGCCAGTTCCTGCGCGGTGAGGCCCACGTCCAGGGTGGTTCCGATGCGCGTACTGGCCTCGTTGATCAGTTGGAGCCGCAGCCGGGCCCAGTACTGCGGGGTCATGTCGTGCGCCGAGAGAACGACACCGTGCGTGTGGCCGTCCTCGTCGCCGAGCGGGGCGAGGTAGCACGACCAGGCGTGCTCACGGCTCTCTCCCTCGACGCGCAGGTAGTTCTCCAGGTACTGCGGGCGACCGGTCTCCAGCGCCCGGACCATGGCCCGCTCGGTCTTGTCCGAGTCCGCGTGCACGATGATCTCGGACACCCGCAAGCCGCGCATCTCGTCCTCGGTGAGGGACATGGCGCGTGCCATGTCGTCGTTGGCCCGGCGCAGCCGCAGGCCGGTGTCGTACAGCGCCATCGTGCAGCACGGGGTCTGGGCGAAGCTCCATCCGGTCAGCCGGTCGTCCCGGGGTTCGGGGCTCGTGCCGGTGAGGGCGGAGACCACCAGCCAGTCGGTCTCCCCCGTGTCGAGTGTCCGGTGGTGGGCCAGCACGGCCGCCTCCACGCGCCGGCCGTCGTGGTGCCGCAGCGCCACACGGCCGTTCCAGCGGGGCAGCGCCGCGAGCGACCGCAGGAGCCGCTCGGTGGCGGCGTCGACACCGTCGGCCAGCAGGACGGCGCCGTCACGGCCCACCCTCTCCGCCGCGCTGTATCCCAGCAGCCGCTCCGCGCCCGCGTTCCAGCCGGTCACGGTGCCCTTCTCGTCGAGGGACACCCTGGCCGTCGCCGCTTCGTCGATGACGCCGCCCATCCACGATCGCTCATCGACGTAGGTCTGCGCCTCGCCCATGTGCCTCATCCCGTCGCGGAGACGTGGCTGACGTGGTCAATTATGACGCAACCAAAACATATCCGTTATGAGGCCAAATCTCGGGCGACCACGGGGCGAGACCCCGGGCGGCGCTTTCGATCGTGATCGTTCCGGCGTGGATCCTGCGCCTGTCCGACCGCCCACCCTTGAAGCGGCGCACCGAAGTGAACATGATCGCCCCATGAACCGACCTACGGTGCCCCTGAGCCGGATCTCCTCGGAGGACTGGCCGGCCGTTCACTCATGGGCGAGTCTGGCCGAGGCGTGCCGCTATCAGCCGTGGGGGCCGAACACGGCCGACGAGACGCGGGACTTCGTGGAAGGCGCGGTCAGGGCCTGGTCGCAGAGCCCTCAGCGCCGGTTCCCCTACGTCGCCCGACTCGGGGCCGACGTCGTCGGCATGGGTGAACTGCATGTCCGCAGCGAAGCCCAGCGGCAGGGCGAGATCTCCTACATCGCGCATCCGCGGTTCTGGGGGCGCGGCATCGGAACGGAGATCGGACGGCAACTGCTCGCCTTCGGCTTCGGCGAGCTGAGCCTCCACCGGATCTACGCCACCTGCGACCCGAGGAATCTCGACTCGTTCCGGGTCCTGACGAAACTCGGCATGCGGCAGGAGGGACGCCTTCGCCACACCCAGATGATCCGCGACGGCTGGCGGGACTCCCTGATCCTCAGCATCCTCGAAGACGAGTGGCGCGCCTCCGTGCACTCGAGCCTGAACGCACTGGGCAGCAGCCCGGGTCCTCTCGCGCCCTGACACTACTCAACTCCTCGTGAGGCAGGCACACTTGGGGTGAAGAGGTCAATGGAGGCAAGAGGGTCATTGCACTCCACGGCCGCCATATCACTGCAGAAGCGGCAGGCACCCCATGACACAGCACGACATGGACGCGCGCTCGCTTGCGGAACTCTCCATCGAGGAGCGGCTGCTGTGCCACGTGCTCTGTGAGATCTGCCGGTCTCTGCGAGAGGTGCTTTCCCCGGGGTGCGCGAGCACGGAGGGGAAAGCCGAGCAGCGCGAGGAAGAGGAACAGCGCAGGGAACAGGAGGAGGCGGTTGCCGCGCTCCTGAGTCAGTCCCGGGCGAGCGAGCTGACAGAGCTGACTCCACAGCAACGTCACCTGCTGGCACAGCTCCGGCTGTTCAGCGCGCTCGCCTCCCCCGACAGGCCCGACTACCTCGAGCCGGACGCCCTGAAGGACGCCACATCCTGCGCGGCGACGGCGAAGCGGCTCGCCGACCGCAAGTCGAAACCCCCTACGGTGAACCTCACTACCGAGGGCCTGGCCGCTCCCTCGTCGACGTTCGACGCTCTGCTGACCCTCGCGTCGGGCGTCGTCCAGGTGCTCACCGGGTTCCATGCCCTTGGCGGCATCGCGGCGATACTGCACGGCGTCTGCCGCATCGCGAGCCCCGGCTCTCCGCTCACCACCATCGCGAGCACGATTCGGAAGGTGCTGACACCGCACGTCACCGTGATCCAGGAGAGTGTCAAGATGATGGCGCCGCTCCCGGACAACGAACGTTCCGGGATGCGTGACGCACTCTGCCTCGCCGCCCACGAGTTCACGGGCCTGGAGTTCGGCGCGCTCAAGCACCAGTTGTTCGAACCGAAGGGAACCGAGCTGGGGCCCGCGACCCGGCTGCCCACTCCTGGCACCGCGCTCCGCACGCCCACTGAGCTGAACGACGGAACATGTCGTACTCCCGGTCCACGACCACGGCGGCCCACCATACGCCGGACCAACTGGAAACCAGCGAAACCGCCCACACAGGTCGTCCCCGACGACCCGTTGCCCGCATTCGACTCGGGCCACGCACTGGACGACTGCACCGCAGAGCTCTCCCTTCCGGACACGACCCCACCCGACAGCGACAGGATCGACGGGCTCTTTGACCGTGGTTTCTGAGTCCCGGCGGGGCTCGTCATCAGAAACCAGAGTCGCGACAAGGCACACCACTTCGCTCACGGTGATGCGCCCGGGGCGGCGACGGCGACGTCGGCTCCGTGACCACGAGGAGGGGCGCCACGTTCGCGCGGGGTCACGGGGTCACGGGGTCACGGGGTCAGCGTATTCGGCCGGGAAACGACTTGTGCGGACCGAGAACTGGCTCGGCCCGCACAAGTGGGGATCTGTTCTGTGTCCGAGGGGGGACTTGAACCCCCACGCCCGATAAAGGGCACTAGCACCTCAAGCTAGCGCGTCTGCCATTCCGCCACCCGGACCAGGTGTCTGCCGCCTTGCCGGGGGTCTTCCCCGGGGCGACACGGACAACAATACCAAGGTTTCGGAGTGGCTTTCACCTGCGTTTCGGGGCCCCGGAGGGCCGTCGGCAACAGCCGGACGTGCGGTTATCACCCTCGGTGCGCCATCAGCCACCCAAGGCTCGGGCGCACGACACTCACTGTCATCCCCCTGTCACGGCATGAGGTGATACTCCGGGAAGTTCCCCGGCAGCCGCTCCCCCGCCGGCCCCTGGGTCACCGCGCGCACGAGCAGTTCCCCGCCGACGAAGGCACCGCGCCAGGAGGCGCCGAACCCGCCGAACAGCTCGTCACGGTCTCCACGCGAGCGAGGCTTTCCACGACCGACCTTGAAGGCGCGGATCTGTGGGGCGAGGCGGTCGAACGTCGCCTGGTCGTCCGTGGACAGCGTGGCGACCAGGGCGCCGTTCGACGCGTTCATGGCGGCGAGCAGCTCTGCCTCCGTGTCGACCAGGACGATCGTGTCGACCGGACCGAACGGTTCCGCGTGATACAGCGGCGACGACGGCGGCGGGTTGAGGAGGGTGACGGGCTGGACGTACGCCGCCGTGTCCTGGCCGGGCAGGAAGCGGGCGTCGGCGGGGTTGCCGCGGTGCAGTGGGGTCGCGCCGCGGGCCACTGCCTCGGTGACCTGGTCGGTCAGTTCCTTGGCCTTGGCCGCGTTGATGACCGGCCCGAAGTCCAGCGCCGGGTACCGGTCCTCGGGGTGCTCCACCGCCAGCGGATGGCCGACCCTGAGCGTGCGGACCGCGGGGAGGTACGCCGCGAGGAACTCGTCGAACAGTGACCGCTGGACGACGAAGCGCGGGTACGCGGTGCAACGCTGCTTGCCGTAGTCGAAGAGCTTGGGGATGACGGCCGAGAGCGTGTCCCAGTCCGTGTGGTTCCAGATGCCCCAGGTGTTCAGTCCCTCCTGTTCGAGTACATGTCGTTTGCCGAGGTCGGCGACGGCAGTGGCCACCGCGGCGCCCGTGTCGCGGCCGCCGACGAAGGAGACGCAGCCGATCTCGGGTGCCCGCACCAGGGCTTCGGACAGCTCGCCTCCGCTGCCGCTGACGAGGGTGACGGGAATCCCTTCGCGTGCGGCGAGTGCACTGGCCAGGGTGAGGCAGGCGACACCGCCGTCGGTCGGGGTCTTGGCGATCACCGCGTTGCCGGCCAGTGCCTGTACCAGCATTGCGTGAACGAGCACGCTCATCGGGTAGTTCCAGCTCGCGATGTTGGACACCGGGCCGTCCAGCGGCGCGCGGCCCTCGACCATCGGCTCGATGCCGTCGACGTACCAGCGCACACCATCGATGGCCCGGTCCACGTCGGCCTGCGCGAGCCGCCAGGGTTTGCCGATCTCCCATACGAGGAGGAGGGCGAGCAGTTCGCGGTGCTGGGTGAGGGCGTCGAGGGTGGCGGCGACGCGGGCGCGGCGTTCCCCGAGGGGGACGTGGCGCCAGGCGCGGTGCTGGTCGAGTGAGGCGCGTACCGCCTGGTGGGCGCCGGCGGCGTCGAGCCGGGGCGGGCCGGCGATGGGACTGCTGTCGACGGGGCTGGTGGCCGGGAGCGCCCGGCCGTCCGTCCGCCAGCCTGCACCCCAGAGGTTGAGGACGCGGTCGTCCCGGAAGGCCTCGGGTGCGATGGCGAGGCAGCGCTGCCAGGCATCCGACCAGGAAGTGCCGGATTTGAGGGTGAGAGTGGGGGCGGGGCTGGGGGTGAGGGTGGAATTGGGGATGGTTGCCATTCGGTTGCTCCGCTCTCGGTGCACAGTCGGGGGCGGTTTTTGCATGGCTCGTCTCGCGTACCGGGAGGCGCCTGCCTGCCTACTGACGGGTACGAAGACGTCGTACGGGGGAAGGTAGCGACGCGGCGCGGCGCCGAACAGTCATCGCGTCAACTCGGAGTGAGACCGCCCTCGGCTGCCAGTCGGTCCAGCACCAGCCGTGCCGTCTCGGTCGGTGTGCCGCCCACCTGTACCCCCGCCGCCTCCAGGGCCTCCTTCTTCGCCTGCGCCGTGCCCGACGAACCGGAGACGATCGCGCCCGCGTGTCCCATCGTCCTGCCCTCGGGTGCCGTGAAACCGGCGATGTAGCCGACGACGGGCTTGGTGACGTGGTCGCGGATGTAGGCGGCCGCCCGCTCCTCGGCGTCACCCCCGATCTCACCGATCATCACGACGAGTTCGGTCTCGGCGTCGTCCTCGAAGGCGGCCAGGCAGTCGATGTGGGTGGTGCCGACCACGGGGTCTCCGCCGATGCCGACGCAGGTCGAGAAGCCGATGTCGCGGAGTTCGTACATCAGCTGGTAGGTGAGGGTCCCCGACTTGGACACCAGGCCTATGCGGCCGGGCTTGGTGATGTCGGCGGGGATGATGCCCGCGTTGGACTGGCCGGGCGTGATCAGCCCGGGGCAGTTGGGGCCGATGACGCGCGTGCCCTTCGCCTGGGCGTACGCGGTGAAGGCGACCGAGTCGTGGACCGGTATGCCCTCGGTGATGACGACGGCGAGGCCTATGCCGGCGTCGGCCGCCTCGGTCACGGCGGCCTTGGCGAAGGCGGGCGGCACGAAGACGACGGTGACGTCCGCGCCGGTCACCTCGATTCCCTCCTTGACGGAGCCGAAGACGGGGACGGCACGGTCGTCGAAGTCGACGGTGCGGCCCGCCTTGCGGGGGTTGACGCCGCCGACTACGTCCGTGCCGGCCGCGAGCATGCGGCGGGTGTGCTTCATGCCCTCGCCGCCGGTCATGCCCTGGACGAGGACCTTGCTCTCCTTGGTGAGGTAGATGGCCATGTCCCGTCTCCTTAGGCTGCGTTGGCGAGGTCGGCGGCCCGGCGCGCGGCGCCGTCCATGGTGGTGGCCTGCTGGACCAGGGGGTGGGCGCGCCCGTCGAGGATCGCGCGGCCGCGAGCGGCGTTGTTGCCGTCGAGTCGGACGACCAGGGGTTTGGTCAACTGGACGGTGTCCAGGGCCTGCACGATGCCGTCGGCTACGGCGTCGCAGGCGGTGATGCCTCCGAAGACGTTGACGAACACCGACTTCACGGCCGGGTCGGAGAGGATGACGGAGAGACCGTCGGCCATGATCTGGGCGCTCGCTCCGCCGCCGATGTCGAGGAAGTTGGCGGGCCGGGCACCGCAGCCGGCGACCACGTCGAGGGTCGACATGACGAGGCCCGCGCCGTTGCCGATGATGCCGACCTCGCCGTCCAGCTTCACGTAGTTGAGGGCCTTCGCCGCGGCCAGCGCCTCCAGGGGATCGTCGTACGCGGCGGCCTCCTCGCCCCAGCGGGCCTGCCGGAAGCGGGCGTTGTCGTCGAGGGTGATCTTGCCGTCCAGGGCGAGGATCTGCCCCTGCGCCGTGCGGACGAGGGGGTTGACCTCGACGAGTACGGCGTCCTCCCGGACGAGGACCTCCCAGAGACGTACGAGGACGTCCACGGTCTGGGGCGGCAGTCCGGCGGCCTCGGCGATGTGCGCGGCCTTCGCCGCCGTCACGCCCTCGGCCGGGTCGACGGGGACGCGCGCGACCGCCTCGGGCCTGGTGGCCGCCACTTCCTCGATCTCCATACCGCCCTCGGCCGAGGCGATCGCGAGGAAGCGGCCGGCCGCGCGGTCGAGTACGTAGCTCACGTAGAACTCGCGTTCGATATCGACGGGTTGGGCGAGCATCACCTTGTCGACCGTGTGGCCCTTGATGTCCATGCCCAGGATCTGTCGTGCCGTCAGTTCGGTGGCGGCGGGGTCGGCGGCGAGCTTCACTCCGCCCGCCTTCCCGCGGCCTCCGGTCTTCACCTGGGCCTTGACGACAACGCGTCCGCCCAGCCTGCGGGCGATCTCGCGTGCCTCCTTCGACGAGTCGGTGACCTCCGCCCGTGGCACCAAGATGCCGTGTTCCTCGAAGAGTTCCCTTGCCTGGTGTTCGAACAGGTCCATTTCGGCTCCTGACCGCTTCAGTCAACTGGAGGGCCGACGACCGGGCCCTCGAAAAGTGCCGCACGCCCCCTGGACACCACCCACTCGGATGCGGGATAACAAGCTTCATACAGTATTCGTCGACTGTATGCAATCTACCGCGACGGCATCTACGAGCAACGCGTGAACGGCGTGTGAGCTGCGCGAACACGCGCCCGATCCCCTAACGAAGGGACAGGACTTCGCTATGCCCGACGACAACAGCCAGAACCTCATCTCCGGTGGGCACTTGGTCGCCAAGGCACTCAAAGCGGAGGGTGTGGAGGTCATCTACACCTTGTGCGGCGGCCACATCATCGACATCTACGACGGCTGCGTCGACGAAGGCATAGAGGTCGTCGACGTACGCCACGAGCAGGTCGCCGCACACGCCGCCGACGGCTACGCACGCATCACCGGCAAGCCCGGCTGCGCCGTCGTCACCGCGGGCCCGGGGACGACCGACGCCGTCACCGGTGTCGCCAACGCCTTCCGCGCCGAGTCCCCGATGCTGCTGATCGGCGGCCAAGGAGCCCTCACCCAGCACAAGATGGGGTCCCTGCAGGACCTGCCGCACGTCGACATGATGACGCCGATCACCAAGTTCGCGGCGGCCGTGCCGGACACGGCACGCGCCGCGGACATGGTGTCGATGGCGTTCCGCGAGTGCTACCACGGAGCGCCCGGCCCCTCCTTCCTGGAGATCCCGCGCGACGTGCTCGACGCCAAGGTGCCCGCCGAGAAGGCGCGCGTGCCCAAGGCGGGCGCCTACCGTGCCTCCACCCGCTCGGCCGGCGACCCCGAGGCCATCGAGAAGCTCGCCGACCTGCTGGTGCACGCCGAGAAGCCCGCCATCCTGCTGGGCAGCCAGGTGTGGACGACCCGCGGCACCGAGGCGGCCATCGACCTCGTACGGACCCTCAACATCCCCGCCTACATGAACGGCGCCGGCCGCGGCACCCTCCCGCCCGGGGACCCGCACCACTTCCAGCTCTCCCGCCGGTACGCCTTCTCCAACGCCGACGTCATCGTCATCGTCGGCACGCCCTTCGACTTCCGCATGGGCTACGGCAAGCGGCTGTCTCAGGACGCGACCGTCGTGCAGATCGACCTCGACTACCGGACCGTCGGCAAGAACCGCGACATCGACCTCGGGATCGTGGGTGACGCCGGGCTGATCCTGAAGTCGGTCACCGAGGCCGCCTCCGGGCGCATCAACGGGGGCGCGTCGAAGCGCAAGGAGTGGCTCGACGAGCTGCGCGCCGCCGAGCAGACGGCGATCGAGAAGCGGCTGCCCAGCCTGAAGTCGGATGCCTCACCCATCCACCCGTACCGGCTGGTCAGCGAGATCAATGACTTCCTGACCGAGGACTCCATCTACATCGGCGACGGCGGCGACATCGTCACCTTCTCCGGTCAGGTCGTCCAGCCCAAGTCACCCGGGCACTGGATGGACCCGGGCCCGCTCGGCACGCTCGGCGTCGGCGTCCCCTTCGTGCTCGCGGCCAAGAAGGCGCGGCCCGACAAGGAAGTGGTGGCCCTCTTCGGTGACGGCGCCTTCTCCCTCACCGGCTGGGACTTCGAGACCCTCGTCCGCTACAACCTCCCCTTCGTCGGCATCGTCGGCAACAACTCCTCCATGAACCAGATCCGCTACGGCCAGAAGGCCAAGTACGGCGAGGAACGCGAGCGGGTCGGCAACACCCTCGGCGACGTCCAGTACGACAAGTTCGCCCAGATGCTCGGCGGTTACGGCGAGGAGGTCCGTGACCCCGCCGACATCGGCCCGGCGCTCCGGCGCGCCCGTGAGTCCGGCAAGCCGTCGCTGATCAACGTCTGGGTCGACCCGGACGCGTACGCCCCCGGAACCATGAACCAGACGATGTACAAGTGAGGTGCCCAAGATGACAGCGACCAAGGCCCTCGAAGGAATCCGCGTCCTCGACATGACGCACGTCCAGTCCGGACCCTCCGCCACCCAGTTGCTCGCCTGGCTCGGCGCGGACGTCGTCAAGCTGGAGGCGCCGAGCGGGGACATCACGCGCAAGCAGCTGCGCGACCTCCCGGACGTCGACTCCCTCTACTTCACGATGCTCAACTGCAACAAGCGGAGCATCACCCTGAACACCAAGACCGAGCGCGGCAAGGAACTCCTCACCGAGCTGATCCGGCGCTCCGACGTCATGGTCGAGAACTTCGGACCGGGCGCGGTCGACCGCATGGGGTTCACCTGGGACCGCATCCAGGAGATCAATCCGCGTATCGTCTATGCCTCCATCAAGGGGTTCGGCAAAGGCCCGTACACCAACTTCAAGGCGTACGAGGTCGTCGCGCAGGCCATGGGCGGGTCGATGTCGACCACCGGGTTCGAGGACGGGCCGCCGCTGGCGACGGGGGCCCAGATCGGGGACTCGGGAACGGGCATCCACGCCGTGGCGGGGATTCTCGCGGCGCTGTTCCAGCGGGAGAACACCGGGCGCGGTCAGCGGGTCAACGTGGCCATGCAGCACGCCGTGCTCAACCTCTGCCGGGTGAAGTTGCGCGATCAGCAGCGCCTGGCCCATGGCCCGCTCGCTGAATATCCCAACGAGGACTTCGGCACGGAAGTTCCCCGGTCGGGAAACGCCTCCGGCGGCGGTCAGCCGGGCTGGGCGGTCAAGTGCGCACCGGGTGGCCCGAACGACTACGTGTACGTGATCGTGCAGCCCGTCGGCTGGAAGCCGGTCAGCGAGCTCATCGGCCGGCCCGAGCTGGCGGACGACCCCGAGTGGTCCACGCCCGAGGCCCGGCTGCCGAAGCTGAACAAGATGTTCCAGCTGATCGAGGAGTGGTCGTCCACGCTCCCCAAGTGGGAGGTGCTGGAGAGGCTCAACGCCCACAACATCCCGTGCGGGCCGATCCTGTCCACCAGGGAGATCATCGAGGACGACTCGCTGGTCGCCAACGAGATGGTCGTGAAGGTGCCGCATCCCGAGCGGGGCGAGTTCGTGACCGTGGGCAGTCCGCTGAAGCTCTCCGACTCCCCCGTGGACGTGGCCAGTTCGCCGTTGCTCGGCGAGCACAACGAAGAGGTCTTCGTCGGCGAGCTCGGCCTCGGTGACGAGGAGCTGCGCCTGCTCAAGTCGAACGGAGTGATCTGATTGATGGCCGAAGACCGGGTGCTCAAGGTGCGCACGCTCCTCGACGCCGTACGGGCCGAGGGCCGCAGCGCGCTGACCGCGCCCGAGGGCAAGGTGATCGCCGACGCGTACGGGATCGCCGTTCCGGGCGAGGAGCTGGCGACGGACGTCGACGAGGCGGTGGCGTACGCCGCGCGTTTCGGCGGGCCGGTCGTCATGAAGATCGTCTCGCCCGACATCCTGCACAAGACCGACGCGGGCGGCGTGATCGTCGGAGTGGAGGGTTCCACCGACGTACGGGCCGCCTTCCACAAGATCATCGAGAACGCGCGGGCGTACGACCCGCAGGCGCGCATCGAGGGCGTGCAGGTCCAGGAACTGCTGCCGCAGGGGCAGGAGGTCATCGTCGGGGCGGTCACCGATCCGACGTTCGGGAAGGTCGTGGCCTTCGGGCTCGGCGGCGTGCTGGTCGAGGTCCTGAAGGACGTGACCTTCCGGCTGGCTCCCCTGGACGCCGACGAGGCGCTGTCGATGCTGGACTCGATCCGCTCGGCGGAGATCCTGCACGGGGTGCGTGGCGCCCCAGCCGTGGACCGGTGGGCGATCGCCGAACAGATCCGCCGCGTCTCCGAACTCGTCGCGGACTTCCCCGAGATCGCCGAGGTGGACCTCAACCCGGTGATCGCCACTCCGGAGGGCGCGGTCGCGGCGGACATCCGCGTGATCCTCGCGGACTCGGTGCCGAAGCCACGGCGCACGTACACGCGCGAGGAGATCCTCACCTCCATGCGCCGGCTGATGCAGCCCTCCTCGGTCGCCGTGATCGGCGCGTCCAACGAGCCGGGCAAGATCGGCAACTCGGTGATGCGCAACCTCATCGACGGCGGCTTCTCCGGCGAGATCCAGCCGGTGAACCCCAAGGCCGATGACATTCTGGGCCGCAAGGCGTACAAGAGTGTCACGGACGTTCCCGGTGAGGTGGATGTGGCGGTCTTCGCCATCCCCGCCAAGTTCGTGGCCTCGGCCCTGGAGGAGGTGGGACGCAAGAAGATCCCCAACGCCGTACTGATCCCCTCCGGGTTCGCGGAGACCGGCGAGCACGAACTGCAGGCCGAGATCGTGGCGATCGCGGAACGGTACGGCATCCGGCTGCTCGGGCCGAACATCTACGGCTACTACTCGACCTGGCAGGACCTGTGCGCCACGTTCTGCACGCCGTACGACGTCAAGGGTGGTGTCGCGCTGACCTCGCAGTCCGGTGGCATCGGAATGGCCATCCTGGGCTTCGCGCGCACCACAAAGACGGGCGTGTCGGCGATCGTCGGACTCGGCAACAAGTCGGACCTGGACGAGGACGACCTGCTGACCTGGTTCGGTGAGGACCCCAACACCCAGTGCATCGCGATGCACCTGGAGGACCTCAAGGACGGGCGCGCCTTCGTGGAGGCGGCCCGGGCGACCGTTCCGAAGAAGCCGGTCGTGGTCCTGAAGGCGGGCCGTACGGCGGCCGGAGCGAAGGCGGCGGGCTCGCACACGGGCGCGCTGGCCGGCGACGACGCCGTGTACGACGACATCCTGAAGCAGGCCGGTGTCATCCGGGCGCCCGGGCTGAACGAAATGCTGGAGTACGCGCGCGCGTTGCCGGTGCTTCCGACTCCGCAGGGCGACAACGTCGTCATCATCACGGGCGCGGGCGGGTCCGGCGTCCTGCTGTCCGACGCGGTGACCGACAACGGGCTGTCCCTGATGGAGATCCCGCCGGACCTGGACGAGTCCTTCAGGAAGTTCATCCCGCCCTTCGGGGCCGCGGGCAACCCGGTGGACATCACCGGGGGCGAGCCTCCGTCGACGTACGAGGCGACGATCCGGCTGGGCCTTGAGGACCCGCGCATCCACGCGCTTGTCCTCGGCTACTGGCACACCATCGTGACCCCTCCCATGGTCTTCGCCGAGCTCACCGCGCGCGTGGTGGCCGAATTCCGCGAGCGCGGCGTCAGCAAGCCCGTGGTGGCCTCGCTCGCGGGCGACGTGGAGGTCGAGGAGGCCTGCCAGTACCTCTTCGAGCGGGGGGTCGTGGCGTACCCGTACACGACCGAGAAGCCGGTGGCCGTACTCGGCGCGAAGTACCGCTGGGCGCGGGCGGCGGGGCTGCTGTGAGGGACGGGTCGCTGTGATCCGCAAAGTCCGCCGGGAGCGGATGGCAGGGGTGTCGGGGGGCGGTAGATGAGGTGAGGTAGCGCGGGGGCGGGCGACGGTGCGCGTCGGCCGCCCCCAGGACCCGTGCGCACACGAAAGGCATTGGACAGGGGGCGCTGGCCAGAACTTTCGACGCGAGGGGTGCTTACGCGACATGACAACCACCGACCTGACGACGTCCGTCCCTTACAGGGAGGTGACGGACCGCAACGGCCGCCTGTACCGCATCGGTGAGACCGACCGGGACATCATGGGGCGACCACGCTGGACCATGGTGCTCTTCCCCTGGATGGGGATGCTGGGCATCAGCTCCTCGGAGTACGCGTTCACGTCCGCCGAGGACACCCTGCACGAGGCCCACCTCTGGAACAGTGGGCACATCTTCTGGCTGATGGGTGTCTGGGTGTTCTTCCAGGCCGCCGTCGCCTTCCCGGCGGGCCAGCTGCGCGAGAGCGGCAGGCTGCCCGCGCGGTACGCGATGATGCTCGGCGCGTTCGGCACTGTCTGCGGCTATATCTCGCTGGCGTACGCGCCGCACGTGATCGTCGCGTACATCGGCTTCGGCATGTTCAGCGGCATCGGCGCCGGTCTCGTCTACGCGACCTGCGTGAACATGGTCGGCAAGTGGTATCCGGAGCGCAAGGGCGGCAAGACCGGCATGGTCAACGGCGGTTTCGCCTACGGCTCGGTGCCCTTCGTGTTCCTGTTCACCTCGTACATGGACCTCAGCAACTACCGGGGTGTCCTGGTGATGGTGGGGCTCATCTGCTGCGCCGTCGTGGCCTTCGCCGGGTGGTTCTTCAAGGACCCGCCGAAGAACTGGTGGCCGCCGCACGTCGACCCGCTGAAGCAGACCGACGACCCGAAGATCCGACGGGCGCTGGAGAAGAACCCTCCCGCGGCGAAGCAGTACACCCCGAAGGAGGCCGCTCGTACACCGGTCCTGTGGATGATGTGGTTCTGTCTGCTGTGCACGGCCGGGATCAACATCTTCGGCATCGCCTTCCAGGTGCCGTTCGGCAAGGACATGGGCTTCGCGGGCGGGATCGTGGCCACGGCGATGTCCCTCAAGGCCATCGTCAACGGCACGGGCCGCGGGGTGATCGGCTGGATCTCCGACCGCTTCGGGCGCCGCAACACGCTGATCATCGTCTGCATCGTGCTGGGCACGGCCCAGTTCGGTGTGCTCGTGTCCGGTCAGATGGGCAGCATGCCGTTCTTCCTGTTCTGCTCCATGGTCTCCGGCTTCGGCGGCGGCGCGATCTTCCCGCTGTTCGCGGCCATGACGGCGGACTACTTCGGAGAGAACAACAACGCCTCCAACTACGGCATGGTCTACAGCTCGAAGCTCATCTCCGGTCTCGTGGGCTCCGGTATGGGCGCCGTCGTCGTGGGCGCCTGGGACTACGAGGGCGCGTTCGTACTGGCCGGCTCCATCGGTCTGGCGTCGGCCGTCCTCGCACTGTTCCTGAAGTCGCCGGACCGGCCGCACGCCAAGCGCATCGCCCCCAACCCCCAACCCCTCGGTGAGGAGATGGCCTGACATGACGGTTGGTCAGACAGGGCAGGTGGACCGGACATGACGGCCGAGCCCCTCGCCCGACGTACGACCGACGACACTCCGTACCGCGAGATCACCGACCCCAGGGGGCGCGTCTACCGGGTCGGGGAATCGGACCGGCAGATCCTCGGACTGCCGAGGTGGACGATGGTGGCACTGCCCTGGGCGGCCATGCTCGCCATCAGCGTCTTCGAGTACGCCTTCGGGGCCGCCGAGGACACCCTTTCCCGGGCCCACCACTGGTCCTCCACCAACACCTTCTGGGTGCTGAGCGTGTGGATCTTCTTCCAGGCGGGGGTCTCCTTCCCTGCCGGGAAGCTCCGCGAGAAGGGCGTCCTCAGCAGCCGTGCCGCCATGGTCACCGGGTCGTTCTGTTCCCTGATCGGTTTCGTGAGCCTCGGCCACGCGCCGAACGTCGGGACGGCCCTGCTGGGCTTCGGTGTCCTCGGCGGACTCGGCTCGGGACTGATCTACTCGACGTGCGTCAACATGGTCGGCAAGTGGTACCCGGAACGCCGGGGCGGCAAGACAGGACTGGTGAACGGCGCGTTCGCGTATGGTGCCGTGCCATTCATCTTCCTGTTCTCGTATGGCTTCAACACATCCAACTACCGTACGGTGCTGGACCTCGTCGGCTTCTACGTGCTGGCGGTCACCCTGGTGTCGGGGCTGTTCTTCAAGGACCCGCCGAAGAACTGGTGGCCGCAGCAGGTGGATCCGCTGAACCGGGCGGGTGACGCCAAGTCGTCGGCCGCGCTGGCCAAGAATCCGCCCGCCCCTCGCCAGTACACACCGGGTGAGGCACTGCGGACCGGCATCGTGCCCCTCATGTGGTTCTGCATGCTGTGCTGTGCGGGCGTGTCCATCTTCGGCATCTCCTTCCAGGTCCCGTTCGCCAAGGAGATGGGATTCGGCCCGCTCGTCGCGGCCTCGTCCATGGGCGTGATGTCCGTCATCAACGGCACCGGGCGGGGCGTCGTGGGCTGGCTCTCCGACCGGCTCGGCCGACGCACCACCCTCACGTACGTCTGTCTCGTCCTCGCGGTGGCCCAGTTCGGGGTGCTGTGGGCGGGCGAGATCCGCAACGAACCGCTCTTCCTGGGTTTCGCGTTCCTCTCCGGCTTCGGCGGAGGCGCGTTCTACCCCCTGTTCGCCGCACTCGTCCCCGACTACTTCGGCGAGAACAACAACGCCTCCAACTACGGCATGGTCTACAGCGCCAAGCTCGTCAGCGGCCTCTTCGGCGGCGGCCTCGGCGCCGTGGTCATCGACGCGTGGGGCTATGTGGGCGCGTACACGACGGCCGGGGTGGTCTCCCTGGTCGCCGCCGGTCTGTCCCTGCTGCTGCGGCAGCCTGGAGGCCCCGCGAAGGGAGGGCTGTTCCGGCGGACCGCCGACGCGGCCACCTGACGTTCCACGTGTGAAGCGGCCGTCCGGTGGCCTGGGTCACCGGACGGCCGCTTCACACGTGCGCGACTCATGGGCGTGCCCGACTAACAGGCGTGCCCTACTCCCGTCAGCACTTCTCCCGCAGCGAGTGCAGGTGCGCGCTGGAGCGGCGGGCGAAGGTGAACGACTCGGTGGGGTTGTCGTGCTCGGCCTGCCAGTGGTGGGCGAGGCGCTGGCCCTTGAGACGGGTGACCGCCGATATGAACCGCTGGTAGTCGATGTCGCCGTCGCCGACGTCCGTCATGCGGTAGCCGTACTCGTTCGACGGGTCCTTCTCACCGTCCTTCACGTGGAAGAGCGGGTAGCGGTCCGGGCGCCGGAGCACGTAGTCCAGCGGCTCGAAGGGCGCGGGCGTACCGTCGGGCCGCTTGGAGAAGCGGAACTGGCCCACATAGGCCCAGTAGATGTCCATCTCCAGGAAGACGAGGTCGGGATCGGTCTCGGCGAGCAGCACGTCGTAGAGGCGGACGTGCGGCTTGTCGGTGGCGAAGGAGAACTCCTCGGAGTGGTTGTGCTGGTAGAACTTCATGCCCCGTGCCCTGGCCGCCGCGCCGTAGGTGTTGAACTCCTCGGCGGCGCGCTTCCACGCGTCGACGGTCGAGCCGTAGCGGAACGGGCCGGAGGCGGTGCCGATGTGCTTGAGGCCGAGGGCCTGGGCGTCGTCCAGGACCTTGTTCAGGTTCTGCGCGAAGGTGTACGCGTTCGGGTCGCTGGAGTAGTAGCCGACGTGGCTGCCGATCGGATTCAGGCCGTGGTTGCGGGCCAGGCGCTTGAGCTGGGCGAGCGTGATGGGGCCCGCGGAGCCCTGCGTGTAGCCGGCGAACTCGACCTCGTCGTACCCGTACTTCTCCAGTTCGGCGAAGACCGGCGCGAAGCCCAGCGTGGAGACCTTGTCGCGCAGGCTGTAGAGCTGGATGCCGAGCCGTCCGGGCGGCAGGACGGGGCGGCCTCGGCCCGCGGCGCCGGTCGTGGCGGAGGTGGCGGCCGTGGCCGGGGTCGCGGCCCCACCGAGCAGGGCGGCGGCGGTGGCGCCCGCGGCCACGCCCAGCATGCCTCTTCGGCTGAGGCGCTGGGAGAGTTCCGGGTCGTGGTTCTTGCTGGTGGCAGCCGTGCGGCTGGGGCGGATCAAGCGGCTCATGCCTGGAACTCCTCGGTGTCGGAGGGCGTTGTCAGTGGTGAGTGCTTCACTTGTGACCAGTCGGAAGAGACGGGGTCGGGTGGGACCGCGGGCCATGGCGTGCCCGTCGGCGCCGATCAGTCGAGACCGGCGAGGTGGAGCAGCAGTGGTTTCACATCGGTGGCCGCGAGGCGGCCGTCGACAGCACGGGGGGTGGAGCAGATGATGAGCGGACCGTCGTCGTCGCTCGTGGGAAGGCGGCCGTGGCTGCCGCGAATAGGTGAGGGGTCCAGGGGCACGACCGCCATGCGGTAGCGCATGCCGAGTTTCTTGCGCGCGAGTGCCGTGGCCGCCTTGAGTTTCACGTAGGGGTCGAGCGGATCCATGAACAGCTCGACCGGGTCGTAGCCGGGTTTGCGGTGGATCTCGACGAGCTGCGCGAAGTCGGGCGCGCGGGCGTCGTCGAGCCAGTAGTAGTACGTGAACCAGGCGTCCGGCTCCGCGACGGCGACGAGTTCGCCGGAGCGCGGGTGGTCCAGGTGGTGGGTCTTCTTGCCCTCGTCGTCGAGGAGTTGCTCGATGCCGGGCAGGTCGGCGAGCGCTGCCCTGGTCGCCTCCAGGTCCTCCGGGCGGCGTACGTAGACGTGGGCGATCTGGTGGTCGGCGACCGCGAAGGCACGGGAGGCCATCGGGTCGAGGTACTCCATGCCGTCCTGCGTGTGGACCTCGAGGAGCCCTGCGCGGCGCAGTGCGCGGTTGATGTCGACGGGACGGTTCACACGCGTGATGCCGTACTCGGACAGCGCGACGACGGTACGGCCTTCCGCGTGCGCCTCGTCGAGGAGCGGGGCGAGCGCGGCGTCCAGGTCGGTGGCCGCTTTCAGGGAGCGCGGGTCGTCGGGGCCGTAGCGCTGCAGGTCGTAGTCGAGGTGAGGGAGGTAGCAGAGGGTCAGGTCCGGGTGTCGGGTGCGATTGATGTGGCGGGTCGCGTCGATGATCCAGCGGCTGGAGACGAGGTCGGCGCCGGGGCCCCAGAAGTGGAACAGCGGGAACGTGCCGAGTTTCTCGGTGAGTTCGTCGTGCAGGGCCGGGGGCCTGGTGTAGCAGTCGGGTTCCTTGCGGCCGTCGGAGTAGTAGACCGGACGGGGGGTGACGGTGATGTCGGTGTCGGCGCCCATGGCGTACCACCAGCAGATGTTGGCGACCGTGTAGCCGGGGTGGGCGCGGCGGGCGGCGTCCCACAGCTTGTCGCCGGTGACGAGACCGTTGTGCTGGCGCCAGAGCAGGACGTCGCCGAGTTCGCGGAAGTACCAGCCGTTGCCGACGATGCCGTGCTCGGCGGGGAGTGTGCCGGTCAGGAACGTGGACTGGGCGGCGCAGGTGACGGCGGGCAGGACGGTGCCGAGGTGGGCACGGGAGCCGGACCGGCCGAGCGCCTTGAGGTGGGGCATGTGGTCGAGCAGTCGGGGGGTGAGGCCGACGACGTCGAGGACGAGCAGAGGAGTGGGCCTCGCTCCGGAGTGGGGGGTCACGGGAGCTCCTTGAGGCCGAGGTCCGTCAACAGGTCGCGGGCGAGGGCGAGTTCGGCGGCGATGCCCTCGGCGAGCTGGGCGCGGCCGCGGGGCCGCAGCTCGGGTGGGAGGGCCTGCCAGGTGTAGGTCTCCACCTCCAGGTGCCGGGTGAGGGGGTGGGCACCGCCGACGAGGCGGGTCAGGGCGGCACGGAGTACGGGGAGCGTGGAGGTGAGGGGCGCGGCGGGGGCCGCGTGCAGGGGGACATGGAAATGAGCGCGCCAGGGCGAGGCGTCGGGCAGGGCGTCGCCCGTGAGGGCCTCGCCCAGATCGTCGGTGCCGCGCAGTCCGGCGGAGGTGGCGGTGCGGGTCTGGTGCAGGAAGCGGGGCTCGTCGAAGGCGGCGAGTGCCTCACGGACGTCGGGGAGGTGCGGGTGTTCGGCGTGCAGGGCGGCCGACAGCTGGGATTTCACTATGGGGACGCCTGCGTGGGTGAGGGCGTGCAGGGCGGTGTGCGGATCTTCGAAGGAGGTGGCGAGATGGCAGGTGTCGACGCATACGCCGATGCGGTCGTGGCCGATCGCGGTGAGCGGGCCAATGGCGTCAGCGGTGGTCTCGACGATGCATCCGGGTTCGGGTTCCAGGCCGACGCGGATGGAGCGGCCGGTCAGCTCGTGCAAGGCGTCGAGGCGTTCGGCGAGAGCGGTCAGGGCCTCGCGGGCGCGGGCGGCACGCTCGTCGTCGTACGCGGTGTGCCAGGCCAGCGGCAGCGTCGAAATGGTGCCCTCCGTGACGTCATCGGGGAGGAGCCCGGCGAGGACACGGGCGAGAGCCGTGGTGTGGTCGAGGCGTTCCGGGTCGGCCCAGTCCGGCTTGTAGACGCGGTACTTGACCTCTTCGGCCCCGAAGCCCTCATAGGGGAAGCCGTTGAGGGTGACGACCTCGAGGCCTCGGCGGTCGAGTTCGGTGCGCAGCCCCCGCAGGGCGGAGGGGTCGGTGACGAGGGCGTGGGCGGCGTCCTTCGCGAGCCAGAGCCCGATCCCGAGGCGGTCGCGGCCGAGTCGGCGGCGCACGGGTTCGCAGTGGTCGCGGAGCTGTGCGAGGACACCGTCGAGCGTCTCGGCCGGGTGGACGTTGGTGCAGTAGGCGAGGTGGACGGTGGAGCCGTCGGGGTGGCGGAAGCGCATCGCTCACTCCCCGCCGCGCAGGACGGAGTTGCCCTCGTGGGTGGCGGCCGTGCCGGCGACGTCGAGGTCGAGGTCGAGGCGGCCGCTGAGCCCGTAGAAGGCGACGGGGTTGCGCCACAGCACGCGGTCGACGTCGTCGTCGCCGAAGCCGCTCGCGAGCATGGCGTCACCGACCCTGCGGGTCTTGAGGGGATCGCTTCTCCCCCAGTCCGCGGCCGAGTTCACGAGGACCTTCTCGGGGCCGTACTCCTTGAGGATCGCGACCATCCTGTCCTCGTCCATCTTGGTGTCGGGATAGACGGAGAAGCCGAGCCAGCAGCCGCTGTCCTTGGCCTCCTTGACGGTGGTCTCGTTGAGGTGGTCGACCAGCACACGGTCGGCGGGCAGCGGGGACTCGCGGACGACGTCGAGGGTGCGGCGCAGTCCGGCGAGCTTGTCGCGGTGCGGGGTGTGGACGAGGGCCGGCAGTTCGTGGTCGGCGGCGAGCTGGAGCTGGGTCGCGAGGGCGGTGTCCTCGGCGGGGGTCATCGAGTCGTAGCCGATCTCCCCGACGGCCACGACATGGTCCTTGACGAGATAGCGGGGCAGTTCGTCGAGGACGGGCACACAGCGGGGGTCGTTCGCCTCCTTGGGATTGAGGGCGAGGGTGCAGTGGTGGGCTATGCCGTACTGGGCGGCACGAAAGGGCTCCCAGCCGAGGAGGGAGTCGAAGTAGTCGAGGAAGGTGTCGGGCGAGGTGCGGGGCTGCCCGAGCCAGAAGGAGGGCTCGACGACGGCGCGGACGCCCGCGGCGTGCATGGCCTCGTAGTCGTCGGTGGTCCGTGACGTCATGTGGATGTGGGGATCGAAGATGCGCATCAGGACTCCTTGCCGGACGGGGTGCCGGGGTGAGGGGACGGCTCCGCAGCGGTGGGCACGCCGGTCGCGGGCCCGGCCTCGGGCTCCGCCCCCACGTGGGGCTCGGGCACGGCCTCGGGCTCGCGCTCGGTCAGGGCATGGACCCGGTACAGGTCCTCGGGTACGGGACGGCCCGCTGCGGTGCGTTCGTCGGCGTAGTCGGCGAGCATGCGGGCGAGTTCGGCGTCGGCTCGGGCTCGGCGGGCCAGGTCGGCCACCTCGTCGACAGGGACGCCGGTGAACAGGCACTTCAGGATGGCGTGCCGCCAGTTGTGGGCGTCCAGGTGCCGGGCGGCGTACGGCCCGAGCGCGGCGGCGACCAGGCGGGTGTCGTTGGTGCGCAGGGCGTCCTCGACGATCGGCAGGGCGGCCGGGCCGGGCACGAGGTGGGGCAGGGCGTACAGGACGGCGCGGCGTTCGGCGGCGGTGCCCTGACGGTAGACGCGGGTGAGGGTGTCCGCGTCGGCACGGGCCGCTCGGAGGATGAGGACGCGTACGGCGTCGGCGTGCTCGGGACCGCAGCGTCGGCCTGCCTCGGCGAGGCGCAGCTCCCATACGGAGATGGGTCCGTGGGGCCCCGGCCGGGCGGCGGCCTCGTGGAGGGCCCGGTCGAACCAGGCGCGGGCGGCGCCATCGAGGTGGCTGGTGACGAACGTGTGTAGTTCGTCGAGAGGGGTGCGGCCGAGGGTGCTGCCCACCGCGGGGGCGCCCGGGATGGAGTGGAGGGGGTTCACGGGGTTCTCCCTTCGGACGCCGCGGTGGACTCGCCCGGCGGTGGGACGGGGAGCGGGGCGGTGTGTGGGACGGGCCTGATGGCCGCGGTGTGCGGTGAAACGGTGTCCGGCTGGTCTCGTTCGGCAGGGGCCTGATCGGCCGGGGATGCGGTGGCCGTGGCCGCCTGACGGAGGAAGGAGAGGGACTGCTGGGCGAAGTGCGGGCCCGCGTGGGAGTGGCGGGGCAGTTCGACGACGGTCAGGCCCTGGTAGCCGGTGGCGGTGAGGGCTTCGAGTACGGGAGGGAAATCGATCTCGCCGTCGCCGAGAGGGAGGTGTTCGTGGACACCGCGGCGCATGTCCTCGATCTGGACGTGACGCAGCCAAGGGGCGGCGGCCCGGACGCAGTCGGCCGGCGGCAGGGGCTCCAGGCACTGACAGTGGCCGATGTCGAGCGTGAGCCCCAGCGCGTCGGGGTTGCCGAGTGCTTCGCGCAGGTGGTGGAAGTCGGCGAGGGTGGCGAGGAGGTGGCCGGGTTCGGGTTCGACGGCGAGGGGGACGCCGGCGTCGGCGGCGGCGACGAGGACGGGGGTGAGCGCTTCTGACAGACGTTTCCAGGCCGTGTCCGTGTCCGTGCCGGCCGGGGTGACGCCGCTGAAGCAGTGCACGGCGTGGGCGCCGAGGTCGGCGGCGACCCGCACCGCGCGGAGAAGCAGGTCGACGCGCCGGGCGCGGTCGTCGGGGTCCGCGTCCAGGAGGGAGGGGCCGTGTTTGCGACGCGGGTCGAGGACGTAGCGGGCACCGGTCTCCACGGTGACGCTCAGCCCGAGCGCCGCCAGCCTGCGGGCGAGACGCGCCGTGCGGGCGGCGAGGTCGGGGGCGAGCGGGTCGAGGTGCATGTGGTCGAGCGTCAGGCCGACGCCCTCGTAGCCGAGGTCTGAGAGCAGGGCCAGGGCGTCGTCGAGGCGGAGGTCGGCGAGGCCGTTGGTGCCGTAGCCGAAGCGCGGGGGTTGAAGGGGGTGAGGTGACAGCTGAGGGTGCTGCCGGGTTGATGCGGTCGTGTGCCCGGCGGGTGTGCTCATGTGACGCTCACCTTCCTCGCGAAGCGGCGTGCGGCGGGGGCGAGGGCTGCGGTGAGCAGGGCCAGGCCCGGGGCGCCCGCGCGGGCCGTGAGGGTCGCCTGGAGAGGGATGAGGGCACGGATGCCGGAGCCGACGGCGCGCTGGGTGAGCGGGGGTGACGGGTTCAGCGTGGCGTGGAAGAGGGGGCGGGCGATGGTCGCCGCGTAGGCGGCGGCGAGGGCCGTGGGCAGGGCCGCTCCCTGGCCGGATGGATCGGTCGGGGCGGCCAGGGTGGCCGAAGGATCGGAGCCCGCCGTGTGGCGCCCTGGCGCTGGGCCTCGGCTCAGTTTCCAGGCCAGCGCTCCCGTCGTTGCCAGGCCTGCCAGTGGAGCCAAGGCGGAGCCGCCCTGCGTCTCGCGGCGGGACACCGTGGTCACCGCGAACGTGTGGGCGCCTAGGGCCAGAGCGGAAGGGAGGGCGGCGCGAGTAGTACCGGTGGTGGCGGCCGCGCCCAGGAGGAGGTCGAACGTGCGGGCGGCGGCCATGGTCAGAGGGCCGGCGGGGGTGCGTTTCAGGGTGAGGTCGTAGGACCACACGGTGACTGCCAGCGGGACGGCGATGGTGAGGGCGGGGCGGCCCGCGCGGGCGGCCAGGGCAAGGCCGGCGGCCGTGAGGGCGCTCGCCGCGGCGAGCGCCGAAGCGGGGCGGACGCGGCCGGAGGGCAGGGGGCGGTGCGGGCGTTCGACGGCGTCCTCGGCGTGGTCGGCCCAGTCGTTCAGGGCCATGCCCGCCTCGTACAGGCAGAGGGAGGAGCCGATGGCGAGCAGGGTGCGTGAGTTCGGGCGGGTGGCCCCGGCGGCCGCCGCGCCCGCGAGGGCATCGCCGGGGACGGTGAACAGGGCGGGAAGGCGCAGGAGTTCGGCCCAGGCCTGTGCCCGGGCCTGGGCCCGAGCCCGTGCCGTGGCCTTGACCTTGGCGTTGACCCTGGCGTTGACCTTGTCCCTGATCTTGGGCCTGGCCTTGGCGTTGACCTGGTCCCTGACCTTGCTCTCCGTCGTCGTCCTGCTCCTCGTCATCGCGCGTCCCCCTCCCCCGGGAGCTGCCGCAACCGCTCCGCGAACCGCGTCAGGGCCGCGTACTGCTCCCCCAGGGCCGACGGGGCGTCACCGACGGGGTCCTTGAAGTAGAAGCCGAGGTCGGTGAGAGGGCCCGTCAGGCCCGCTTCGTGGGCGCGGGACGTGAGGCGGGCCAGGTCGAGGACGAGAGGCGCGGCCAGCGACGAGTCGCAGCCCTGCCAGGTGGTCTGCAGCGTCATGCGGGTGCCGAGGAAGCCGTCGAAGGTGATGTGGTCCCAGGCGGTCTTCCAGTCGCCGAGGGCGGGGACGTCGTCGATGTGCGTCTCGCCCTCGGGGGTGGCGCCGAGGGTGTCGGTGAGGACGCGTTCCTTGCCGGCGTTCTTGGCCGCGGCGGCGGCCGGGTCGGCGAGTGCGGCGCCGTCTCCGCCGCCGAGGAGGTTCGTACCGGACCAGGCGCGGACGGTCAGGGCCCGCTGGGCGAACATCGGGCCCAGTACCGAGCGCAGCAGCGTCTGGCCGGTCTTGCCGTCCCGGCCCGCGTACGGCAGGCCGGAGTCAGAGGCGAGGGAGGCGAGCGAGGGGTGGTGCAGGCCGGTAGACGGCGTGAAGTTGACGTACGGGCAGCCCGCGCGGAGGGCGGCCGCCGCGTACAGCGAGCTCGGAGGGAGGGCGGGGCCGGTGGTGGCCGGTTCCGTGGAGGCCACGTTCACGACCACGGCGCGGGCGAGATCGTGTCGCCGTATGAAGTCCGCCATGTCCCGCGCGAAGGTCTCGATCAGGTCGTTCTGCTCGCGGGTGTCACCCGCCGACGGGCCGCCCGGGCGCATCTCGCGGTCGGCCGCGGTCAGATCGGAGGAGATCGCCGAGGGCAGGCCGTGCGGCAGGACGCCTCCCGCGGCCAGGGCCTCCGCGCGTTTGGGCAGCGGGCAGTCCACCGTGTCGTGACCGCCGAAGACCAGGGACGACAGCGCGGGCAGACCGGTGTCGGCGAAGAGCGGGGTCTCGGAGACCATGCCCGTCGGGGCGTTCAGGCCCGCTGTGACGGCCGCGCACCCCGCGACGACGGTGGTGGCGACGGAACCACGCCCTCCGATCAGCCAGACCCCCACCCGGGGATCGGAACGGAACTCGGTCATGGGCAGCCTCCTTGTCGAACGCGCAGCACGGCGAAAACTCGTGAGAGGTAAGACGGCGGGCGGGGGTCCGGCGTCCCCCGCCCGCCGTCGCTCAGTCGCCCGGCGAAGCCGTAAGTCCGGTGGACTTCGTGGACTTCGTGGGCAGTTCCTTGATCCGGATGTCACGGAAGGACACCTCGTCGTCGGCTCCGTGGTTCTGGATGCCGATGTGTCCGTCGGTGAGGCTCCGGGCCGGGTCGGTGTTGGTGAAGTCGTTGATCTTCACTCCGTTGAGATAGACGCGGAGGCGTTCGCCCTCGACGCGAATCTCGTAGGTGTTCCACTCCCCCGGGGGGTTCAGCGCACGGTCGCGCTTTTTGAGATCGGCGGACTTGAAGCCGTACACCGCGCCAGTGGTGCGGTCGGCGGCGTCGGTCGCGTCGATCTGGATCTCGTAGCCGTTGTTCACGGCCGACCACGGGTCGTCCGAGGGCGGGAAGCCCACGAACACGCCGGAGTTGTCGTCGCCGGCCATCTTCCAGTCGAGCTTCAGCGAGTACGAGCGGAAGCCGGACGCGGCGTACCAGAGCATGCCCATGCCGCCGGACGACGTCAGCGTGCCGTCGTCGCTCAGGTCGAACGAGCCCGGGCCCGCCTGTCGCCACGCGGACAGTGACTCGGCCGTGCCGTCGAACAGCGACCGGTAGCCGTTCTCCGGGCGGCAGTCGGCCTGTGCCTCGCCGGTCGCCCACCGGATCCCGCCCAGCAGGTGCTGCCGGAAGGCGGGTTCGGCGTACGACTCCTTGGTGTGGCCGACTCCGGTGTAGAAGGCGCGTCCGCCCTGGTACTCCTGGCACCAGGCGATCGGATGGTCGCCGTTCATGGTGCCGCCGGTGTACGAGGACTCGTCGAGCGAGGCGAGGACGTGGGCCCTCTCGCGCGGGTTGGAGCGGTAGTTGTACCACTCGTCCGTGCGGTTCCAGGACTCGCTCAGCCCCGAGGTGGCCGGGTGGGCCCGGTCCTCCACCTCGACCGTGGCGGGCTGGATCGCCGGGTGTGACTGGAAGTACGCCCCGGCGAGCCCGCCATAGAAGGCCCAGTCGTACTCGGTGTCGGCGGCCGCGTGGACGCCCACGTAACCGCCGCCGCGCCGGATGTACCGTTCGAACGCGCCCTGCTGGGCCTCGTTCAGGACGTCACCCGTGGTCGACAGGAACACCACGGCGTCGTACCGGGCGAGGTTGCGCGCGGTGAAGGCGCTCGCGTCCTCGGTGGCGTCGACCGCGAAGCCGTGGGTGGCGCCGAGCTCCTTCAGCGCGGCGACGCCCTCGGGGATCGAATCGTGCCGGAAGCCGGCCGTCTTGGAGAACACCAGCAACCGGGACGCGGCACGGGCATCGCCGCCCGTGGCGGACCCTTGTGAGGCCGCCGGTCCGGACACGCACCCGATCAGCAGCGCGGCGCCGAGGACCACCGTTCCCCATCTCTGTCGTCCAGTTGCTCGCACAGTTGCGCGCATGGAGGCCTCCTCAGCCCGTCGAAGACGTTGTGAAGGTGAAGTCGTCCACATCGAACAGGCCACCGCTGCCGCTCCCCTTGAAGACCAGGTAGAGCGTGGTGGTGTCACGGGGCGCCTTCGACAGGTTCGCGCTGACGTCCTGGAAGTTCTCCCAGCCGCCGGTCACCGGCACGGTCGCGGTGCCGAGCACCCGGCCGGTCGGGGAACCCGCCCGGACCTCCAGCTTGCCGCCCGCGCCCCCGGAGGAGATCCGGACCGTGATCTTCGTGGCGTTGGACAGCACATACGGCTTGAAGGAGATCCAGTCGCCGTTCGAGATGTCGCCGACCGTCTTGCCGCCGTGCGCGCTCGCCTTCGTCTGGACGGTCACGCCCGAGGAGTCGCCGTAGTGCTCGGCCTGACGGTGCTTGGGCTGGACGACGTTCTGGTCGTGGGTGGTCAGCGGGGCCTGCCCGCCGCCGCCCAGGTCGGTGTACTCGGCGTCGAAGACCCCGAAGATGTTGGCGTCCTCGTCGTGGCCGCCGTCGGCGCTGGTCTGGATGGTGCCGGAGCAGCCGTTGGCCGTGGTCAGCGGGTGGCCGTGGCTGTCGTGGCCGAGGACGAAGCTGACCTTCACCTTCGCGCAGTCGATCGAGCTGCCGTCCTCGGGGTCGGTCACCCTCACCTTGAAGGGCACGGCGTCACCGAAGCTGAACAGCTGTCCGTCCTTGGGGAGTTCCAGCGTCACCTTGGGCGCGGTGTTGCCGACCACGATCTGCACGCTCGCGCTGCCGGTGCGGCCGGTGGCGTCCTTGGCGGTGACGGTGGCCGTGTAGGTGCCGTTCTTCTTGTACGTGTGCGAGGGGTTGGCCGCGGTCGAGGTGGAGCCGTCACCGAAGTCCCAGCTATAGGTGAGCGCGTCGCCGTCCGCGTCCGACGTCCCCGCCGAGGAGAAGCGGACCGTCAGTGCCGCCTGGCCCGAGGTACGGTCGGCGGCCGCCTGGGCGACGGGCGAATGGCCGTCGGTGGCGTTCTCGATGCGGTACAGGGCGGAGTTCTCGTCGCCACCGAACCAGGAGACGCCGTAGTCGAGGACGTACAGGGCGCCGTCCGGGCCGAAGGCCATGTCCATGATCTGGGTGCCGGTCCAGGGAACGGAGTTGATGGACTGCACGGTTCCGTCCGCGTCGGACGTGATCCGCTTGATCCAGCGCCGGCCGAACTCACCCGCGAAGAAGTCCCCGTCGTACGCCTCGGGGAACTTCACCGGGGAGTCGAGGGAGGCGTCGTAGTGGTAGACGGGGCCGCCCATCGGGGACTCGGAGCCGTCGCCGAACTCCGGTACGGAAGCGCCGTTGTACGGGATCCAGGCGGGCTGGGCCGGGGGAAGGTCGGTCAGCCCCGTGTTGTTCGGCGAGGTGTTCTTCGGGGCCGCGCAGTCGAAGGCCGAGCCCGAGGCGCCGGTCGCGAAGTCGTAGTCGATGTAGGCGTCGTTGTCGCCGGTGCAGTACGGCCAGCCGAAGTTGCCCGGCATGGTGACGCGCGCGAACTCGACCTGTCCGGCGGGACCGCGGTTCGGGTCGGCGGCGCCCGCGTCGGGGCCGTAGTCGCCGACGTAGAGGATGCCCGTCTCCTTGTCGACGCTGAACCGGAACGGGTTGCGGAAGCCCATCGCGTAGATCTCGGGGCGCGTCTTGTCCGTGCCGGGCGCGAAGAGGTTGCCGTCGGGTATCGAGTACGAGCCGTCGGCGTTCACCTTGATGCGCAGGATCTTGCCGCGCAGGTCGTTGGTGTTGCCCGAGGAGCGCTGGGCGTCGAAGGCCGGGTTGCGGTTGGCGCGCTCGTCGATGGGGGTGAAGCCGTCCGACTGGAACGGGTTGGTGTCGTCGCCGGTCGACAGGTAGAGGTTGCCGTCCTTGTCGAAGTCGATGTCACCGCCGACGTGGCAGCACAGGCCGCGGGACGCCGGGATGTCGATGACCTTCTTCTCGCTCGCGGTGTCGAGCGTGCCGTCGGTCTTCAGGACGAAGCGCGAGAGGCGGTTGACGCCGTCGAAGGGCGCGAAGTCGGCGGCGGTGCCGGTCTCGGGGGCGTCGCCCGCCGGGGTGTTCAGCGGGGGCGCGTAGTAGAGGTAGACGAAGCGGTTGTCGGCGAAGCCGGGGTCGACGCCGACGCCCTGGAGGCCTTCCTCGTCGTGGGAGTACACGTCGAGCTTGCCCGCGAGCTTGGTGTTGCCGGCGGCGTCGGTGAGGCGGAGTTCGCCGTCGCGCGAGGTGTGCAGGACCGACCGGTCGGGCAGGACGGCGAGCGACATGGGCTCGCCGGTCTCGGCTTCGCCCTTGGCGAGGGTGACCTGCTGGAAGTCCTCGGCCGCGGCCGCCGCGCCAGAACCGGCGGCTCCCCGCTCGGTGCCTGAGGCGGCGGCTCCCCGCTCGGCGACGGCTGCGCCGGCCGTGGGGGCCGTGAGGGAGAGCGAGGCGCCGGCGAGCAGCAGGCCGCTGAGCAGCGCGAGTGCCCCACGGGCCCCACGCAGCCTTGGTCGTCTGGTGCGGCGGGTGTTGTCCCTGATGGTGTCGTACGGGTGCACGAAATGCCTCCAGAAAAAGGGGCTGGTCGTACGGAGGTGTACGGGTGTGTGCGGTACGCCGGGGTGCGCCGTCACCCCGGAGGGATCGGTGTTCCGGGCATCGGTGTTCCGGGATGCGCCGTCACCCCGGAACACCTGCTGGGAACGTGCTAGTCGTTGCCCCCGAACGCCGCGTCGAACGAGGCCGACGGCGGCTCGAAGTCGTACGCCTTGAGCCGGGTCAGGGCTTCGGGTGCGCCCTGGAGCCGGTCCATGCCGGCGTCCTCCCACTCGACGGAGATCGGGCCCTGGTAGTCGATGGAGCGCAGCATCCGGAAGACGTCCTCCCAGGGGACGTCACCGTGGCCCGCCGACACGAAGTCCCAGCCGCGGCGCGGGTCGCCCCACGGCAGGTGGGAGCCGAGGCGGCCGTTGCGTCCGTCGAGCCGTTTGCGGGCCTCCTTGCAGTCGACGTGGTAGATCCGGTCGCGGAAGTCCCACAGGAAGCCGACCGGGTCGAGGTCCTGCCACACGAAGTGCGAGGGGTCGAAGTTCAGGCCGAAGGCGGGACGACGGTCAACCGCCTCCAGCGCTCGGTGTGTTGTCCAGTAGTCGTACGCGATCTCACTGGGGTGGACCTCGTGGGCGAACCGCACGCCCTGCGCGTCGAAGACGTCGAGGATCGGGTTCCAGCGGGTCGCGAAGTCCTCGTACCCGCGCTCGATCATGGACTCGGGCGCGGGCGGGAACATGGCGACCAGGTGCCAGATCGCGGAGCCGGTGAAGCCGATGACGGTGTCGACGCCGAAGGCCGCCGCAGCCCGCGCGGTGTCGGCCATCTCGGCCGCTGCCCGCTGCCGTACGCCCTCGGGCTCGCCGTCGCCCCAGATGCGGGCGGGCAGGATCGCCTGGTGGCGTTCGTCGATGATGGCGTCGCATACGGCCTGGCCGACCAGGTGGTTGGAGATCGCCCAGCACTTGAGGCCGTACTTGTCGAGCAGGGCCCTCCGCGAGTCGATGTACGTCGAGTCGCTCAGTGCCTTGTCGACCTCGAAGTGGTCGCCCCAGCAGGCGAGTTCCAGGCCGTCGTAGCCGAAGTCGCGGGCGAGGCGGCAGACCTCTTCGAGGGGCAGGTCGGCCCACTGGCCGGTGAAGAGCGTGAAGGTGCGCGGCATTCTCTGGGCCCTCCTCAGAGCGCGATGGGTGTGTAGACGGAGTTCTTCGCGGCGCTCTCCTCGACCGCCGCGAGGACGCGCTGGACCTGCAGCCCGTCGGCGAAGGAGGGTTCGGGCCGGCGGGCCTCGGCGATCGCGTCGACGAGGTCGCGGGCCTGGTGGACGAAGGAGTGCTCGTAGCCGAGGCCGTGGCCCGGCGGCCACCAGGCGTCCAGGTAGGGGTGGTCGGGTTCGGTGACGAGGATGCGGCGGAAACCGGCGTGTGCCCCGGGCTCCGTGCCGTCGTGGTAGGCGAGTTCGTTGAGGCGTTCCAGGTCGAAGGCCAGCGAGCCGCGCTCGCCGTTGAGTTCGATGCGCAGGGCGTTCTTGCGGCCGGTGGCGTACCGGGTGGCCTCGAAGGAGGCGAGCGCGCCGGAGGTGAAGCGGCCGGTGAACAGGGCCGCGTCGTCCACGGTGACCTGCCCCGTGCCCGCGGACGACACGGTGGACAGACCGCTGGTGGCGCCGACGGGCAGCGGCCGCTGCCGTACGAACGTCTCGGTGAGCGCGGAGACCCCTGCGAGCCGCTCCCCCGCCAGGTACTGCGCGAGGTCGACGATGTGCGCGCCCAGGTCGCCGAGCGAGCCGGAGCCGGCCGACTCCTTTCGCAGCCGCCAGGTCAGCGGGAAGTCCGGGTCCACCAGCCAGTCCTGAAGGTACGTCACCCGTACGTGTCGCAGGGTGCCGATCCTGCCCTCGGCCACCATCCGCCGAGCCAGGGCGGTGGCGGGGACCCGGCGGTAGTTGAAGCCGACCATCGCCAACTGGCCGCGCGCGTACGCCGTTTCCGCGGCCTCGGCCATCGCCTCGGCCTCCGCGACGGTGTTCGCGAGGGGCTTCTCGCACAGTACGTGTTTGCCCGCGGCGAGCGCGGCGAGGGCGATCTCGGCGTGGCTGTCACCGGGGGTGCAGATGTCGACGACGTCGACGTCGTCGCGTTCGATCAGGGCGCGCCAGTCGGTCTCGGCCGCAGCCCAGCCGTGCCGGTCCGCCGCCGCGCGCACGGCGGCCTGGTCCCGGCCGCAGATCGCGGCGAGGACCGGGCGGCTCGGCAGGTCGAAGACGCGGCCCGCGGTGCGCCAGCCCTGGGAGTGGGCGGCACCCATGAAGGCGTAGCCGACCATGCCGATGCCGAGCGTGGGCTTGACGACGGCCCCGCCGCCCCCGGCTCCGGTCCCGGCCCCGGTGTCCGCCTCGGCCGTGTCCGCCTCGGTCGCGACCGCCGCCCCGGCCGTGGCTGCCGTCGCGGCACCCGCCTCGGCTTCGTCGGGCTGCTGCGGCTGTCCCATACGGAGGTCCTCCTCAGTTCGTCATGGCGCGGTGGGGGGTGGGTCCTGCGTCCGCGAGGCGGGCCCGACGACGGGTCACACGGGTCGGACCCGCGGAGCAGGGCGCATCACTTGAAGCCGGTGGACATGTACTGGTCGACGTTGTCCTTGTCGACGACCGCCGAGTAGAGCGTCAGCGAGGACGGGATCTCGAACTCGGCGAGACCGCTCACGCCCTTGCCCTGGCCGAGGGCGCGCGCGAGGTCGATCGCGGACGCGGCCATGGTCGGCGGGTAGAGCACGGTCGCCTTGAGGACGCCGTCGTCCTTCTTGATGGCCTGGAACGCGGACAGGGCACCCGCTCCGCCGACCATCAGGAAGTCGTCGCGCCCGGCCTGCTCGATGGCTCGAAGCGCGCCGACGCCCTGGTCGTCGTCGTGATTCCACAGCGCGTCGAACTTCGACTGAGCCTGGAGGAGTTGGGCCATCTTGGCCTGGCCCGACTCGACGGTGAAGTCGGCGGCCTGGCGGGCCACCTTCCGGATGTTGGGGTAGTTCTTCAGCGCGTCGTCGAAGCCCTTGGTGCGCTGCTTGGTGAGCTCCAGGTTGTCGAGGCCGGCGAGTTCGATGACACGGGCGTTCTTCGTGTCCTTGAGCTTCTCGCCGATGTAGTGGCCGGCGTTGAGGCCCATGCCGTAGTTGTCGCCGCCGATCCAGCAGCGGTACGCCTGCGGGGAGTTGAAGATCCGGTCCAGGTTCACCACGGGGATGCCGGCCCGCATCGCCTTCAGGCCGACCTGGGTGAGCGCCTTGCCGTCGGCGGGAAGGACCACCAGGACGTCGACCTTCTTGTTGATGAGGGTCTCGATCTGGCCGATCTGCTGGGCGGTGTCGTTGGAGCCCTCGGTGATCTCCAGCGTGACGTCCGAGTACTTCTTCGCCCGGTTCTTGGCGTTGTCGTTGATGGCGTTGAGCCAGCCGTGGTCGGCCTGCGGCCCGGCGAAGCCGATCGTGACCTCCTTGCCGGGCTTGTCGTCGGCGGCCGGCTGGTCGTTGGCCGCGGGCTCGTCGTCGGTCTCGTTGCTGGTGCAGCCGGCGAGGAGGGCGCCGGCCGAGACGGCGGCGGTCCCGAAGAGCAGTCCTCTGCGGCTCGTGAGGTGTGCCATGGCGTGGGGGCCTTTCCGTGTCGGGTCGTCGTACCTGCCGTACGTCTCAGGTGGTCGTGTTCGCCGTACGTCGCTGGACCAGGACCGCGGCGACGATGATCGCGCCCTTGGCGATCTGCTGGACGTCGCTCTGGAGGTTGTTCAGCGCGAAGATGTTGGTGATCGTGGTGAAGATCAGGACGCCGAGCACGGAGCCCGTGATGGTGCCGCGGCCGCCGCTGAGCAGGGTGCCGCCGATGATCGCGGCCGCGATGGCGTCGAGCTCGTACAGGTTGCCGTTGGTGTTCTGGCCCGAGCCGGACAGCACGATCAGCAGGAACGCGGCGATGCCGCAGCACAGCCCGGAGAGCAGGTAGAGGTAGAGCCGCTGGCGCCTGACGTCGATGCCGGCGAGCCGGGCGGCCTCCGCGTTGCCGCCGACGGCGACCGTGCGCCGGCCGAACGTCGTACGGTTCAGCACCAGCCAGCCGATGACCGTCACGACGGCGAAGACGAGGACGAGCGGCGGGATGCCGAGCACGTACGCGTCGCGCTCACCGAGGTCGAGGACGCCGTCGACGGTGACGATCTGGGTCTTGCCGTCGGTGATCTGGAGCGCGAGCCCGCGGGCCGAGGCGAGCATGGCGAGCGTGGCGATGAAGGGGACCATCCCGCCGTACGCGATGAGCAGCCCGTTCACCAGGCCGCACCCGACGCCGACGATCACCGCGGTGAAGAGGATGCCGGCGAAGCCGTACTCCTGCGTGGCCACCGTCGTCGCCCACACCGAGGCGAGCGCGACGATCGCGCCGACGGAGAGGTCGATGCCGCCGGAGGTGATGACGAAGGTCATGCCGACGGTGACGACGCCGATGACCGAGGCCTGGGTGAGGACGAGTTGGAGGTTGCGGGTGTCGAGGAACTCGTCGGGCCTGGTGATGCCGCCGATGACGATCAGCGCGGCGAGGACACCGAGGAGGGAGAGGGTGCGGACGTCGGCGCGGAAGAAGAGGGTGCGCCAGGCGGGCGCTTCACTGACAGGTGTCACCTTGTCGGTGCCGCTGCCCCGGGGCGGGGACACGGGCTGTGTCATGACGCCGGGCTCCCTTCACCGGCCGCGGGGCTTGAGCCACCGGCCACAGGGCTTCCGTCACTGGCCACGGGGCTTCCTTCCATGACGAGGTCGAGTACGCGGTGTTCGTCGAGTTCGCGGGCGGGCGCGGTGTGGACGACGCGGCCCTCGCGGAGCACGAGGACGCGGTCGGCGAGGCCGAGCACTTCGGGGACCTCGCTGGAGACCAGCAGCACGGCCAGTCCCTCGTCGGCGAGGCGGCGGATGACCGCGTACAGCTCGGCGCGGGCGCCGACGTCGACGCCGCGGGTGGGTTCGTCGAGCAGCAGGACACGGCAGCCGCGCAGCAGCCAGCGGGCGAGGACGGCCTTCTGCTGGTTGCCGCCGGAGAGCGTGCGCACCGGAACGGACGGGTTGTCGGGCCGCAGCGACAGTTCCCGTGTAGCGGCCCGCGCCGCCCCGAGCTCGGCGCGCCGGTCGATCCATCCCCCGCGTGAGAAGCGGGACATGGACGACACGGAAACGTTTCGGGTGACGGACTCCAGCATCAGCAGCGCCTGCGCCTTGCGCTCCTCGGGTGCGAGTCCGAGTCCCGCGCGGACGCCGGCGCGAACGCTGCCGGGCCGCAACGGCCGTCCGTCGACGAGGACCTGACCGGCCGTCGGTTTGCGGGCGCCGTAGATCGTCTCCAGGATCTCCGACCGCCCGGAGCCGACGAGCCCGGCGAGGCCCACGATCTCTCCGGGGCGGACCTCCAGGTCCAGGGGTTCGAACTCGCCGTCGCGCGCCAGTCTCCGCACCTGAAGGACCGGCGAGGCTCCGGCGGGCGGCGCGAAGGGCCGGTCGGGGAAGACGTACTCGACGTTCCGTCCCGTCATCAGGGCCACGACCTCGCGCGTCGGCGTGGACTTCGCCGGCAGCCCTCCCGCCACGGCGCGCCCGTCCTTCAGTACGGTCACGCGGTCGCCGATGCGGCGGATCTCCTCAAGGCGGTGCGAGATGTAGACGACGGCGACCCCGTCGGCGGTCAGGTCGCCCACGATCCGGAACAGGTTGTCCACCTCGTCCGGGTCGAGCGCGGCGGACGGCTCGTCCATGACGATGAGGCGTACGTCGTGGGAGAGCGCCCGGGCCATGGAGACGATCTGCTGCTGGGCGGCGGACAGGTCGCCGACGGCCCGGGCGGGATCGATCTCGGGATGGCCGAGGCGCCTGAGCAGGGCGGCTGTCGACTGCTTGGCCGCCTTTCCGCGGACGACGAAGCCGGCGGCCGTGGGTTCGTGGCCGAGGTGGACGTTCTCCGCCACCGACAGGCCTTCCACCAGGTCGAGTTCCTGGTAGATGGTGGCGATACCGAGGCGCATGGCGGCGATCGGCGACTTGAGGACGACGGGTTCGCCGCGCCAGGTGATCGTGCCGTCGTCGGGCTGGTGGGCGCCCGCGAGGACCTTGATGAGCGTGGACTTCCCAGCGCCGTTCTGGCCGAGCAGGCAGTGCACTTCTCCGGCCTGGACGTCGAGGTCGACGCCGTCCAGGGCCCGGACTCCGGGGAACGACTTGGTGATGCCGGACATGGTGAGCAGCGGTGGTTCGGGTGCCATGACGGTTCCCCTTGGCGGGCGTGCGGGCCGGTTGCAGGGCGAGTTCGCTTGCTGGGCAGGCGTGTTCAGGGCAGGGCAGAGCGAGGGTGTGGTACTGGTGAGCCGTACCGAGGGACTGCTGGAGCTGGACTACGCGGGTGAGAACAGGTGGTCGCTGATCAGCCGGGCCGCGCCGATGACTCCGGCGGTCGGGCCCAACTCCCCTAGGACGATGGGCAGGTTGCCGGTCGCGAGCGGTAGCGACTGGCGGTAGACCTGGGTGCGGATGGCGGCGAGCAACGTGTGGCCGAGACCGGTGACGCCGCCGCCGATCACCACGAGGCCCGGGTTGAAGAAGCTGACGAGTCCGGCGATGACCTGGCCGGTGCGGTTGCCGCCCTCGCGGATCAGGTCGAGGGCTGTGGAGTCGCCGGCGGCGGCCGCGGCGGCGACGTCGACGGCGCTGAGGCCGCCGTTGGTTTCCAGACGGTTCGCGAGTTCGGCCGAGAGTCCCTGCTGGGCGGCCTCCGTGGCGTCGCGGGCCAGTGCGGCGCCGCTGAAGTAGGCCTCCAGGCAGCCTCGGTTCCCGCAGGCACACGGGCGTCCGTCGGGTACCGCCACGATGTGCCCGATGTCGCCCGCGCTGCCCGTCGTACCGCGGTACACGTCACCGGCGACGACGATGCCGCAGCCGATGCCGGTGCCGATCTTGACGCAGAGGAAGTCGCCCACGGAGCGGGCCACGCCCGCGTGCTGCTCCCCCATCGCCATCAGGTTCACGTCGTTGTCGACCATGACCGGGCAGCCGAGTTCCTGGCTGAGCGCCTCGCGCACCGGAAACCCGTCCCAGCCCGGCATGATCGGCGGCGCCACCGGGACGCCCTCGGGGAAGCGGACCGGCCCGGGGACACCGATGCCGGCGCCGTCGAACCCCTCCGCGAGCCCGGAGGCCTTCAACTTGGCGGCCATGGACAGGACTTGTTCGAAGACGGCGACGGGACCTTCCCGTACGTCCATGGGCTGGTTGATGTGGCCGAGGATCTCCAGCTCCGCGTTGGTGACGGCGACGTCGATGGAGGTCGCGCCGATGTCGACGCCCAGGAAGCGGAGCCCGGGAGCGAGCCGGATGTTGTGCGAGCGGCGGCCGCCGCGCGAGGCGGCGAGTCCGTCGGCCACGACCAGGCCCGTCTCCAGCAGCCGGTCCACCTCGACGGCCAGCTTCGACCGCGAGAGGTCGACCTGGTCGCCGAGCTGGGCCCGGGAGTTGGGGCCGCCGTCCCGCAACAGGCGCAGCAGCCGGGCCTGGTGGGTGTTCGCGGGTCGAGCCGTCATGCGTCTCACGAGCCCCTCCCGCCTCAGTCGGCCTGCGTCCGTCGGGTTCCAGCCACAGCTGTGTGGCCTGCTTTCGAGGGGAACGTAGCAGTGACTGCCGTGGGTGGGAAGAAGTTGCGCACAAATTACCTTCCACTTTCTCCACTCACAGGACAAAGCCGTGCCGGATGACCAACGGTAGAGATCACCCTTGCCCTCTTTTTCACCTTTTGACCCCTACTCCGGAAGTAATCGACCCGGGCGCGAAGCTCAGTCATCGTGGAGGCGTCCGCGTTTCCCTCCCGGAAGGTCGCCGCCATGGCCACACAGCCCGAAGCCCTCTCCCTGGAAGCCCTCTTGGCAGCTGTGCCCTTCGCCGTCGACCTCGGTGTCGCCCTGACCGAAGCCGGGCCGGACGGTGTGCGGGCCAGCCTGCCGTGGTCCACGCGGCTGTGCACGGTGGGTGGTGTGCTGCATGGTGGGGCGCTGATGACGCTTGCCGACACGGCGGGTGCGGTGTGTGCGTTTCTCAACCTGCCGGCGGGCGCGGCCACGTCCACGGTCGAGTCGAAGACGAACTTCTTTCGCGCGGTGCGGGGTGGGACGGTGCGGGCGGAGACGCGGCCGCTGCATGTGGGGCGCTCGTTCGTCGTGGTGCAGACGGATCTTTACGGTGACGACGGGCGGTTGGCGGGGCAGACTACGCAGACGCAGGCCGTGTTGGGTGGGGGCGACGGATCTCGTGTGCCTGGTTCTGCCGGTGGCTGAGCGCGGGTTCGTCGTGGCTTGTCGCGCAGTTCCCCGCGCCCCTCAAAGGCCTGGGGCGCACCCGAAGTCAAAACGCTCGCCCCACCTCGCGCCCCCGCACAGCCGCCGCCCACCGACGTGCGATACCCGAAACCCTACGACCGCGCACGCGCGTGATACGTCCTGCGGGTGTGTTCCGTGTGGGTGCGCATGACCTCTGTGGCGCGCTGTTCGTCGCGGGCCGCGATCGCGGCGATCAGGTCGCGGTGCTCGATCCAGGACTGCTGTCCGCGCTGGCGGGCGACCGGCGTGTAGTACCAGCGGACGCGGCGGTCGACCTGGCCGGCGAGTTCGGCGAGGACCGCGTTGCCCGCGAGTTCCATGACCTTGGCGTGGAAGCGGGCGTTCATCGCGACCGCGCCGTCCACGTCGTCGGCCTCGACGGCGCGCTCGCCCTCCGCACAGAGCTCCTCCAGCGCCGTGATGCCCGCCGTGCCCGCGTTGGCGGCGGCGAGCCGGGCCGCCTCGGCCTCCAGCAGTGTGCGCACCGTGAGGAGTTGGTCCGCCTCCTCCTCGGTCGGCTCGTGCACGAACGCGCCCTGGGCGGGCCGCAGGTCGACCCAGCCCTCGGTGTTCAGCCGCTGCAGGGCCTCGCGCACCGGCTGACGCGACACGCCGAGGTGGCCCGCGAGTTCGCTCTCGACCAGGTGCTGGCCGGGCTGGAGGGCGCGAGTGGTGATGAGTTCGAGGAGCGCTTCGTAGACACGGTCGCGCAGCGGGCCGGGCCGTTCGAGCCGGGGCACCGCCCCCTGCGGCAGTCCTGTCGACAACATCGCGGTCCCCCTCTTGGGCAGGGCCGTGCACGGCAGCGGATGGTCAGTATGGATTGTCTTTCGTCTACAGTCTACGGCGCGCGAATGCCAGGGCCACGGGGAGTCGGTCTCGTCACACCCCGTGGCCGGGGCGTCTCACGGGCAGCGGACGACCTGCCCCGCGTACGACAGGTTCCCTCCGAAGCCGAACAGCAGCACCGGGTCCCCGGTGGAGATCTCGCCCCGCTCGACCAGCTTGGACAGGGCCAGCGGAATGCTCGCCGCCGAGGTGTTCCCGGACTCGGTCACGTCCCGTGCCACCACGGCGTTCACCGCGCCGATCTTCTGGGCGAGCGGTTCGATGATCCGGAGGTTGGCCTGGTGCAGGACGACCGCGGCGAGTTCCGCTGGAGCGAGCCCCGCCCGCTCGCACGCCTTCCGGGCGATGGCCGGCAACTGGGTGGTCGCCCAGCGGTACACGCTCTGCCCCTCCTGCGCGAACCGCGGGGGCGTCCCCTCGATGCGTACCGCGTGTCCCATCTCGGGCACCGAGCCCCAGAACACCGGGCCGATGCCGGGCTCGTCGGCGCCCTCGACGACCGCCGCGCCGGCCCCGTCGCCCACGAGTACGCAGGTCGTGCGGTCGGTCCAGTCCGTCACGTCGGACATCTTGTCGGCACCGACGACCAGGGCACGGGTCGCCGAGCCCGCGCGGACGGCGTGGTCGGCGGTGGCGAGGGCGTGGGTGAAGCCGGCGCACACGACGTTGACGTCCATGGCCGCCGGGGAGGGGATGCCGAGGCGGGCGGCGACCCGGGCGGCCGTGTTCGGGGAACGGTCGACGGCGGTGGAGGTCGCGACCACGACGAGGTCGACGGCGTCGGGGGCGAGGCCCGCGGCGGCGAGCGCCTTGGCGGCGGCGTGCGAGGCCAGCTCGTCCACCGGCTCGTCGGGCCCGGCGATGTGGCGCGTGCGGATACCCACCCGGGACATGATCCACTCGTCACTGGTGTCGACCATGCCCGCCAGGTCCTCGTTGGTGAGCACCTTGGCGGGCTGGTAGTGGCCGACGGCGGCGATGCGAGTGCCGTTCATGGGTGGATCCCCCTCGTTGCCTTGGGTAGCGGGATCCACCAGTCTGATCAGTGACTCGCGGGTACGAGGGCACGTACTGGCACAGGAAAGGGGCTGCAGGGTTGTGGGCTTCTGTCAGCACCCGGGACGCCCGAACAGGCGTCCAGGTGACTGCGGAGCGCACCGCCGGCGGGCGACGGTGGCTCACCCCGTGACGATCAACCCGTGAACAACTGTGTCGCCTTCTGTACGAGTTCATACAGTCCATAACAGAGCGGCAGCCCGACCCACAGCCAGGAGACGGCGATCAGGACACGCCGGTCAGGCGGATTCGGGCTGCTGTCGCTGGACGACATCGGCGGTGGCCTCCCTCGGTGCGGGGATGTGGTGGCGGGCGTGGACGGGCCGGACGAGCTCGTTGGCGACGAAGCCGACGACGAGCAGCCCGATCATGATGAAGAAGGACAGGCCGTAGAGCGAGGCGCCGTGCTTGCCCGCCTCCTCCTGCCGGTCGGCGATCCAGTTCACGATCAGCGGTCCGAGGACTCCGGCCGTGGACCAGGCGGTGAGCAGCCGGCCGTGGATCGCGCCGACCTGGTAGGTACCGAACAGGTCCTTCAGGTACGCCGGTACGGTCGCGAAGCCGCCGCCGTAGAACGACAGGATCACCAGCGCGCAGATGATGAACAGCGGCTTGGAGGAGTCTCCGAACAGGGCGATCAGCAGGTACATCACCGCGCCGACCCCCAGGTAGACGCGGTAGATGTTCTTGCGGCCGATCAGGTCGGACGTCGACGACCAGCCGATGCGGCCCGCCATGTTGGCCGCCGACAGCAGCGCGACGAACCCGGCGGCCGCGGTGATGGACACCGGCGTCGAGGAGTCCGCGAAGAAGTCCGTGATCATCGGGGCGGCCTTCTCCAGGATGCCGATGCCCGCGGTGACGTTCATGCAGAGCACGAGCCACAGGCACCAGAACTGCGGGGTGCGGATCGCGCTCCGCGCCGAGACCTGCACACCGTCGAAGACGGCGGGCCCGGACTCGACCGGTTTCTCGGTCCTCGGCACGCGCACCAGCAGCACGCCGAGCGACATGAAGACCGCGTACGCCAGCCCGTGCACGAGGAAGGCGAGGGCGATCCCGGAGGAGTCGGCGCCGAAGGACTCCAGCATCTGCGCGGACCAGGGCGAGGCGATGAGGGCGCCGCCGCCGAAGCCCATGATGGCGATGCCGGTGGCCATGCCGGGCCTGTCCGGGAACCATTTGATCAGCGTCGAGACGGGCGAGATGTAGCCGATGCCGAGTCCGATACCGCCGATGAAGCCGTAGCCGAGCACGATCAGCCAGTACTGCTCGACCGCGGCGCCGAGGGCCGAGATCAGGAATCCGGAGGAGAAACAGACGAGGGCCACAGTCATCGCCCAGCGCGGCCCGTTGCGCTCGACGAGTGTGCCGCCGAACGCGGCGGACAGGCCTAGCATGACGATGCCGAGCTGGAACGGCAGCGCGCTCTGCGTTCCGCTGAGGCCCAGCGCGGACTCCAGCGGCGGCTTGAACACGCTCCAGGCGTAGGCCTGTCCGATGGAGAGGTGGACCGAGAGGGCGGCCGGAGGAACGAGCCAGCGGCTCCAGCCGGGTGGTGCTACAGGAGGGCTCATGATCCCGAACGATAGGAACCGGCCGGGGAGTTGCAAAGCAGGACGGGTCAAGTTGTCGACCGTATGCGGTGAGCGGTATGCCATGCGCGACGAACGGTCGGTGGGGCGCGACGAGCGGTCATGGGCGCGGACGGCCGGAAACGAGTACGCCGGACTCACGTCCACAGTTGCGCCTTCATCAGCAGGTGCCCGTGCAGCAGGGCGAGGTCGGGACGCGAGAGTTCGCCCTGGCGGACGGCGAGGTAGAAGGTGTTGATGGGCGGGATCTCAGGCTCCAGGAGCGGGACGACCTCGCCCGCCGTCAGCTCCTCCACGCACAGGTACCTCGGCAGGACGGAGATTCCGGCCGAGGACCGCACGGCGGCGAGCGCGCCCCGCAGGTCGGGAACGACGAGGGCGGGCTTCGCGGTGGGCCGGACGCCGAACACGGCGAGCCAGTAGCGGCGGATGATGGGCAGGGCCTCGGCGTAGCTGATCAGCGGGTGCTTCTCCAGGACCGCCGGGCCCTCCTCCGCGAGCCGGTCCAGAGGGATGCGGCGGGCGAGTTCCTCGGAGGCGAGGAGCACGAACTCCTCGTCGACCAGGGGTGTGGCGGCGAGACCCCGCACGCGCGGCCGTACGGTCGACAGGACCAGGTCGATCTGCCGGTCCATCAGGGTGCCGAGGAGATCGTTCGCGAGGCCGAAGTGCAGCCGGAGCTGCATTCCGTCGGCGATGAGGTCGCTGACGGCGGGGATCACGCGGCTGGTCATGAGCTCCACGGGCCCACCCACATGGACGGGCCTGCCGGCCTGCTGGTCCCCGCAGTAGCGCTGGATGGCGCCGGCGAGGCTGTCCATCGGACCCTGTACCTCGCGGATCAGGGCCTCGGCGGCGGGAGTGGGCTCCACGCCCTGCGGGAGCCGTTCGAAGAGCAGCCGCCCCAGCTCCTTCTCCAGGTTGCGGACCTGGTGGGTGACGGCCGGCTGGGAGAGCTCCAGGACATGGGCCGCTTTGGTGAACGACCCGAGACGGTAGACGGTGACGAACGTACGCAGCCAGCCCAGTTGAATCGCCATGGCATTTCCCCCGTACCGAACCGCCCGGTCACCGAGAGCGACCGGACATGTACGCAAGCTACTCTGCCATCGCGTTTTCCCCCGGGGGGGCCAACACCCCGGGGGAAAGCGGATTCCGGACGCGAACCGGCCTCAGGAGGCCTTGAGTTCGGCCAGGGCGAGCTCGGCGACCCGGGTGGCGGACGCCGGGTTCTGACCGGTCACCAGGCGCTGGTCGGCCACGGCGTGCTCGGCGAAGTCGGCCGTCTTGGTGTGCTTGGCGCCGCGCTCGACCAGCTTGCTCTCGAGCAGGAAGGGGACCACGTCGGTGAGGCCCACGGCCGCCTCCTCCTCGTTGGTGAAGGAGGAGACCTGCTTGCCGTCGACGAGGTACGAGCCGTCGCTCAGCTTGATGTCGACGAGGCCGGCCGGGCCGTGGCAGACGGCCGCGACGACTCCGCCGCGCTCGTAGACGGCGGCCGCCAGGCCGGCCAGTTCGGACGCGCCGGGGAAGTCCCACATCGTGCCGTGGCCGCCGGCGTAGTAGATGACGTCGTAGTCGTCGGCGTCGACCTCGGCCGGCATGCGGGTCGATTCCAGAGCGGCCTTGTTGGCGGGGTCGGCGAGGAATTCGGTGACGACCCGGTCGTCCGGGTTGATGCCGTCCTGCGGGGCGGCGCCGCCCTTCACGGACACGAAGTCGATGTCATAGCCCGCCGCGCGGAACACGGCCGCCGGGTGGGCGACCTCCGGGACGTAGAAACCGGTTTTGCGGCCGGTGCCGCCCAGCTCGCTGTGGCTGGTGAGGGCGAACAGGACCTTCTTTGCCATGATGCGAATCTCCAGGACAGGTGGGTGCCGTATGGGGTGCCGCAGGTGATGCCGTATGTGTTCCGAGGGGAAATCTAGACGCTTTTCGAGGCGTCATCAAATAGCGCTCTTCATACCCCGGATACGAATTGCTATGGGAGATAAACGCGCCGACCTGGTGTGATGACGCCCAAGCGGGGGATATGGTTCTCCACTGCTCCTGATTCTGCTCCTGTCTCCGCTCCCGTCCCCATTCCGCCCGAAGGTGAAAGGGAGGCGACCGTGCCCCCACGTCTCCGCAAAGGACTCATAGTGCTGAGCGCCGTCGAGCGCCTGCCGAACGGCCGCCCGGCCGGCTACTGGTTACCGGAGGCGGCGTATCCCTGGCGCGCCCTGAAAGCCATGGACTGGGACTTCGAGTTCGTCAGCACGAGCCCCGGTGTGCCTCCGGTCGGCGGGGTGGACCGCTCGGACCCGCCGCAGCGCATGTTCCTGGGCGACCCCCTGGTGAGGACCAGGCTCGAACGGACGACGACCGCCGACCACAAGGATCCGGCCGACTTCGAGGTGGTGTTCGTGGCGGGCGGACACGGCGCGGTGCTGGATCTGCCCGGCGACAAGCGGCTGAGCGACTTCCTGTCCGCGTTCCACCTGCGTGGCGGTGTCATCGCCGCGGTCTGTCACGGTGTGGCCGCACTGCTGGAGGTGGAGTTGCCCGGTGGTGTGCCGCTGGTCGCCGGGCGCCGGGTGACCGCGTTCTCGGCACGGGAGGAGCACGCGGTGGGTCTCGGGGAGGTGGTGCCGTTCTTCCTGGACGAGGTCCTGACCGCCAGGGGCGCGCTGTACGAGGCGGGTGATCCCCTCAAGCGGCACGTCGTACGCGACGGGAATCTGGTCACGGGCCAGAATCCGGCCTCCGCCCTGGAACTCACCAAGGTGGCCATGGCGATCGTCGGCGGCCGGGAGCAGCTTCCCGTGAACTGGCTGCGCCGCGCCGCCTGACGACCACCGGATCACAGATCACCGCATCACCGCATCACCGCATCACCGGAAGGGGAAAACGTGTCGCTGGTTCTGATCGCCCGTTGGTACGCGAAGGAGGGAGCCGAGAATGAGGTGGCGGACATTCTTCCCCTGATCGCCGAGAAGAGCCGGGCCGAACCGGGCTGCCTTACCTATCGCCCCGTCCGGTCCACCACGAACGGAAGGGAATTCACTCTCTTCGAGGAGTACGCGGACGAATCCGCGCTGGAACACCACCGGAGTTCCGCGCACTTCCGTGATCTGGTGCTCGGAAAAGTGGTGCCGCTCCTCGAAGAGCGCGAGGTCGGTGTCTTCACCGACGTGTGACGGCCGCGTGAGCGGTCAGGTGGCGAGGAGTTCGACGATCCGCTCGCCCAACTCATGGGCCGACGCCGGGTTCTGCCCGGTGACGAGCCGTCCGCTGACCACCACGTGCGGCATCCTGTCGGGTGCGCAGGTGTGGACGGCGCCGCGTTCCTCCAGCGTGCGCTGGAGCGGGAACGGCACCAGTCGGTCCAGGCCGCGCGCCCGCTCGTGGGCGTCGGCGAACGAGGTCAGCGCCCGGCCCGCCACCAGATGGGTTCCGTCAGAAAGGCGTACGTCGACGAGTGCGGCCGGGCCGTGGCAGATGGCGGAGACGACCCCGCCCGCCTCGTGGATCCGGCGGGCGAGGGCTTCCAGGGCGGCATGTCCGCGGAAGTCCCACATGGTGCCGTGGCCGCCGACGAAGTACACGGCGTCGTAGTCGTCCGGGTCCACGTCGTCCGGTGTGCGCGCGGAGTCCAGGAGCAGTCCGCCTGCCGGGTCCTCGAGGAAGTCGTGGTGCGCGGGGTGGTCGGTGTCGTGTCCGATCATCGGCGGCCGCCCGCCCCGGACGGAGACGAACTCGACGGCGTGGCCGGCGTCGCGGATGATCCGCCACGGTTCGACCGTCTCGCCGAGGTGGAATCCGGTCGGCCGGCCGCTGTCGCCGAGTTCGCCGTGGCTGGTCAGGACGAAGAGAACTTTCCTCATGTCGGTCCCCCTTCCGTCGCGTCGGGTGTGAGGGTACGGGTCGGGCGGGTGCGGATCGCCACCGCGCAGGCCGCCGCCGACGTCGCGACCGCCAGAACGGCCAGCAGCGGCCGGTAGGCGGTGTGCGCGGCGGCCAACTGCCCCAGGGACGACCCGATGAAGAGCACGAACGTGTTGAACGAGACCGCCGCGCCCGCGGAGTGCGGAGCGAGTCGGTGCAGCAGCCCCACCAGTCCCGGTACGACCAGACTGATCCCGCCCACGAACACCACGGTCCCCGCCAGCAGCACCGCGGGCACCGCCGTGACCTGCGCCAGCAGCAGCCCCGCCGACGCCGCGAGGAACCCCGCCACCGTCAGTGGGCGCGGCCCGCGCGCCCCCGCCAGCCGGTTCACCACCGGAGCGGTCACCAGTCCCAGCGCGCCCAGCGCCTGAACGACCAGCAGGTCACCGGCGTCGTACCCGGCCGTGGACCTGAGGTGTGCGTTCAGCGCCGCGTACAGCGCGACGAAGCTGCCGAACACCGTGAGCGCCGACGTGAACACCGCCACGGCGCCCCGGTTCCGCAGGAGGCCGCCCATCGCCACGACCACGCCCCGCGCGGACGCGGAGGGACGGCCGCCGGCCGGTGACAACAGACGCCAGAAGACCGCCGCCGCGACCGCGTAGCCCAGGGCCGCCGGCCAGAACGCCAGGCGCCAACGGTCCGTGACGGCCTGCCCGAAGACCTGGCCGGCCACCCCCGCGCCGAGCAGCCCGGTGGTGAGGAACGACAGCGCGACCGCGCGCCGGGCCGCCGGGGCGTGCTCGGCGACGTACGCCAGGGCCACGGGCGCGAAACTCGCGGCGGCGAGGCCCTGCGCCACGCGGAAGGCCAGGAACCACCCGAAGTCGGGGCTCAGCGCGACCGCCCCGGTCGTGGCCGCCGTGGCCAGCGTGCCGAAGGCCAGCACCGGCCGTCGCCCCACCCGGTCCGACAGCGGCCCGAACACCAGGAACCCGGCGGCGTACGCCAGCGAGAAAGCGCTGCCCGTCCAGGCGGCCGCTCCCGCGCTCACCCCGAACGCGTCCCGGACGCCGTCCGCCAGCGGAATCGCGACGTACAGCTGCGCCGGGATCGCGAACGCCATCACCACGAGGGCGGCGAGCTGAGCGGTGAACCCCGCGCGTGGCTCCGCCCGGTCGGACGGAGCCACGGCGGTCGACGGTGCCGTGCTCACGGGATCGGCTCCTGGACGGCCGCGGGTGCGAGCCGAGGCACGTCGGTCAGGTCCAGCGCGGGTACCGCGAAACGCTCTGCCTCGGCCCGGTGCTCGGGCGTCGCGTACCCCCACAGGGCCCACCGGGCGCGGGCGCCGGTCTCGGCGACCCCGCGCACGTTGGTGAGGTTGTCGTCGATGAACGTGATGTTCTCGACCGGCACCCCCCAGCGCGCGCTGACGTCGAGGACCGCCTCGGCCTTGCGTCCGCACTCCCCGAACACCTCACGGACGGTGTGTTCGAGGCCGTGCCGGGCCAGGATCGCCCGTACCGAGCCCTCGTCCTTGGCGGTGACGACGACCGTCCGGCCGCTGTAGCGGCGCAGCAGGTCCTCCATGCCCGGGTAGAGGGTGTGCAGGTCCAGCCAGAAGTCCGGCTCGCTCGTCCGCAGCCACTCCCGCGCCGCGGTGGCCCCTTCGGCGAACGCCCTCACGTACTCCGGCTCCAGGCCCCGGAACAGGGCGTCGAACCCGGCCTGCGAGTCGACCGTCGCGGCCTCGGGCAGGTGCGCCACCACGAAGTGGTCGAGCAGACGCGAGTAGTCGCGGATGCGGCGGAACCGCTCGACGAACTCGCCCGGTACGCCCCGCAGTTGCTCGGCGCCGGGGACCGAGGTGTCCGGTCCCGGTCCCCGTGCGCCGAGCCAGGTGACGAGCGCGCACTCCTGAAGCGCGTCGGCGACGACTCCGTCGAAGTCGATCGCCAGCACGTCCCCCGTCCGCGTCATCAGGAGGCCTGCTTGTCGCCGTCGAGCCTGTCGGCGGCGAGCTTGTCGGCCGTCTCGAAGACGGCGCGCATGAACGCGCCCATGTAGCCGTAGTACGAGCAGGTGATGATGTTGCCGTCGACGATGACGTCGCTGTCGACCACGTCGGCGCCCGCGTTGATCACGTCGTCCCGCAGGCCGATGTACGCGCACGCCCTGCGGCCCTTGAGGACACCGGCGCTGACCATGATCCAGGGGCCGTGGCACAGACCCGCGACGACCTTGCCCGCCTTGTCCATGCCCGCGACGAAGTCCAGCACGTTGCGGTCCTGGCGGACGCGGTCGGGGGCCTCGTGGCCGCCGGTGAGGACGACGACGTCGTAGTCCTCGACGGCGAGGTCCTCGAAGGAGATCAGCGGACGGGCGGTCTTGTCCATCGGCAGCGGCACACCGTACTTGCCGGTGACGGGGTCGGCGTGCTTCGTCGCGACGTCGACGTTCCAGCCCTCCTCCAGGAGGCGGTAGTAGGTGAAGACGACGTCGTGGTCCTGGAAGCCGGGACCGGTGATGATGACGGCGTTGCGAGACATTCCTGTTTCCCCCATGAATGATGCGGTGCTTTTTTGCTGCGCCGTGAATTCCTGCTGACGAGGCGGCATCAGCGGCCGTGGTTCTGGGTGCGCGTGCGGGTGCGCATGTGACTGCGGCTGATGGACAGGTACTGCTTGTCCGTCTGCGGGCGCCGGAGGTCGGCCGGGTGCCCGGTCAGGATCTCGACGTCGGACTCCACCACACCCGAGACGCACAGCGGAATGTGGAAGAGATCCTCCTCGCGACGCCGGTAGAAAATGTCCATGCCGGTCCGCAACTCGAACCGGAATCGCCGGTCCGGGCTGTTCCTTCGCATACGGGTGTTCGGGAAGGAGGGAACGGCTCGCATGGTGTTCTGCGGCTGTTCCACGGATTCCGACTCGTACGTCGTGCCGGCGCGGTTGTAGTCGTCCTGCAGCCGTATGAGGTCGAACTTGTTCCTCGGCACCTCGACCTCGATGAGCTCCAGCGGGTCGTCCCCCGTGTTGCGCGTTCCGTGGAAGGCGCCGGGTGCGATGCGCACGACGGATCCCGCGCCGACCTGGACGTCCTCCCGCTGCAGCCCGGTGGTGACGCCCTGTCCCCCGAGGCACAGGAGGTAGGTCAGCTTCCTGGGGTGCACGTGGATCGACGTGCTGTGCGGGGCGTCGATGTGCAGCGTCCAGAGGTCGAAGAAGTCGTCGACGTACGCCCGGTACTCGTAACCCCAGGGCTTGGGAATTATCTGGTCCAGGTGCGTGTCGTCGTCGAACTGCTCGTTGTGAACCCGGGATCCGGAGCGAACCAGTTTCCTGAGTTGTGCGATGTCCGCCCTTCCGGCGTCCATGCGGATGATTCCGGTTCCGGTTCCGGACCCGGCTTCGTACGTGACGGTCATTACTTCCCCCGTGTTCCGCCGTCTGTCTTGCAGCCAACTTAACCAGCCACTGGCGCAAGGCTTCAAATAAACAGAACTGGAGGGGGCATAGAGCATTTAATGCGGGGACGGGGAACTTCCGTTTACGCGCTTTGTAGTTGAAGCCTACCCCCTTCCAGGGAACCCGAGAATGTCCCCCGCCATAACTGAACGTTTCTCACCTTGGGATCAGATGCCAGGAACCAAGGCCCGTGGTTCCCATGGGCGTCGTGGGAGGCGGGCCGCGACGGGGCGGGGCGGCACGGCCAGGGGCGGCGAGTTGGTGCGCGAAGCCTTGCTGCGGCAAGTTCCATACTGTAGACAATATTTCGTCGACAGAGTTCGACAGTTCCTCGGTACCCTCGACCGAACGGAGCTCCCTCGTATGAAAGTCGCAGTTCTCGGCGCCGGAGCCATCGGCGCCTACGTCGGCGCGGCCCTGCATCGTGCGGGCGCCGACGTGCATCTCGTCGCCCGTGGACCGCATCTGGCGGCCATGAGGCAGCACGGAGTGCGGGTGCTCAGCCCGCGCGGCGATTTCACGGCGCACCCGGGCGCCACCGACGACCCGGCCGCGATCGGCCCGGTCGACTTCGTCTTCCTGGGCCTGAAGGCCAACTCGTACGCGGCGTGCGGGCCGCTGATCGAGCCCCTGCTCCAGGACACGACGGCGGTGGTGGCCGCCCAGAACGGCATCCCCTGGTGGTACTTCCACCGGCACGGCGGCCCCCACGAAGGGCACCGTGTCGAGAGCGTGGACCCCGACGGCGCGGTCAGTGCGGTGATCGCGCCCGAACGGGCCATCGGGTGTGTCGTCTACGCGGCGACAGAGCTCGCCGGACCGGGAGTCGTACGCCACCTCGAAGGCACCCGGTTCTCCGTCGGCGAGCCCGACCGTACGATCTCTGCCCGCTGCCGGGCGTTCAGCGAGGCCATGACGGCGGGCGGCCTGAAGTGCCCGGTGGAGCCCGACCTGCGCAACGACATCTGGCTCAAGCTGCTGGGCAACATCTCGTTCAACCCGATCAGCGCGCTGGCCCGCGCCACCATGCGGCAGATGTGCCTGCACGGCGGCACCCGCAGGGTCATCGAGATCATGATGACCGAGACGCTGGCCGTCGCCGAGGCGCTGGGCTGCGAGGTGGGCGTCTCCATCGAGCGCCGTCTCGCCGGCGCCGAACGCGTCGGCGACCACCGCACGTCCACACTCCAGGACCTGGAGCGCGGCAAGCCGCTCGAACTCGACGTACTCCTCGCGGCAGTCGTCGAGTTGGCGGAGATCACCGGCGTCGAGGTGCCCACACTGCGCACCGTCCACGCCATCTCGGACCTGCTCGCGCTGAGGAGCGCCGCATGAAGGCTGAAGAACGCCGTACCAGGAAACGCGACCGGACCCCCAAGACCTACACCCGGCTCACCCATCCGCTCGTCAGGGACTCGCGCGACGAGCCGTTCCGGCAGGCGAGTTGGGAGGAGGCCCTCGATCGGGCCGCCCGTGGCCTGGGCGCGGCGCGCGGCGCGTTCGGGATGTTCTCCTGCGCCCGCGCGACCAACGAGATGAACTACGTGGCGCAGAAGTTCGCCCGCGTGGTCATGGGCACCAACAACGTCGACTCCTGCAACCGCACCTGCCACGCCCCGAGCGTCGCCGGACTGTCGGCCGCCTTCGGCTCCGGTGGCGGGACGTCGTCGTACGAGGAGGTCGAACACACCGACCTGATCGTGATGTGGGGCTCCAACGCCCGTTTCGCGCACCCGATCTTCTTCCAGCACGTGCTGAGGGGGATCAGGAACGGCGCCCGGATGTACGCCGTCGACCCGCGCCGCACGTCCACCGCCGAGTGGGCGGAGAGCTGGCTCGGTCTGAACGTGGGCACGGACATCCCGATGGCCCACGCGATCGGGCGGGAGATCATCCACGCGGGCCTGGCGAACACGGCGTTCATCGAGCGCGCGACGACGGGCTTCGAGGAGTACAGGGAACTGGTCGAGCCCTGGACCCTGTCGCTCGCCGAGAAGGTGACGGGCGTCCCGGCCGCCGCGATCCGCGACCTGGCGCACGCGTACGCCCGTGCCGAGCGGGCCCAGTTGTGCTGGACGCTCGGCATCACCGAGCATCACAACGGCACGGACAACGTACGGGCGCTGATCAACCTGTCCCTGCTGACCGGCCACGTGGGTCGCTACGGCGCCGGGCTGCAGCCCCTGCGCGGACAGAACAACGTGCAGGGCGGCGGCGACATGGGTGCCATCCCGAATCGGCTGCCGGGCTTCCAGGACATCCTCGACGCGGACACCCGGCTGAAGTTCGAGTCGGCGTGGGACACCGTCATCCAGCCGCGCTACGGGCTGAACCTGACGGAGATGTTCGAGGCCATGGAGGAGGGCACGCTGCGCGCCGTCTACTGCATCGGGGAGAACCCGGCGCAGTCGGAGGCGGACAGCGAGCAGGCCGTACGGCGTATGCGGGAGCTGGACTTCCTCGTGGTCCAGGACATCTTCCTGACGAAAACGGCGTCGTTGGCGGACGTGATCCTGCCCGCGACGGCCGGCTGGGCGGAGACGGACGGCACGACGACGAACAGCGAGCGGCGGGTTCAGCGTGTACGCAAGGCCGTCACCCCGCCCGGTGAGGCCCGCGAGGACATCGACATCATCTGCGACCTGGCGGCGCGCCTCGGCCACGAGTGGAAGTACGCGGACGCCGAGGCCGTCTGGAACGAGCTGCGGTCGGTGTCGCCGGACCACTACGGGATGACGTACGACCGCCTGGAGGAGCACCAGGGCATCCAGTGGCCGTGCCCGGACACGGACGGGCTGGAACCGACCTACCTGCACGGCCGGTTGTGGGAGCCGGACCCCGAGCGGCGGGGCCGGCTCGCGCCCTTCGGACTCGTCCAGCACGATCCGCCGGTGGACCTGACGGACGAGGAGTTCCCGATCAGGCTCACCACCGGTCGACGGCTCGACTCCTACAACACCGGCGTGCAGAGCGGGGGTTTCGCCTCGCCGCTGCGGCGTGGGGAGTACGTGGAGCTGTGTCCGGAGGACGCCGAGCGGTACGGGGTGGTGGTCGGTGAGGAGGTCCGGGTGTCCTCGCGGCGCGGCTCCGTGGTGGCGCCGGTGTGGGTCGACACGGCGCTGCGGCCCGGGCTCGCCTTCATGACCATGCACTTTCCCGACGAGGTGGACACCAACCAGCTGACGATCGAGGCGAACTGCCCGATCGCGGGCACGGCGGAGTTCAAGGCGTCGGCGATCCGGATCGAGAAGCTGCCCGTCACGGCCGTGAGGAGCTGAGACAGGACATGGATCTGCACTTCGGTGACAGCAAGCCGACGGACGACGAACGGGAGGCGGTCGACGCGTTGCTCGGCCCGCCGGAGTCCTCCTGGGAGGGCGCCGATCGTTCCGACGCCGACCTGCGGTGGGCGCGGGGTGGGCGGGAGGCGCGGGACCGCCGTGATCTGCTGTTGCCGGGGTTGCACGCGATCAACGACCGGGTGGGGTGGATCAGCGAGGGTGCGCTGGACTACCTGTGCCGGCGGTTGACGGTGCCGCCGGCGGAGGCGTACGGGGTGGCGACGTTCTACTCGATGTTCTCGGTGCGTCCGCGTCCCGCGACGGTGCTGCACGTGTGCACGGATCTCGCGTGTGCGGCGGTGGGGGCGGCGGAGTTGTGCGCGGGGGTGGAGGCTCGGCTGGGGCCCGGCAGCGGTGTGTCGGTGGAGCGGAGTCCGTGTCTGGGGTTGTGCGAGAGGGCTCCGGCGGCGTTGGTGGTGCGGGCGGGTGCGGCAGAGCAGGGGGAGGGTGTCGCCCTCGCCGCCCCTACCCGTCCCGTCCCCCAGGGGCTCCGCCCCTTCGACCCCGTCCCCGGGGGCCGGCCCCCGGACCCCCGCTCCTCAAACGCCGGAGGGGCTGAAATACCAGCCCGGCGGCGGCATCCCTCCCAGGCCACCGCAGTCGTCGCCCCCGCCACCCCCGACGCCACCATCCTCGCCGCCACCGCCCCCGAGACGGCCCCTGCCGAACCATCCCCCGCCCTGGCCGTCCCCCAAGCCGGCCAGGACGGCCTGGTCCTCCTGCGCCGCATCGGCCTCGTCGACCCCCTCAGCCTCGACGACTACCGCGCCCACGGCGGCTACACGGCGCTCCGCAGGGCCTTCGCGCTCGGCCCCGCCGGGGTCATCCGGGAGGTCACCGACTCGGGGCTGGTCGGACGGGGCGGGGCCGCGTTCCCCACGGGACGCAAGTGGCAGGCCACCGCGTCCCAGCCGGACCACCCGCACTACCTGGTGTGCAACGCGGACGAGTCGGAGCCGGGCACGTTCAAGGACCGGGTCGTCATGGAGGGAGACCCGTACGCGCTCGTCGAGGCGATGACGATCGCGGGGTACGCGACCGGGGCGCACAAGGGGTACCTCTACCTGCGCGGCGAGTACCCGCGAGCACTGGACCGGCTCACCCACGCCATAGGGCAGGCCCGCGCCCGCGGACTGCTCGGCGACGACGTCCTCGGCCAGGGGTACGCCTTCGACATCGAGATCCGGCGCGGGGCGGGCGCGTACATCTGCGGTGAGGAGACCGCGCTGTTCAACTCCATCGAGGGCTACCGGGGCGAGCCGCGCTCGAAGCCGCCCTTCCCCGTGGAGAAGGGACTCTTCGGCAAGCCCACTGCCGAGAACAACGTCGAGACCCTCGTCAACGTCCTGCCCATCCTGACCATGGGAGCACCGGCGTACGCGGCGATCGGCACGGGCAGGTCCACCGGCCCCAAGCTGTTCTGCGTGTCCGGCAGCGTCGACCGCCCCGGCATCTACGAGCTGCCCTTCGGTGCGACACTGGGCGAGCTGCTGGAGCTGGCCGGGGTGCGGGAGCGGCTGCGGGCGGTGCTGCTGGGCGGCGCGGCGGGCGGTTTCGTACGGCCCGACGAGCTGGACATCCCGCTCACCTTCGAGGGCACGCGCGAGGCCGGCACCACGCTCGGCTCTGGAGTCGTGATGGCGTTCGACGACACCGTGCCGCTCCCCCGTCTGCTGCTGCGCATCGCCGAGTTCTTCCGCGACGAGTCGTGCGGTCAGTGCGTGCCCTGCCGGGTGGGCACCGTGCGGCAGGAGGAGGCGCTGCACCGGATCGCCGGGCGTACGGGAGCCGACGCGGCCGGCGACATCGCCCTGCTGCGGGAGGTGGGCCGGGCCATGCGGGACGCCTCGATCTGCGGTCTCGGCCAGACCGCGTGGAACGCCGTGGAATCCGCCATCGACCGTCTGGGGGCGTACGAATGACCGTGATACCGCTCGGAGTGCCGCGGCGCCTGCTCGAATTCACCATCGACGGGGAGCCCGTGCGCGCTCCCGAGGGCTCGACGATCCTCGACGCCTGCCGGGCCGCGGGCAAGGACGTGCCGACCCTCTGCGAGGGCGACACCCTCACCCCCAAGAACGCCTGCCGGGTCTGCGTGGTCGAGGTCGAGGGGGCCAGGACGCTCGTCCCGGCCTGTTCCCGCAGGGCCGAGCCCGGCATGGAGGTCCGTACCGACACCGAGCGGGCCCGTCACAGCCGCAAGATCGTGCTCGAACTGCTCGCGTCCTCGGTCGACCTGTCGACGACCCCGCGGGTCGCCGAGTGGATCAAGGAGTACGAGGCGAAACCGGACCGTTTCGGCCCGGACGCGGCCCGGCTGAACGAGGAACCGAAGATCGACAACGACCTCTACGTCCGCGACTACGACAAGTGCATCCTCTGCTACAAGTGCGTGGACGCGTGCGGCGACCAGTGGCAGAACACGTTCGCGATCTCCGTCGTGGGGCGCGGCTTCGACGCCCGGATCGCCGTCGAGCACGACGCGCCGCTCACCGACTCGGCCTGCGTGTACTGCGGGAACTGCATCGAGGTGTGCCCGACGGGCGCGCTCTCCTTCAAGTCGGAGTTCGACATGCGCGCGGCGGGTACGTGGGACGAGTCCGCGCAGACGGAGACGACGACCGTCTGCGCGTACTGCGGAGTGGGCTGCAACCTCACTCTGCACGTACAGGACAATGAGATCGTGAAGGTCACCTCGCCGCACGACAACCCGGTGACCCACGGCAACCTGTGCATCAAGGGGCGCTTCGGCTACCAGCACGTACAGAACCGGGACTGACAGAACCGGGACTGACAGGACCGATCGGCACACGGGACGGACACGGGACGGACATGGGACGAGTCACGGAACGACGCAAGGTGATCCGCATCCGGGACGGGGCGGTGTCCACCCGCCCGGACACGCTCGTCGCCGAGGAACCCCTGGAGATCCGGCTCAACGGCAAGCCCCTCGCGATCACGATGCGCACGCCGGGCGACGACTTCGCGCTGGCGGCGGGCTTCCTGGTGAGCGAGGGGGTGCTGGCGGAGCGGAAGGACCTGCAGAACATCGTGTACTGCGCGGGGGCGACGGCGGACGGTTCGAACACGTACAACGTGGTGGACGTGCGGACGGACCCCGGCGTCGCCCTGCCGGACTTCACCCTCGAACGCAACGTGTACACGACGTCGTCCTGCGGGCTGTGCGGGAAGGCGTCGCTGGACGCGGTGCGTACGACGGCCCGCTGGCCCATCGACGACACCCACGGTGGTGAAGCTCCCCCGGTCCGTGTCGATCCCGAGCTGCTCGCGGATCTCCCCGACCGGCTGCGCGCGGCCCAGCGGGTCTTCGACCGGACCGGGGGCCTGCACGCGGCGGCCCTCTTCAGTGAGGACGGCGAGCTCCTCGACATACGGGAGGACGTGGGCCGCCACAACGCGGTGGACAAGCTGGTGGGGCGTGCGCTGAAGAACGGCGCGCTCCCGCTGTCCCGCACGATCCTGCTGGTGTCGGGCCGCGCCTCCTTCGAGCTCGCGCAGAAGGCGGTGATGGCGGGCATACCGGTGCTCGCGGCAGTGTCGGCTCCGTCGTCGCTGGCGGTCGACCTGGCCCTGGAGTCGGGCCTGACGCTCGTCGGCTTCCTGCGGGGCTCCTCCATGAACGTGTACGCGGGCGAGGACCGCATCACCCTGCGGGCCGCGGCCACCCAGGGTTGACCGGCTCCCCGCGACACGGCGGCGGGGCCCCGGTCGGCGGGGAGCGCCCCCTGCGCCGCAGGGGCCCCGTCGTATTTTTCAGGCTCGGTTCGCCTCCGGGGCGCTCCAGCCGGTGTCGAGAAGCCGACCGTGCTCAGCCCCTCCTTCGTCGGGGCCTCCGCGCGGTCGGCTTCTCGACACCGGCGCGCCCCTTCGGCTCACTCGCGCTCGGGCTCACCCCGATGGCTCAGCCCACGGTGAAGTGGACATCCGCAGCCTCCACCACCGTCCCCAGCCGCGGGAAGTCCAGCCGCACCGACGCCTCGTGCTCGGCGGACGTGAACGCGGCCATCGCCTCCTCCACGAAGACGAGGTCGTAGCCGAGGTCGCCGGCGGCGCGGGCGGTGGACTCGACGCCGAGGTTGGTGGCGATGCCGCCGAAGACGAGGGTGGTGATGCCGCGCTCGCGCAGCCGCTCGTGCAGGTCGGTGCCCTGGAAGCCGCCGATGGTCCGCTTCACGATCTCGATGTCGCCGTCCCGGGCGAGGCCGGCGACCAGCCCGCTGCCGGGCGGCTGTTCCACGGCACCGGACCGCTCGACACGGATGAGTACGACGAGGGCGCCCTCGGAGCGGAAGGTGCTCGCCAGTTCCTCGGCGGCGACGAGGACGTCGGTTCCCTTACGGGGTTCCAGGGGCAGCCCGACGATGCGGTCCATCAGGTCGACGAGCACGAGCGCGGTGCGCGACGGATCCAGGGCGAGGCGGGGCTCGGTGTCCGGTGGGGTCATGACGGAACGCTAGCCCGCATCAGCCGTCCGTACCGGAAATCCGGATCAACAAGCCCATGAACTGCTCGCGTTCCGCCATGGTCAGCGGGGACAGCAGTTCGTCGTTCGCGGCCCGTGCCACCCGTTCGCAGCGCCCCAGCAGCCGGGCGCCCTCGTCGGTGAGGGACACCGCGTTCTTGCGGCGGTCGGCGGGGTCGGGCGCGCGCACGACCAGCCCGGCGGCCTGGAGGTCGTTCAGGATCCCGACCAGGTCCTTGGGGTCGAGCCGGACACCGCGGCCCAGGTCGGCCTGGGCGACGGGTGCGAGGTCACGGACCGCGGAGAGCACGACGTGGTGCCACATCTTCATGCCCTCCGCGGCGAGCGCCTCGGCGACCAGGGCACGGCCCCGGGCGGCCGCACGGCCGAGCAGCCAGCTGGCGAGGGAGCGGATCGCGGGCAGCGAGGCTTCGGCGGACATGGGGCCACCGTACCGAAAAACCGTTGGGACTCCCAACGAACACGTGATAATCATTGGGAGTCCCAACGACCTACCCCCTGGAACCCGTGGAGGTTCGATGCGTCGCGTCCGGTACGAACAGGCCAATGGCCCACTGTTCCTGGAGGAGGTTCCCGTCCCGGCCGCCGGACCCGGTGAACTCCTCGTCCGCGCGGAGGCCGTCGGAGTGACGCTCCCCGTCGTACGCAAGGTGACGGAAGCCCTCGAGGCGATACCGCTCGGCGGTGAGATCGCCGGCGAGGTGGTGGCGACGGGCCCGGGCGTCACGCGCTTCCAGGCCGGCGACCGTGTCACCGGCCTGTGCTTCGGACACGGCTACGCCGACTTCGCGCTGCTGAAGGAGGCCATGGCCTCCCCCGTACCCGGGGACGCGAGCGCCGTCGACGCCGTCGCGCTCGTGCGGAGCGGGCTGGTCGCGCTCGGCGCCCTGGAGGCGGCCCACCCTGAGCCCGGCGAGTCGGCCCTTGTGACGGCGGCGGCCAGTGGCGTCGGCCACCTCGCGATCCAGCTCGCGCGGGTGCGCGGGGCGACGCGGGCGGTCGGGGCCGTGTCGGACGCGAGGAAGGCGGACTTCGTCCGGGCCCTGGGCGCCGACGAGGTGGTCACGTACGACGACCTGGGCACCCCCGTCGACTACGTGCTCGACGCCGTCGGCGGGAACCTGCTCGGTCCGGCCCTCGCCGCGGTCGCACCCGGCGGCCGGCTCGTGGCGTACAGCTCGGGCGGCGGGACCATCCAGGCGTACGACCTCCTCGTGGGCGCCAGGACGGTCACCGGCTTCCAGATGGCGGGGATCGCGCGCGAGCGGCCGGAGCTGTACGAGCGGTGGCGACGCGAGCTGTGGGAGCTGTTCGGGGAGGGAAGGCTGAGGCCCGCCGTGCACGGGACGTTCGCGCTGGAGGACGCGGCGAGGGCCCATGAGGCGATCGAGTCGCGGAGCAACCTCGGCAAGGTGGTTCTGCTGCCCTGACCCCGCGTCACCGCCATGGCGGCGCACCCCTTGTGAGGCACATGCGTGCGAAGTAGCGTCTGTGGCCCTGCACGTTGGACGTGGGATGTCCGATGTCCTGTTTGTCACGACGCATGAAGGGCGGGCCGCGCCATGCCGTCAAGTCACCGTGCACGTCTCAGATCACTCGTCACGTCCGCGGTCACCGCGGTGCTCGCCCTGGTCGCGTTACTCGTGTCGCCGGGGCCGGCGAGCGCCGAAGCGGCGACGGCGGCGACCGACCCGGAACCCACGGCCGGGCAGTTCGACCAGCAGATCCTCTTCAAGGCCTCGCAGGACCCGGGCTACGCCTGCTTCCGGATCCCGGCGATCGTGAAGTCCGCCAAGGGCACGCTGCTGGCGTTCGCCGAGGGCCGCGTGCTCAACTGCGGGGACGCGGCCGACATCGACATCGTGGTCAAGCGTTCCACCGACGGCGGCCGCACCTGGGGCCCGCTCCAGGTCGTCACCGAGGGCGCGGGCGACACCCACGGCAACCCCGCGCCCCTCGTGGACCGCGAGACCGGCCGCATCCTCCTCGCCGAGACGTACAACACGGGCCGCACGGACAGCGGCAGCTGCCAGATCCCCTGCGACCGCACCCCCCACCTGCAGTACAGCGACGACGACGGCCTCACCTGGTCCGAGCCGCGCGACCTGAGTGACGAGATCCTGCCGTCGCACTGGAACTCCTGGTACGCCACCGGGCCGGTGCACGGCATCCAGCTCACCCGCGGCAAGCACGCCGGCCGGCTCGTCTTCGGCGTCAACACCGAGACCTGGAACGGCACCCGCGTCAGCGCCAACCACGCCGCGCTCATCGTCAGCGACGACGGTGGCGAGCACTGGAGGATCGGCGCCACGGACTCGTGGCCGATCGCGGACGACGGAACGTTCCGCCAGAAGCCCTCCGAGCTGACGCTCACCGAGCGCCAGGACGGTTCGGTCTTCGTCAGCGGACGCGAACAGGACGGGACCGACCTCGGTCATCGCACCCAGACCGTCAGCAGCGACGGAGGTGACAGCTTCGACTCCTCCTTCCGGACCCTGCCCGACTTCTACACACCACAGGTGCAGGCCTCCTCGCTCCGCCTCGGGAACCGGCTGCTGATCGCCTGCCCGGGCGACCCGGACCGCCGCCGGACGATGATGATCCGCTCCTCCTACGACGGCGGCCGCACCTGGGACGGCGTGGACCGCGGCACGGTCGTCACCACGGACTGGTCCGGCTACTCCGACATGGTGGCCATCGCCGAGGACACCGTGGGGCTGATGTACGAGGGCGGCGCCGTCGACGCCCGTGACGAGATCCGCTTCGCCCGCTTCACCGAGGACTGGCTGCAGCCGCGCCGCGGCCCGGACCCGACCACGGCCGACAAGGCTCCGGGGGCGAGGTCCGCGCTGGTGCTCGGCGGGGCCCGCGCGACGCGTGGCGTGTTCGGGGGCGCGATCGAGTTCGACGGCACCGACGACGCCGTACGTCTGCCGTACAGTCCGCGGCTGCCGCTCGGGGCGAAGGACTTCACCGCGTCCCTGTGGTTCCGCTACTCGGCCACGACCGGTGAGCAGCCACTGCTGTGGATGGGCGGTGTCGGAACGACCCAGCCGCAGGTGTGGCTGCGCGGCGAGCCGGCGTCGGACCGGATCCAGGGCCTGATCACCGTGCGGGACGGGGCCTCGGCTCCCAGGTCGGCGTCCGTGCGCACCACGGGCGCCTACAACGACGGCCAGTGGCACCGCCTCGCGCTGCGACGCGGTGGCGGCGAGCTCACGCTGTTCATCGACGGGACGGCCGTCAGTACGGCGGACGTGGCCGGGTCGGTCAGCCGGAACTCGCCGTTCGGGATACACATAGGGCAGAAGCTGGACAGCCGCGCGTACTTCAGTGGGGCGATCGACGACGTGCGCGTCTACGACCGGGCGCTCGGTGACGACGAGCTGGCCGGCCTGCGCAAGCAGAGCACGGCGGTCACGACGACCCGCGGCTCGATCCTGTGGCTGCCCATGGACCGGGTGAACAAGGACCACTAACGTCCGGTCCGTGCCCGACGACGCACGAGCACGACGGCGGACGGGGACCGGCCTGGGACTCCTGCTGGCGCTGGTCCTCGCGGCCGTGCTGCTCACCGCCCTCCCGGACGACCGGGAGGGCGGCGGCCGTTGCGCGGCCCGTACGGTCCGGTCCTGGAGCGCGGACGGCGCGCTCACGGGCGAGTTCGCCCGGTACGGCGACGACGGCACGCGCACCGACGACTGGACCGGCGGCGACGGCACCCACTCGGTGCGGCTGCCGGACGGGCGGGTGCTGTGGCTGTTCTCGGACACGTATCTCGGCCAGGTGCACGGGCCGCCCAACCCGGTCGGCGAGTCCGTCGCGTGGCGGGACGCCTCGACGCCGCTCGTGCGCAACTCGGCGGTGGTGATGTCGCGTTCGGGCCGAGTGCTGTCCACGCTGCCCACTCCGGTCTTCCCGGACCCGGGTCCGCAGCAGTGGCGCTGGCCGGTCGCGGCACGTGTCGAGGCCCGCTCCCCCGGCTCGTCGGAGAAGGTGGTGCGGGTGCTGTTGTGGACGCGTACGGAGGGTCAGGCCCCGTGGATCTACGGCGTGCCCACGGCCACCGAGGTCGCCACGCTCTCGCTGCCCGGTCTGCGGCTCGAGGGCGTCACGACGGTCCTGGACCAGCGGTCGGTCGCCGACCCGGCCCGGCGGGTGCTGTTCGGGACGACGGCCGTCGACGCGGGCGACTGGACGTACGTCTTCGGCGGGAACGACGCGCAGGCCGCCTCCCGCCCGGTGTCGCAGGCGTACGTGGCCCGGGTGCCGCGCGGCAGGCTGGGCGAGCCCGGTGCGTGGGAGTACTGGGACGGCGGCCGGTGGGCGGTGCGCGGCCGGCCGGAGCCGGTGCTCGGGGACGGGCGGCGCAGGGGCGTGGGCAGCGCGTTCACGGTGGTGCGGGACGGCCGTACGTATGTGCTGTTCACCATGGCCGCGGGCACCCGGGGTCTGACCACGGTCACCTCGTACTGGTCCTGCGCGCCCACGGGCCCCTGGCACGGCCCCGCGAAGGGCTTCGGCGCGCCGCTGCCCGAGGGTGACGTGGCGGCGTACAACCCGCAGGCCCACCCGGCACTGAGCGGCGGCGGCGGCCGGCTCGTGCTCAGCTACGACGTCAACTGGCTGGACGAGAACGCCGCGTCGGCGCAGGCGAACCTCAGCCGGAACGTGTCGCTGTACCGACCGCGGTTCGTGTCGCTCCGTCTCGCTCCGGGGTGAGCTCCGGCTCCACCGGGTCGTGGGAGCGGCGCTTGGCGATGACCGCGCACACCATGAGCTGCATCTGGTGGAAGAGCATCAGCGGCAGGACGGCGAGGGAGGCCTGCGCGCCGAAGAGCACGCTCGCCATGGGCAGTCCGGAGGCGAGGGACTTCTTCGAGCCCGCGAACTGGATCGCGATCCGGTCCTCACGGCTGAACCTGAGAGCCTTGCCGCCGTACCAGGTGAGCGTCAGCATCACCGCGAGCAGCACCGCCTCGACGACCAGCAGGCCCGCCAGCTGCACGGGGCTGACCTGGTGCCAGATGCCCTGCACCATGCCCTCGCTGAACGCGACATAGACGACCAGGAGGATCGAGCCGCGGTCGACGAGGCCGAGGACCTTCTTGTGCCGGGTGACGAAGCGGCCGATCCAGCGGCGCGCGACCTGCCCGGCGACGAACGGCACCAGCAGCTGCAGCACGATCTCCACGAGCGAGTCCGTGGAGAACCCGCCCGCGCTGCTGCCGAGCAGGCTCGCCGCCAGCAGCGGCGTGATGACGATGCCGGCGAGGGAGGAGAACGAGCCCGCGCAGATCGCGGCGGGCACGTTGCCACGCGCCATCGACGTGAACGCGATGGACGACTGGATGGTCGACGGCACGAGGGTGAGGAACAGGAGGCCGATGTAGAGGGAGTGCGTCAGGAACACCGGTTCGAGCGCGCGGGCGGCGAGGCCGAGCAGCGGGAAGATCACGAAGGTGCAGACGAGCACGGTGACGTGCAGCCGCCAGTGCTTCAGCCCGTCGAGTGCCTCACGGGTGGACAGGCGGGCGCCGTAGAGGAAGAACAGGAAGGCGATCGCCGCCGTGGACGCGCCCGAGGCGACGTCGGCGGCGGTGCCCCGGGCCGGGAGGAGAGCCGCGATCCCCACCGTCCCCAGCAACAGCAGGATGTACGGGTCGATCGGCAGCCAACTGGGCCACTGCAGGCGTTTCACGGTGCTCCACTTGCTCGGTTCTGTACGTGGTGCTCGGTTCAGTACGTGCTGGGTTCTGTACGTGCTGGGTTCAGTACGTGCTGGGTTCTGATCGTCCCGGGCCGATCGTCTCGGGCCCGGAGCGTGCCCTCTCCATCGTCCTCCTGATCACCGCGATCGGGAATCCGTCATACCACTCTGACTGTCATCGCGTTTCGCGATGACCGCGTTAGAGTCATGGGCATGTACGACCCCTCCCATCTGCGCACCTTCCTCGCGGTGGCCCAGACGCTGAGCTTCACGCAGGCCGCCCGCCGCCTCGGGTTGCGCCAGTCCACGGTCAGCCAGCACGTGCGCCGTCTGGAGGACGCCGCCGGACGGCAGTTGTTCTCGCGGGACACCCATTCCGTGGAGCTGACGGAGGACGGCGAGGCCATGCTCGGGTTCGCGCGCCGGATCCTGGAGGTGCACGAGCAGGCGACGGCGTTCTTCGCGGGGACCCGGCTGCGCGGCCGGCTGCGCTTCGGCGCGTCGGAGGACTTCGTGCTGACCCGGCTCCCGGAGATCCTGGAGCGCTTCCGCAGCGACCACCCCGAGGTGGACCTGGAGCTGACGGTGGAGCTGTCGGGGACCCTGCACGAGCAACTCGCCGCCGGCAAGCTCGACCTGGTGCTGGCCAAGCGGCGCCCCGAGGACCCGCGCGGCGAACTCGTCTGGCACGACCGGCTGGTGTGGATCGGCGCGGAGCGGCTGCGTCTCGACCCCGACCGTCCGGTGCCGCTCATCGTGTACCCGCCGCCGGGCATCACCCGGGCGCTGGCCCTGGAGGCGCTGGAGCGCGAGGGCCGCGCCTGGCGCGTCGCGTGCACGAGCGGCAGCCTCAACGGACTGATCGCGGCGGCCCGCGCGGGCCTCGGCGTGATGGCGCACTCGCACGGGCTGGTGCCGCCGGGCCTGGTCCGGGTGCCCGACCGGGCGGGCCTGCCCGAGCTGGGCGAGGTCGACTTCGTCGTCGTCCACGGGCGGCGGCACGGCTCGGCACAGGGAGCGGCGGACGCGCTGGCGGCGTCGATCCTGTCCGGCGGGGACCGTCTGCACCGGGGGCGGCGGGGGCGGCGGGACTGACGCCCCGGGGTTCCGTGCCGACTCCGGCCGGACCTCAGCGCGACTGCGGGTACGTGAGCTGTTTGACGCTGCGCAGGTACGGAGTCGTCTCCACGTGCCGGACTCCGTCGAGCGAGCCGATCGTCCGGCTCAGGTAGGCGTACAGGTGCGCCGTGTCACGGACGACCACGGTCACGAAGATGTTGGAGGGGCCCGCGGTCGCGGCGGCGTAGGCGACCTCGTCGTGCGTCGCGAGGGCCTCGCCGACGTTCTGGAGCCGGGCGGGCTCGGCGGTGATCCACAGTGCCGCCGCACGGTGGTGGCCGACGATCTCCTTGTGGTACTCGACGTCGATGTAGACGGCTCCCGACGCGAGCAGGCCGGAGAGACGGCGCTTGACGGCCGACTCGGAGCGGCCGGTGGCGCGCTGGAGCTCCGGGTAGGCGGCCCGGCCGTCGCGTTCCAGGGCGGCGACCAGGGGCTCGTCCTCCGGGTCGATGCGGGCGGGTCCCGTGGTGGCCACGGGGCCGGGGCGCAGGGCGGCGGTCTCGTCGTCCGTGAGTACGCCGAACTTGCTCGCCCAGCCCGTCGGCCCGCCGAAGAAGCGGTGCAGGAACTGGTGGGCGCGGATCTCCACGAGGCGCGGGGTGCGCGGCAGCTTGCCGAGCAGGAGGTCGTCGTGGTCACCTGGGCTGCGCGGGCGGGTCATGCAGACGATCTCGGTGCCGCCCGAGGCGAGCCCGATCCAGTTGGTGTCCGGGCGTCTGGCGAGCGCCTGAGCGATGGGTTCGGCTCCGTCGGGGGCGCAGCGCAGCCTGAGCGTCCACTGGTCCTGGCCGAGGCGCTGGGCGTCCCGGACGGCGACGACCCGCAGCCCGGCCTCGGCGCACAGCCTGCGGTAGCGGCGGGCCACGGTCTGGTCGGAGACACCGAGGACCGCTCCGATCCGGCTGAAGGGGGCGCGTCCGTCCACCTCCAGGGCGGCGAGCAGGCGCAGATCGAGCGCGTCGACTGTGGGGGATTCCAGCGTCATGAGGTCAGATCCTGTCGGATTCCGGCGGCAGCGAGCGGGCAGCGATGCTGATCGTCCATTACAGCTCATCGTACGGAGGCAGGCGCGGCCGAGTCGGCGGCCGCGCGTTCCGACTCGGGAGGGGATCCGAGGACATGCGTACGGACATGCGTATGGATATGCGCACATGGGGACCGCTCACGGCCGTGTGCCTGGGCACGTTCATGTTGCTGCTGGACGTGACGATCGTGGTGGTCGCGCTGCCGGACATGGCGCGGGCGCTGGACGCCTCGCTCAGTGATCTGCAGTGGGTCGTCGACGGCTACGCGCTCGCGCTCGCCGCGCTGCTGCTGGGTGTCGGCGCGGCGGCGGACGTCGTGGGGCGGCGGCGGGTCCACGTGGTGGGCGTGGTGCTGTTCGCCGTCGCGTCGCTGCTGTGCGGGCTGGCGTCCGGGCCGGGGACGCTGGTGGCGGCGCGGGCCCTGCAGGGGGTGGGCGCCGCCGCGATGTTCGCGACCACGCTGCCCCTGCTGGGCTCCGTCTACCAGGGGCGGCAGCGGTCGGTGGCGCTCGGTGTGTGGGGCGCGGTGAGCGGGGGCGCCGCCGCGGTCGGGCCGGTGCTCGGAGGTGTGCTGACCGACGGGCCCGGCTGGCGGTGGATCTTCTTCGTCAACCTGCCGGTGAGCCTCGCCGCGGTCTGGCTGACGCTGCGCAGGGTGCCGGAGTCCCGGGGCCGGCAGGGGGCGGCGGCCCCTTCGGCCGGGCGGAGCCGGGCGTGGGAGAGGGTCGACCGGGCGGGGACGGTGGCGTTCGCCTGCTTCGCGGGGGCCGTGACGTACGGCGTGGTGCGGGCCGGTGAGGAGGGCTGGACGTCGGCCGGCGCCGTGGCCGCGTTCGTGCTCGCCGCGCTCGCCCTGGGCGCTTTCGTGGCTGTGGAGCGGCGTGCCGCGCACCCGCTGCTGGACCTGTCCCTGTTGCGCCGGCCCGCGTTCGTGGGTGTGCTGGTGGGCGCGTTCGCCTTCAGCGGGACGGCGTTCGGGGTGACCCCGTACCTGTCGATCTGGTTGCAGACGGTGCAGGGCATGAGCCCGGTGCGCGGGGGGCTCGTGCTGCTGCCGGTGACCGGCGCGGCCATGGTGGTCGCGGTCCTCGGCGGGCGACTGCTGCACGGGGCGCCCGCGCGCTGGACGATCGGCGGCGGGCTGCTGCTGGTCGGGGCGGGGGCGTGCGGTCAGGCGGTGCTGGACGCGGGGGCGGACTGGACGGCGCTCGTGCCGGGGCTGGTGCTGGTCGGGATCGGCACCGGGCTGCTGTCGCCAGCGATCGCGGGGGCCGCGCTGGCCGCCGTACCGCAGGAGCGGGCCGGCATGGCGGGTGGCGCCGTGAACACCGCGCGGCAGCTCGGGTACGCGCTCGGGGTGGCCGTGTTCGGCACCGTCCTGACCTCGCGCATGCGGGAGTCGCTGCCGGGCGACGCCGCGCACACACTGGCCGGCGGGGGCGCGGGCGCGCTGCGGGGCGCGTTCTCCGAGCACGCGCTGCGGGCGGCGTTCGCGTCCGGGCTGAACGCGGCGTCGGTGACGGCGGGTGTGACGGCGGCGGTGGCCGGTGCGCTGGTACTGGTGTCGGTGCGGTCACCGCGGGCCGCGCAGGTCGTCGCCCGGGGGCACGCACCGGCTGAGGAGGTCGCGGTGCCACGCGACTGACCACCGTGGGGGCCGGGTACCGAAGCGGCGTGCCCCGGCCCCAACGGCGGTGACGCCGGGTCACCACCAGCGCGCGGAAGCAAAGATTCCGGATGCGTACTCGCACCGGCGCACACCGTAATCGCGTCGTACAGATTCGGTGGAGATTACGGGATCGAAACTTACTCCCCCGTAGGGAGTTCTGTCCGGATCATCCCCGCTGATGACCATTCCTTCAGGCTGTCCAGGGGCGAAGCCGTCCTATTGGCACGTTCCATCACCCCTCCCGCCCCGTCCGCAGGTGAGGTAGCTTTCACGGCGCTGTGGGGGACGCCACGAGGAGCGGGATTGCGCGAGTTCACCAACCCTCCGTTGGCGTCGGCGCCGCCGGTGGGCGGTCTGGCCGACGTCGTCTACGAGTACGCCCAGGACGACCCGCTCTACGTCGCGCTCGGCCGCAAGGACGAGCAGGGGCGGTGGCGCGACGTCACCTCCGCCGAGTTCCGCGACGAGGTGCTCGCCCTCGCCAAGGGACTCCTCGCGCAGGGGATCCGGTTCGGCGACCGGGTCGCCATCATGTGCCGTACGCGCTACGAGTGGACGCTCTTCGACTACGCGCTGTGGTCCATCGGCGCCCAGGTCGTCCCCATCTACCCCACGTCCTCCGCCGAGCAGGTCTTCTGGATGCTGCACGACGCGCAGGTGTCGGCCATCATGGTCGAGCACGAGGACCATTCGATGACGGTCGCCACGGTCGTCGACCGGCTGCCGATGCTGCACAAGCTGTGGCAGCTCGACGTGGGCGCCGTGCACGAGTTGTACGAGGCGGGCGCGCACCTCGACGACGACGTGGTGCACCGGCACCGGCGCGCGGTCACACCCGAGTCGACCGCGACGATCATCTACACGTCGGGCACCACCGGCCGCCCCAAGGGCTGTGTCATCAGCCACGGGAACTTCATGTTCGAGGCGGACACCGTCATCCAGAAGTGGGAGCCCCTCTTCCACTCCAAGAAGGGCGACCAGGCGGCGACCCTGCTGTTCCTGCCGCTCGCCCACGTCTTCGGGCGCATGGTGCAGGTCGCCGGGATCCGCGGGAAGGTCAAGTTCGGTCACCAGCCCCAGCTCAACGCGGCGGCTCTGCTGCCCGACCTGGCCGCCTTCCGGCCGACGTTCTTCCTGGCCGTGCCGTACATCTTCGAGAAGGTCTTCAACGCCTCACGCCGCAAGGCCGAGAAGGAGGGCAGGTCCGGCGCGTTCGAGAAGGCCGTCGAGATAGCCGTGAACTACGCGGACGCCGTGGAGGCGAAGGCCTGGGGCATCGGGCCGGGGCCGTCGGCCGGCCTGCGGATGCAGCACCAGATCTTCGACAAGCTCGTCTACTCCAAGATCCGGGCCGCGATGGGCGGACGCGTGCGCCACGCCATGTCGGGCGGCTCGGCGATGGACCGGCGACTCGGCCTGTTCTTCGCGGGCGCGGGCGTCTTCATCTACGAGGGGTACGGCCTCACCGAGTGCACCGCGGCCGCGACCGCCAACCCGCCCGGCAAGACCCGGTACGGCACCGTCGGCCAGCCCATCCCGGGCATGACCGTGCACATCGCGGACGACGGCGAGATCTGGCTGCACGGCGAGAACGTCTTCCAGGGCTACCTCAACAACCAGAAGGCCACCGACGAGACGCTGCACGACGGATGGCTGGCCACCGGCGACCTCGGCTCGCTCGACGAGGACGGCTACCTCACCATCACCGGGCGCAAGAAGGAGATCCTGGTGACCTCCGGCGGCAAGAGCGTCTCGCCGGGCGTCCTGGAGGAACGGGTACGGGACCACCCGCTGGTCGCCCAGTGCATCGTCGTCGGCAACGACCGCCCGTATATCGCGGCCCTCGTCACGCTCGACTCGGAGGCCGTGGAGCACTGGCTGCAGATGCGCGACAAGCCGCACCTGAGCCCGCAGGAACTGGTGCGGGACCCCGACCTCGAGACCGAGGTGCGGCGGGCCGTGGTCGCGGCCAACACCCTGGTGTCGCAGGCCGAGTCGATCCGCACGTTCCGGATCCTGGCCCACCAGTTCACCGAGGAACACGGGTTGCTCACACCGTCCCTGAAACTGAAGCGCAAGGCGATCGAGAACGCGTACGGGGCGGAGGTCGACGCGCTGTACAGGGCCTGACCCCGTACAGCGCCCCGTCCGTCTCCTCAGCCCGTGTACTGGGCGAAGACCTTGAGGTAGTCGTACGGCTGTTGCGACACGCCGCTGCAGGCGTCCCCGTCGGTGCCGGAGGCGCAGGCCCGGTCGCGGTTGACGGACCAGTAGGTGAGGCGTGCGATGTGGTGCTGTTGCGCGTAGGCGAGCATGGTCTTGAAGTCCGCGACGCGGACCAGTTCGCCGGACACATCGGTCTTGCCGTTCATCGACGACAGGCCGATGTGCGCGTAGGCCGCCGCGTCGCTGTATCCGTAGGCCGACTTGACCCGCGCCTTCAGCCCCTCCATGGCCTGGGTGGTCAGCGTGCCCATGTTGCTGCTGCCGCCGCCGAAGTCGAACGGCATGATGCACCAGACGTCGTTCGCCAGACCGGAGGCGGCGCCTCGCTTGATCATGTCGACGCCCGTGGCGTCCGGGCCGCTGGTGGTGGTGCCGAAGGTGATGATGGTCTTCAGGCCGGGGTTGTTCGCCTTCACGGTCTTGAGCGCGTCGATCACCCGCTGCCGGACCGTGGCGTTGGACCACTCGGTGTTCTCGATGTCGATGTCGATGACCTTGAGGCCGTAGGCGTTGATCACCTTCTGGTAGGCACCGGCGAGGGCCGAGGCACTGGAGCACTTCTCGCCGAGTTTGGCGCCGCTCCAGCCGCCGACGGAGACGATCACATCACCGCCCGCCGCCCGGATCGCGTTGATCTTCGACTGGTCGTCGCCCCCGGTCAGCGGCCGCGAGCCGTCCCACTTCGGGTTGCAGGTGCCGTCGGAGAGGATGAAGGCGAGCGTGAACCACTTGACTCCGGTCGCGGACATCACCGAGGTGGGGTTCTGCGGACTGCCCCAGCCGAGGTACTCGTAGGGGGCGACGGCCATCCCGGGGGACGCGGCAGCGCTCTTGAGCGTCGTGTTCACCGGCTTCACCCGGATGAGCCGCGTCTCGCCCGGCCGCAGCGTCGCGCTGTAGGAGTCGGTGATCGTGCCCTTGTGGGAGCCGGACCACAGGTCGGTGACATCACCGGAGCCGGTGAAGCCGACCTGCGACCAGTCGACACTGACCGTCGTGTTGCCGGACGTGCCGGTGTTGAAGAGCGCCACGACGTACTGACCGTCGCTCTCCTTCTTGCTCCAGACCTGCTTGACCCCGCTGTTCACGATGCGCTTGGCGGCGACCCCGTCCTGGTTGACACCGATGAGCCGGTCGTTGGTCAGCATGGCCTTGTCGACGGGGTCGAGCTTCGTCAGATCGGTGCCGAGGAGCAGCGGTGAGGCCGCCATCGCCCACAGGGTGAAGTGCGAGCGGCGCTGGTCGGCGGTCAGTCCCACCTGGTCGCCGTTGCCGATCTCCAGCGAGTCGAGGTCGTTCCAGCCGCCGGGTCCCGCGTACGGCTGCCAGGAGGCGGCCGAGTTGAAGCGGGCGGAGACATGGGACCAGTCGGTCAGCGGATAGCCGCTGCCGTTCTCGCCCGGGCCGCAGTAGCACTCGACGTCTCCCTGGGTGCGCCAGCTGTTCGCCAGTTTCTTCCAGGTGGGCGCGTCGGCGATCGGCAGGTTGTTGGAGAGCGCGAAGTTGATGGGCCGGCCGCTCGCCCGCAGCGCCTTGTCCCAGGCCTGGACGTCGGGGGTGTCGTGGCTGCCCACCCCGTCGATCTTCAGGTAGTCGACGCCCCACGAAGCGAACTGCCGTGCCCAGGAGTTGACGAACTCCTGCGCGCCCGGCTTCCCGTAGTCGATGTAGTACATGTTCTTGCAGTTGTAGTTCTTCTCCGTCTTCGAGGTGTCCGCGATGTCCTTCGCGTGGTACGACGTGCCCTCGATCGGCGTGTTCCTGGTGACCGCGTTCTTGGCGATGCCCGGCGTCACGTAGAAGCCGAACTTCAGCCCCTTGGAGTGGATGTAGTCGGCGAGCGCCTTGATCCCGGAGGGGAACTTGGCGGTGTCGACGGCCCAGCGGCCGTAGGAGTCGACGACGAAGCCGTTGGAGTCGCACTTCTGCCAGAAGTCGTCGAGGTTGACGTACACGTACCCGTGGTCCTTGAGTCCGCTGGAGATCAGCGCGTCGGCCTGGGCCTTGATCTTCGCCTCGGTCGGCGTCCGGCGCACGAAGCTCCAACTGCTCCAGCCCATGGCGGGGCGGGCGGACTGCCCGTTGTCGGAGGCGGCGGCCGGGTGCGCGCCGCCAAGGAGCGGGATACCGGACACCAGCAGCAGCCCTGCCAGGGCGAGGACGAGTGATCTGATCCGTGTCATGAATGTCCCCCGGTCTCGGAGTCCGCGGAGTGCGCAGAGCGCGCGGATGCGGGAGTGGCGTAGGAGGTGCCGATCCAGGCCTCGTCGACGCGCAGCCGCTTGGAGCGGGTGGAGTCGCTCGACGCGGCCCAGGTGGAGTCGACTTCGAGGCGTACGTAGCGTGCGTTCGCGGCGGTCAGGTCGATACCCTGGATGCCGCGACGGCTCGGCAGCTGTCCGGACTTGACCGCGCTCCCCCAGGTCGACCCGTCGTTGCTGAGGAAGACCTTGTAGTCCTTGACGCGCGCCGACTGCTCGGTGTCGGAGCGGGCGTAGGCGACGGAGTCCTCCCGCTGGTTGAGCCCGATGTACTGCACCTTCTTCGCGGAGCCGAGGTCGAAGGTGAGGCTGACCGGCAGGGTCTTGTCGCTGTCCCAGTAGGTCAGGTAGTCGCCGTCACCCGCGGCCGTGGCTCCGTGACCGCTCGCCGAGGCGCTCGCGCTCACCTTGACGCCGGACAGGATTCCCTGGCGTCCGCCGGTCGTGACCTTGAAGACGGTGTCGTAGGGGTCCCAGTCGCCGAGTCCGTTCAGGGTGAGCACTCCGCCGGACTGCGTCCAGGAAACCGCCGCTCCGGTACGGAGGTTGGTGACGGACCTGACGCGGTAGCCGTTGTCGCGGATGCGCAGGGTCGAGGTGGACGGCGGGGTGAGCACATGGACGTACTGGAGGTCGGGGTTCGCCCTGCTGACCGTCGTTACTCCGTGCGCGCCGTCGTTCCAGAACCCCGGTTTGAGTCCGCCGTAGAGGTAGCCGCCGCCCTCGGTGCCGTGCAGTGACTCCCAGACGGGGCCGAGGTAGGAGTCGGCGAAATTGTTGAAGGCGGCCTGGTTGCTGGGGAACTTGCCGTTCACCTGCGCGGTCTCGGCCATCAGTGCCTTCACGGACGATCCCGCGTTGGTGACGAGCCGGCCGAGGGTGAGCATCCTGTCGACCGACGGGTTCGAGCCGTCGTACCACCAGGCACCGGTCGACGGGAGTTTGAAGTCGGCCTCGGTCAGGCGGGGTTGGGCGGTGTAGATCGCCTGCGGGTAGTCGTACGACGGCGACATGCCCGTCTTCTGCTCGTTGCTGATCATGTCCATGATCGGCGTGTCTTCGTTGTTGTTGCTGAGGGTGTAGTCCGGCCGCTTCTGCCGGATCTGCTGGTAGAGGTCGTGGTCCTCCCAGTACGCGTTGTCGTTGTCGATCCAGAACCCGCCGAGGTCGGGGTAACGGTCCATGACCTCGAAGAAGTTGTCGTAGCTGAACTCGCCGAAGCCGTCGCGGGTGGTGAGGTCGACGCTCCTGCCCTTGTACGAGGAGTACGCGGCCGAGTCGAGCCACTCGTGGCCGCCCTCGTCGTGCCACTTGGGGTCGTCGGTCATGTAGAGGATGACCTTCAGGCCCTTGGCCTTGGCGGCCGCGATCAGCTCGCCCACGAAGTCCCGCCTGGTGGAGCAGCTGCCGGGGATCTTCGAGGGCCAGGGGCGGGCGTAGCCGAGCCGGCTGTGGAAGGTGGCGAGAACCAGGTACTGGGTGTGCAGCTTCCGTGCCTCGTTCACCCAGTAGTCGGGTGTCCAGCCGCCGCCGGTGACGTCGTTCTCCCAGGCGGTGCAGCTGGTGTGCGCGGGAGCGGTGCGCTGGCCCCAGTGCAGGAAGAGCCCGCCGACGGAGGAGCGGAGGAAGTCCTGGCGGGGGTCGTCCAGGTCCCGCGGTGTCGCCGCTGCCGTCCGCGTGGCGCAGTTCTCGCTGGAGCCTGTGCCCGCCACGCGCAGGGGTCCGCCCTGCGTGTTCTGGCCGGCTTTCAGGCAGTACCCGGTGACCTGCTGGAAGCCCATGTCATGGGGCGAGTCGCTGCCGCGCTGGGCGGTGAAGCGATCGAAGCGGATGCCGCTCGCCGCGTTCGCGATGACGGCCGGACGGCCGTCGTTCGCCGCGAACCTGACGGAGCTGTCGGCGAAGGTGATGTCGTCCGCGTTGTGCAGGTACCAGCCGTACGCCGGCCGGGTGCCGATGCTCTTCGGGTTGTAGTCCGTGGCGTCGTTGCTCGGCACGCCGGTGGACATGGTGCCGTTGCCGCCGGGGACGGTGATGTTGACGCCTGTGAAGGTGACGTTCTTGATGCGGTGGCCGTTCTCGCCCCACAGGGTCGGGCTGAACGACGGACTCGAACCGGTGGCCGTGATGTTGTCGTAGGTGATGTCGCTGATGGAACCGACACCCGGGTTGTTGCCGCATCGCTTGCGTGTGCCGATCTTCTGCATGATCGGCGAGTGGACGTTGCTCATGGTGATGTCGCGGTAGTGGACGTCGGAGATCTTCGCGCCGTCCATGGAGACCATGCCGAGCCCGGACTTGTTCGAGCCCTCGATGCGGATCTTCGCGAACTGGTAGTCGGAGAAGTCGCCGCACGTCTCGGAACCGAACATCAGGGCGTTGCAGCAGACCGCCGACAGGTACGCATCGCTCACGCGCACGTGGCCGTTGGGGAGTTTGGCGCCGAGCGCGTAGTCGCTCTTGAAGGCGAGCGCGTCGTCGTTGGCCTTGATGCTGGCGTTGGTGATCGTGACGTTCGTCGTGGAGATGATGTTCCAGCCGTCACGGTCACTCGCGGTGTCGATGGTCAGACGGTCCGAGGTGACGTTCTTGCAGCCGTTGATGAGGGCCGCGAAATGGCCGCCACGGCGCAGGGTGAGACCGTCGCCGATGCGCAGCCCGTCACAGCGGGTCAGCGAGATGATCTTGTCGGCCTCACCGGACTTCGGGGTGCCGGTGATGAGGTTGCCCAGCCCGTCGATGACGCCTTCGCCGACGAAGCCGATGTTCGTCAGGCGGTCTCCGTGGATCATCGCGTTGTGGAAGTGGCTGTGACCGTAGTCCTGGTAGTCGTCGTACGGGTTGTCCTCGGGCGGGTCATAGGTGTCGGCGCTGGAGCCCTGGAGGGTGGCGCCCTTGTCGACCTGGAGCGTGACCTCGCTCTTCATGTGGATGGTGTTCTTGGACTTGTACTGTCCGGCCGGGAAGCGGACCGTGCCGCCGCCGGCCGCGTTCGCCGCCGTGATGGCCTTGTTGATGGCGGGCGTGTCGTTGGTGGAGCCGCCACCCTTGGCTCCGTAGTCGCGCACGTCGAACTCCGCTGGAGCGGCTGGACGTTGTTGGGGGGTGGCCAGCGCCGGGGGGTGCGTCAGCCCGAGCACGATGGCGAACGCGCAGAACACGATCGCCGCCCATCGCTTGCGCTGCTGCATGGGGCGGGCTCCTTAGACGAGTTGGTAGCCGCGCAGATTGGTGAGCAGCATGTAGCAGTCCTGCAGGGAGCCCGAGGTGTCGCCCAGGGAGCGGTAGATACCCCACTTGGGGCGGACACGGTCCTCGAAGAAGGTGTCGACGCCGGTCTTCGACGCGTCGATGACGGTGCTCGAACCGCTCTTGAGGATCCAGCGGATCGAACCCGCCGAACCGTTGCCGATCTTGATCTGGAAGTCGACGTCGGTCCATTTGTTGTGCAGGGGTTCGAGGTTGGTGCGGCCGACGAGGATGTCGTCCTCGAAGAGCTTCAGTTCGATGGTCTGCGTCCCGTTCACCCGGCGCAGCGACTGCACGACGATCGGCGCGGAGCCGGTGCCGGGCTGCTTCATCTGCATGATGTGCGTGAAGGTGGTGGTCGCCTTCAGGGAGCTCGGGATGTACATCGAGTACGTGAGCCGCCAGGTCTGGCCCTCGGTCCACTTGAGGTAGTTGCTGCCGCTGCCGTTGCGCAGACCGGTGACCTCCTGGCGCTGGCGGTCGGTGGAGGTGTCCCGGTCGACCATGTGCATGTTGAAGCGCCAGTTGTTGCCGGTGGCGAAGATGTGCGGCGAGGCGGACGTGTGCGAGTCGGCGCGGTCGTCCTCGATCGTCTCGAAGGCGCCGAGGCCGTCCTCGCTCGCCGACGGCGCCCACTTCTGCTGCCAGGAGGCGGCGTGCGCGGTCGTGGCGCCGGGGAGGCCGACGGCGGCTCCGGCCGCGCCGGCGAGGGCGGCACCGAGAAGGGATCGCCTTGTTGTGCTCATGACATTCCTCGTTTCGTCGGGAGGGGTGGTCTTCCGGAGGGGCTGCCGTCCGGAGGGGCGGTCTACCGAGCCGGCTGGTTCCGGAGCTGCTCGTTCATGATCAGAAAGGCGCCCAGGCCGTGGAAGTCGTTCGTGGCCCGGGTGCGGCCGATGTAGTACGCGTAGTCGCCCACGTTGGTGCCGACGGAGATGTCGGTGAGGTTCGTACGGCCGTCCGCGCCGAGGGAGATCTTCGCCAGGACGCCCTCGTAGCCGCGCCGGGCCACGTTCGCGTAGTGCGCGTCGAGATATCCCTGCTGGGCGCCGCGCGAGAGGGCGTAGGTGAACATGCTGGAGCAGGACGTCTCGGTCCAGTTGTCGCCGCGGCCGCCCTTGTCGATCACCTGGAACCAGCGCCCGGTCGCGGGGTCCTGGTACTTCTCCAGACCGGCGGCCAGCCTGCGGAGGATACCGATGAGCCGAGTTCGGCGCGGGTGGTCGGCCGGGATCGCGTCGAGCACGTTGACGGCCGCCATCGAGTACCAGCCCACCGCCCGGCACCAGTGCTCGGGGGCCAGCCCGGTCTGCGGATCCGCCCAGCTCACGGTCTTCGACTCGTCGTAGGCGTGCCGCAACAGCCCGTTTCCGACCTGGAGATGCGTGCCGTAGAGGTCGAGTTGCTTGGCCGCCTCGTCGTTCGCGTACGTGCCGTCCCCGAACTCCTTGCCGTACTCGACGAGGAACGGGTTCACCATGTAGACCCCATCGGCCCACAGTTGGTGGGCGCGGCTGCTGGTGTCGGCGTGCCAGAAACCGCCGTCACCGGTGCGCGGATAGGTGTTCAGGCGGTCGCGGATCTTCTTGGCGGCCTTCCGGTAGCGGTCCTGGCCCGTCTCGCGGTGGAGGATCACCAGCAGCCGGCCCGCCTGCATGCTGTCGAGACTGTTGAAGGACTGGCTGATCGAGCCGTCGCTCGCCACGAAACGGTCGACGTAGTTCTTGATGTACGTGAGATAGCGGGCGTCGTGGGTGCGGCGGTAGGTGAGGTACTGCCCGTAGAGGTAGAGGCCGACCGGGTACGACCAGCCGCCGATGGTGCTCGGCGTGAAGCGGGCCGTGGTCGAGTCGACCAGCGCGACGGACCAGTCGGGGGCGGCGACCGGCCGACGGGCCGCGAGGACCTGCGGTGCCGCGGCCGCGGGCAGGGTCGCCAGGGATGCGAGGGCGAGCGCGGTCGCCGTCAGGGCGGCCCGCAGGCGTCGTCGTCTCATGGTCCTTCCTCTCTGCGGAGGGGTGTGCGGGGCGTCCCCGGCGGTTGGGCCGTTCACCAGCGGGGCGTGGGGGGGAGGCTGGGTCCTGGAGCGGTTGGGCACCACCGAGGCTGGAGCACCGGGGGCAGGTGCGCCGGCAGGGCGTCGTGGGGTGGGGACGCGTCGGTGTTGCACGCCGTGTCGGGCGCGCCTTACTGCCCGCCACCCCGGGTGTACGGCGTGGCCGGCGGGGCCGCGGACCACTCGTGTGCGCGAGGGACCGCGGGTTGCTTGGTTGTGGCTCGGAAGCGGGACAGCCGACGGAGGCGGGGCACTCCCTGGAGTTCGACGGCGATCCGCTTCAGGACGAGACGGGATTCCGGAGCCGGCGGACCCCACCGGAGCCGGCACCGACGCGGTCCTTCCGAGCAGGGGGCAGCATCCACTCGTTCATGGAGACGTACCTTTCCCGAGGCGTGGGGGGTTCAAGTGCCCAGACAACGCAGGACGTTCACATGTATGCACAGAATTCATGAGCGCGTTCTGTGGCGCGTTACAGAGTTGCCCCACGACGGGCAGGGGTCAATGGTCCGTACCGATGAGACCGGACACTTTCCGGCCAATCTTCCGCCCCCGATACTGACCCGGGAGTCAGCCGAGGCGAATCTCCCCGTCAGGAATGCATCAGCGCCCCTGATCGTTGACGATGGGAGTACCACCCGACGACTGAAGGATCGAGAGCTCGTGAGCAGCAAGGTCCCCCCGATCACTCTGAACAACGGCGTCGAGATGCCCCAGCTGGGCTACGGCGTCTGGCAGGTGCCGGACGACGAGGCGGAGCAGGCTGTCACCACCGCCCTGGAGGCCGGGTACCGCAGCATCGACACGGCCGCGGCCTACGGCAACGAGGAGGGCACCGGCAAGGCACTCGCGGCCTCCGGCCTCCCCCGCGAGGACCTCTTCGTCACCACCAAGCTCTGGAACAACGACCACGGGTACGACTCCACGCTGCGCGCCTTCGACGCGTCGTTGGAGAGGCTCGGCCTGGAGTTCGTGGACCTGTACCTGATCCACTGGCCGCTGCCGGCCAAGGGCACGTTCGTCGAGACGTACAAGGCCTTCGAGAAGCTGTACGCGGACGGCCGGGCCCGCGCCATCGGCGTCTCCAACTTCCTTCCGGAGCACCTGGAGCAGCTGATCGAGGCCACCTCGGTGATCCCCGCGGTCAACCAGATCGAGCTGCACCCGCACCTCCAGCAGCACGCGTCCCGCGAGTTCCACGCGCAGCAGGGCATCGCCACCGAGGCCTGGTCGCCGCTCGGCCAGGGCAAGGGCCTCCTGGAGGTCCCGGCGATCGTCGCCATCGCGCGGAAGCACGGCCGCACCCCGGCCCAGATCGTGCTGCGCTGGCACCTCCAGCTCGGCAATGTCGTGATCCCCAAGTCGGTGACCCCGTCCCGGATCAAGGAGAACATCGAGGTGTTCGACTTCTCCCTCGACACGGAGGACATCGCCGCGATCAGCGCGCTGAACGAGGACCGGCGCATCGGCCCGGACCCGGCGACGCTCAACTAGGGCCTGACAGGCCTGACACAGGCTGGGACAAGCGCCCCGGAGCAGGACCTTCCGGTCCGACTCCGGGGCGTTTCACGTGTCCGGCGCCCATCCGCCGAGCCCGGACACCGACCACTAGGCCACGGCTTGGTCCGTACCTTTACCGTGTTTTTTCCTCGCCCCTCTCCCCCACGACCGACCTGCGCTTTCGCGCGACGACAGCGAACTCCGGTGCCCTGTGGGCCGGTTGAGGGGGTTGACGGGACCCTGCGGTTGGCCCACCTTGTACCGCACCCGATAGGAAACTTTCCTAACAGAAGGGTCCCCCACAGTGCGCTCTCGAACACTGACCCTGACCGCGGCCGCCGGTGCCGCACTCCTCGCCACCGCGACGCTCACCTCGAACGCCTCGGGCACCCCGCGCCCGGCGTCGACCAGGGAGGGCACGGTCAGCGCGGCCGACCTGCTCGCCAAGGTCACGTCCTGCAACCAGATATCGAACGGCAAGTACCGCACCGACGAGGAGACGTCGGCCACCGTCTCCGTGTGCGGCAAGAACGGCGCGGTGTTCTGGAAGGCCGACATGGACATCGACTGCGACGGCCAGCGCACCTCGAAGTGCAACGAGGACACCGACCCCTGGTACCAGGACGACACGGCGTTCCACCAGTCCGACGGCAAGCCCCTGCGCGCCGACTCGCTGCCGTACGTCGTCGTGCCCAGCTCCAGCAGCATCTGGAACTACTCGAACGCCGGCATCAAGGGCGGCGGCGTCGTCGCGGTCATCTACAACAACAAGGTCCAGTACGCGGTCGTCGGCGACACCGGCCCCAACAAGATCATCGGCGAGGCCTCGTACGCCACCGCCAAGGCCCTCGGCATCAACCCAGACCCGGAGAACGGCGGTACGGACTCCGGCGTGACGTACATCCTCTTCAAGAACTCGCAGGTGTCCCCCATCGAGAACCACAGCGCGGCGGTCTCGCTGGGTGACCAGCTGGCGAAGAAGTTCCTCCAGGACAACTGACCCGGGAGAAGGACGGGCCCGGTACCGCGCGGAGCCGCGGCACCGGGCCGTACTCAGTTCCCGAGTTCCGCCTCCGCCACGTGAATCGTGTGCGCCGTCAGGACGAAGACGTCCGGCCGGTGGTGAAGGCCCGCCTTGTCGTCGGGGTCGAGGAGGCGGTCGACGGTCGCGAGGTCGGTCGCGTCGAGGTGCTCTCCCATCCTGTCGCGGTAGTGCTGGAACATGCCCACGACGAACGCGCGGGCCTCGTCGGGCAGCGGGGCGGGCAGGTCGAACAGGAAGGTGCGGCTGGTGGCGCCGCGCAGGCCGACGCCGGTGAGCAGCCCCGGCCAGTCCTCGGTCACCTCGACGGCCCCGGGGAGTTCGGCCCGCATCGCGGCGAACCGCTCGGCCTCGACTGCGCTCATACGATCCTGGAGACCGGGTCGGCCGAAGCCGATGTCGCGGGGCAGGTAACGGGCGGGGAGCCCGCCCTCCAGCAGCGCGAGGGTGCCACCGGGCGCCAGCCGCTCGGCGAAGGCGGCGAGGGCCGCCCGCTGGTCGCCGAGATGGTGCAGGCTCCTGCTCGCCCAGAGCAGATCGACCGGGTAGTCCAGGTCACCGAGCGCGCCCGGGAGGTCGCCCTCCAGGGTGCTGAATCGGTCGGCGATACCAAGGCCCTCGGCCCGCGCCCGGGCCCGTTCGAGAAGAGGGCCGGAGCCGTCCGCCGCGACGACGCGTGCGCCCGGGAACGCCTCGGCCAGCACGCAGGCCACGACACCGGGCCCGCTGCCCGCGTCGACGACGAGCCCCGGATGGGGCTGCCGCTTGCTCAGCCAGGCCGCGGCCCGCGCGTACAGGGGCGAGAACAGCTCCGCCTCCGCCTCGAGCCGCGGGGCCATGACGGACCAGTCGATGTCGGCATGGTCGTGGTGGTGCTCGTGGTGATGACCGTTTCCGTGCTCGTGGTGGTGTCCCATGGTGGTGACCCTCTCGTCCGGATGCCCGTCAGCGTGCGCCGACGCACCGCGAGACGGCAATTCCCGTTGCCGTGTCGGCAAATCCGGACGGGAGGGCCACCGTCGTGGTCCGCCGGGGGCCGGCCCAGGATTACCGACCCCCGGCGGACCTCGTGCACCAGGCGCTCACCTGCCCGGGACGTGGGACCCGGACACGTGTCCGCTCACAGCGCCGGGTACGCGTTCTTCATGAGCTCCTGGAACTGGGCCGAGAACCAGTGCCCGGACAGCGGCGCGTTCGGCAGCGAGCCCGACATGTTGTTGCCGTTGCGGGGGTTGCCCGTGTACGTCGGGTCGCACATGCGGTCGAAGCCCTTGCCCTCGTCGTTCGGGATGGCCGAGCTGGAGCCGTCGGACTCCCCCGGGGGCTTCATCCACACGTAGGCGTCGATCCCGGCGGCGGGGCTGGCCTGCGGACGCTCACCCAGACCCGCTCCGGACTGGTTGCACCAGTTGCCGATGTGGATGCGGCGGTCGTAGCGCCCGCCGTTGACGTACGTGTCGACGCTGGTCGTCGCGCCCGGGCCGGTGGGCCGTGCGGTGCCGCCCCAGCCGTTGCGGGAGGTGTCGATGAGCATGCCGATGTTCGAGTTGAAGCCCACCGAGACGAGCTGGTTGCGGAAGGCCTGGGCGAAGGACTGCTCGTCGGTGTAGCGGTTCCAGTCGACCCACTTGGACTCGCGGACCGACTTGCCGGCCACGTTGTCGTTGATGGTGAAGTTGTTCTCCTTCAGGGCGCTGTAGTTGGCCGTGTTGGTGATGAAGCCGTGGACGTCGTTGACGGTGGCGCCCTCGGCGGTCGCTGCCTCCTTGAAGGTGGTGGCGGAGGCGCCGAAGTTGTCGTCCCAGCCGATCCAGCCGTGGTGTCCGGCGTCGACGTAGTTGTAGACGTTGGGCACGTCACCGAGCTTGTTGAGCGCGTAGCCGACGCCCTTGACGTAGTTGCCGTTGGCCTTCATCGTGTCGCACTGCGGGGTGGCCGTCGGGCGGCTGCCGGTGTTGGTGACGAGGTTCGGCAGCGAGTCGATCTCGACCGTCGTGACGATCCGCAGCGAGGCGTACTTCGGGTCGGCGAGGATGGCCTTGATCGGGTCGATGTACTGCGTCTTGTACTTGTCGATCTCCGTCGGACCGAGTTCGCCGTTGGAGGCGAGGGCCGCGCAGTCGCGTCCGGGCAGGTTGTAGATGACCAGTTGGACGACCAGTTCGTCCGAGCCCTTCTGCCGCAGCGCCTCGTCGAGGTGGGCGCGCAGGCCCATGCCGCCGTTCACGCCGTTGATGGCGGCGATCCGGTCGAGCCAGACGCCCGTGGGCTGGTTGGCGATGCGGCTGCCGCCCGTCTCGGCGTTGGCCTTCGCCCGCCACTCGGGGTTCACGTACACCTTGGCACCGGAGTACGGGTTGTCGACCCGCCCGGAGGGACCGCCCGGGTCCGGCGGGTCCGTGGGGCCGCTCCCTCCGTCGTCGACGTTGCAGGTCACGCCGTCGAGCGTGAAGGTGGCGGGGATCGCGTTGCTGCCGCTGTAGGTGCCGTTGAAGCCGAAGCTGACCGAACCGCCGGTCGACATCGGGCCGTTGTAGCTCTCGTTCGCGGCGGTCACGGCGGTGCCGCTCTGGGAGAGCTTGGCGTTCCAGCCGCTGGTGATCTTCTGGTTCCCGGCGTACGACCACTTCACGGCCCACGACGACTTGGCGGCGCCGTTGTTGGTGACCGTGACGGAGGCCGTGAAGCCGCTGTCCCACTGGTTCTGGATCTTGTAGTCGACGGTGCAGGGGACGGCCTGGACGCCGGTGTCGCCCGGGACGGCGGCCATGGCGGTCCCGGCCGCGCCGCCCACGAGCGTCAGTGCGGCGAGCAGTGCCGTTCTCGTTCGGGTACGACTCATCAGTGCGTGTTTCCTCTCCGTGGGGGTGATCCGTGGGGGTGGTCCTTGGGAGTGATCCGTGGGCGCTATCCGTTGAGGGAGCGCAGGTGATCGCGCAGCCCGATACCGAAGGACGTGGGGGTTCCGTCGTAGCTTGAGATCAGGGCGGGCCCGGAGCCGCAGTTCCAGGTGTTCCAGGTCCAGCCGAGGTAGGAGAGTTTCCGGGCGTCGAACCACGCCATGACGCGGTCGATGAAGGAGTGCGCACAGGTGTTCTCACCGATCTCGCCGGCGACCAGCGGGACCCGGTCGGCGACGGGAGCGAGCATGGAGTTCCAGCAGCTCTCGCTGGAGCAGGAGTTGAAGTTGTAGACATGCCAGGCGGCGGCGAGATTGCCCGTCGGGTCGTTGGGCTTGTACGTCAGCCACTGACTCAGGTCGTTGGAGTAGGCGAGCCCGCCGGCCAGGATCACGTTCCGCGCGCCGGTGCCCCGGATGGCGTCGACCAGGTCCTGCATGCCGGCGGCCTCGTAGCCGATGCCGGGGCAGGTGCCGCCGTCGCGCCAGCAGGTCCACGCCTGGGTGGCCGTGGAGGTGGCGCGGTCCGGGTAGGGCTCGTTGAACAGGTCGAAGACGACAGCCGGGTCGTCCTTGAAGGTGTTCGCGACCGAGGTCCAGAAGGACGGTGTGTACCGCATGTCGGGCATCGGCTTCTGGCAACTGGCGTGCACGTCGGAGCAGCCGGCCGAGTTTCCGGTGTACTGGCCCCAGGACCAGTGGAGTTCGACCATCGGCGTCATGCCGTGCGCCTTCACCTTCGCCACCAGGTCCTTGACGGCGCCTACGTAGTTGGCGCCCGCGTACTCGGGCTTGATGTTGGACAGTCCGAGCCAGCACTCCTCGTTGAGCGGGATGCGCACGGTGTTGACGTTCCAGTCGGCGATCGCCTTGACCGAGGCGTCGTCGACGGGGCCGTCCCAGATGCCGTTGCCCTGGACGCACGCGAACTCGCCGCCGGAGCGGTTGACGCCGAGCAGACGGCGGGTCGCGCCGCTCGCGTCGACGAGCTTGTTGCCGGACACCTTCAGGACCGGCGGGCGGTCACCGCTCGGCGGCGGATCCGTCGGTCCCGGATCCGTCGGCCCGGGGTCGGATGGGCCCGGTGAGGGCTCCGCGTCCACGTTGCACGTCGTCCCGTTGAGCTTGAACGCCGCGGGCGCGGTGTTGCTCGCCGCCCCCGAGGCGATGAACCCGGCGCTGACGCTCGCACCCGAGGGCAGCGAACCGTTCCAGCTCTCGTTGGCCGCGGTGACCGTCGTACCGGACTGGGACCACTTGGCACTCCAGCCCTGGGTGACCTTCTGACCTCCGGTGTAGTCGAAGGCCAGACTCCAACCGCTGAGCGCCGCCTGGTTGTTGGTGATCTTCACGGCGCCCTGGAAGCCGGAGTCCCACTGGCTGGCGACCGAGTACTCGACCGTGCAGGCGGGCGCGGCGGCTCCGGACGCCGTGACCACCGGCGCCACCGCGGTGCCGACAAGGGCGACGGCTGCGGCGACGAGTAAAAGACCTGAACGCGGGGGGTGTCGCATGAGCGACTCCTTGCAGCTCTGGCGCGCCGGGACCGGCGCGTCGACTGATGGAATCGCTCCCACTGGTGTTGGGCGAAGGTAGCGCCAAGTGACGGTAAAGACCAGAGGTGATGCCGTCTTGCGTTCGTCGAATCTTTTCGACTCTTCAAGCACCTTGACCCCTCCGACCCCCCTCCCCAATATGGGAGCGCTCCCACTGGTTCAAGGCTTGTTGCTCCTCCCCCCACTTCTCCGAGCCGCATGGAGGAACCAGCGCATGCACTCCAGACGGAGACGTCGCATGCGGCAGCTGTGGACGGCTGTCGTCGCGGCCCTCGCACTCCCCTTCGCGATGCTGAGCGCGGGTTCAACTCCCGCTCAAGCAGCGGCAGTTCAGTGCAGTGTCGACTACAAGACCAATGACTGGGGCTCCGGCTTCACCGCCGAGCTCACGCTCACCAACCGGGGCACGGAGGCGATCTCCGGCTGGACCCTGACGTACGACTACACGGGCAACCAGAAGCTCAGCAGTGGCTGGAGCGGCACCTGGTCGCAGTCCGGCACGACGCTGACGGCGAAGAACGCGTCCTGGAACGGGACGATCGCCGCCGGAGCCGCCGTCGGCACCGGCGCCCAGTTCACCTACAGCGGCACCAACGCCGCACCCACCAACTTCGCGATCAACGGCACCACCTGCGCCGGCGCGCACCAGCCGCCGATCACTGTGCTGACCAGCCCGAAGGCGGGCGCCGTCTACTCGCGGGGCGACGCGGTGCCGCTCGCCGCCACGGCCGCGGCGGCCGACGGGGCGACCATCAGCAAGGTCGAGTTCTACGACGACACCAAGCTGCTCGGCACCGACACCAGCTCCCCCTACTCCCTTTCGGTCTCTGATTTGACCGTGGGCAGTCATTCGCTGGTGGCGAAGGCGTACGACAGCCTGGGCGCGTCGGCGGACTCCACGCCGGTCGGCATCACGGTCGCCTCGGGTCCCGCCGTGGTGGCCTCGCCGCTCCAACTGGGCGTGCAGTCGGGCAGGACGGGCACGTACGAGGTGAAACTTTCGACACAGCCGTCGTCGAACGTGACGGTGACGACGTCGAGGGCGAGCGGCAACACGGGCCTGTCCGTCACCGGCGGTGCCTCCCTCACCTTCACCCCGCAGAACTGGAGCACGGCGCAGAAGGTGACCATCACCGCTGCCTCCTCCGGCACCGGCTCGGCGACCTTCGAGTCCGCCGCCACCGGGCACGCCAAGGCCTCGGTGACCGTGACGCAGCTGGCCGCGTCGAAGGAGTACGACGCCCGCTTCCTGCAGATGTACGGCAAGATCACCAACCCGGCGAACGGCTACTTCTCCCCCGAGGGCATCCCGTACCACTCGGTGGAGACACTGATCGTCGAGGCACCGGACCACGGCCATGAGACCACCTCGGAGGCGTACAGCTACCTCCTGTGGCTCCAGGCCATGTACGGCAAGGTGACGGGCGACTGGTCCAAGTTCAACGGCGCCTGGGATCTCATGGAGAAGTACATGATCCCGACCCACGCCGACCAGCCGACCAACTCCTTCTACAACGCCTCGAAGCCGGCCACGTACGCGCCCGAGTACGACACCCCGAACGAGTACCCGGCGCGGCTCGACACCGGTGTCTCGGTGGGCCAGGACCCGATCGCCGCCGAGCTGAAGAGCGCGTACGGCACGGACGACGTGTACGGCATGCACTGGCTGCAGGACGTCGACAACGTCTACGGCTACGGCAACTCGCCCGGCAAGTGCGAGGCGGGCCCGACGGACACCGGACCGTCGTACATCAACACCTTCCAGCGCGGCCCGCAGGAGTCGGTGTGGGAGACCGTCCCGCAGCCCACCTGCGACGCCTTCAAGTACGGCGGCAAGAACGGGTACCTGGACCTGTTCACCGGCGACGCCTCGTACGCCAAGCAGTGGAAGTTCACCAACGCCCCCGACGCCGACGCGCGCGCCGTGCAGGCCGCGTACTGGGCCGACAAGTGGGCCAAGGAGCAGGGCAAGGGCTCAGACGTCTCCGCGGTCGTCGGCAAGGCCTCGAAGATGGGCGACTACCTGCGCTACGCGATGTACGACAAGTACTTCAAGAAGATCGGCAACTGTGTGGGGGCCTCGTCGTGCCCGGCAGGCACCGGCAAGGACTCCTCGCACTACCTGCTCTCCTGGTACTACGCGTGGGGCGGCGCCACCGACACCTCGGCGGGCTGGGCCTGGCGCATCGGCTCCAGCCACGCGCACGGCGGCTACCAGAACCCGCTCGCCGCGTACGCTCTGAGCAACTACGCGCCACTCAAGCCCAAGTCGTCGACCGGGCAGGCGGACTGGGCGAAGTCCCTGGACCGGCAGATCGAGTTCTACCGCTGGCTGCAGTCCGACGAGGGTGCCATCGCGGGCGGGGCGACCAACAGCTGGGGCGGGCGGTACGCCACCCCGCCGGCCGGCAAGCCGACCTTCTACGGCATGTACTACGACGAGAAGCCCGTGTACCACGACCCGCCGTCCAACCAATGGTTCGGCTTCCAGGCGTGGTCCATGGAGCGCGTCGCCGAGTACTACCAGCAGACGGGCAACGCGAGCGCGAAGGCGATCCTCGACAAGTGGGTCGACTGGGCGCTGTCCAAGACCACGGTCAACCCGGACGGCACCTACCGCATCCCGTCGACGCTCCAGTGGTCGGGCGCCCCCGACACCTGGAACGCGTCAAGTCCCGGTGCGAACGCGGGACTTCATGTCACCGTCGCCGACTACACCGACGACGTGGGCGTGGCGGCCGCGTACGCCAAGACGCTGACGTACTACGCCGACCGCTCCGGTGACACCCAGGCGGCGACGACGGCGAAGGCACTGCTGGACGGCATGTGGAAGAACAACCAGGACGCGCTCGGCATCGCCGTCCCGGAGACCCGCGCCGACTACAACCGCTTCGACGACGCCGTGTACGTCCCGAGCGGCTGGACCGGCACCATGCCGAACGGCGACGCCGTCAACGCGTCGTCGACGTTCGACTCGATCCGCTCGTTCTACGAGGACGACCCGGCCTGGTCGAAGATCGAGGCGTACCTGGCGGGCGGAGCCGCGCCCTCCTTCACGTACCACCGGTTCTGGGCCCAGGCCGACATCGCACTGGCCATGGGTTCGTACGCGGAGCTTCTCGAATAAGTCCCCGCTAAAAGTTCCGCGTACCGGGCGCTGACACCCACGAGACGTCAGGGCCCCAGGCCGGGCGGACCCGATCCATCGGGTCCGCCCGGCCGCACGCGCCTTCCCCTCCCTTTTCCTCCCCTTCCCCTCCCATCCCCCCACCACCATGGAGAGGACAACCGTGCGAAGAACCCGCATCCTCACGGCCGTGCTCGCCCTCACGGCCGGTCTGCTCGCGGGCAGTGCGCCCGCGCTGGCCGCGCCCGCCGAGAAGGTGTCGATCGCCGCCGACACCTACACCTGGAAGAACGCCCGCATCGACGGTGGCGGCTTCGTGCCCGGCATCGTCTTCAACCGCAAGGAGAAGAACCTCGCGTACGCCCGCACGGACATCGGCGGCGCCTACCGTTGGGCGGAGTCCTCCAAGACGTGGACCCCGCTGCTCGACTCGATCGGCTGGGACAACTGGGGTCACACGGGTGTCGTGAGCCTCGCCTCGGACTCCGTCGACCCGAACAAGGTGTACGTGGCGGCCGGCACGTACACCAACAGCTGGGACCCGAGGAACGGTGCCGTGCTCAGGTCCTCGGACCGGGGCGCGACCTGGCAGAAGGCCGACCTGCCGTTCAAGCTGGGCGGCAACATGCCCGGCCGGGGCATGGGCGAGCGCCTCGCGGTCGACCCGAACAGGAACAGCGTGCTGTACCTGGGCGCGCCCAGCGGCAAGGGCCTGTGGCGGTCGACGGACTCGGGAGCCACCTGGTCCCAGGTGACGAACTTCCCCAACGTCGGCACCTACGTGCAGGACCCGACGGACACGAGCGGCTACGCGTCCGACAACCAGGGCATCGTGTGGGTCACCTTCGACGAGTCGACGGGCTCGTCCGGAAGCGCCACCAAGACGATCTACGTCGGGGTCGCCGACAAGGACAACGCGGTGTACCGCTCGACGGACGCGGGCGCCACCTGGGCCCGCCTCGCCGGCCAGCCGACCGGCTACCTGGCCCACAAGGGCGTCCTGGACGCGAAGAACGGCTACCTCTACCTGGCGTACAGCGACAAGGGCGGCCCGTACGACGGGGGCAAGGGCCAGCTGTGGCGGTACGCGACGGCGACCGGCACCTGGACGAACATCAGCCCGGTCGCGGAGGCCGACACGTACTACGGCTTCGCCGGCCTGACGGTCGACCGCCAGAAGCCCGGCACCGTGATGGCCACGGCCTACAGCTCCTGGTGGCCGGACACGCAGATCTTCCGCTCCACGGACAGCGGCGGCACGTGGACGAAGGCGTGGGACTACACGTCGTACCCCAACCGCTCGAACCGCTTCACGATGGACGTCTCGTCCTCGCCGTGGCTGACCTGGGGAGCGAACCCGTCGCCTCCGGAACAGACCCCGAAACTGGGCTGGATGACGGAGGCGCTGGAGATCGACCCGTTCAACTCCGACCGGATGATGTACGGGACGGGCGCGACGATCTACGGCACCGAGAACCTGACGCGGTGGGACGGCGGCACCCAGTTCACCATCACGCCGATGGTGCGGGGTCTGGAGGAGATCGCCGTCAACGACCTGGCCTCTCCCCCGTCGGGCGCCCCGCTGCTCAGCGCGCTCGGCGACGTCGGCGGCTTCCGCCACACGGACCTGACGAAGGTCCCCTCGTTGATGTACACACAGCCCAACTTCACGACGACCACGAGTCTGGACTACGCGGAGACCAACCCGAACACGGTGGTCCGCGTCGGCAACCTGGACTCCGGCCCGCACATCGCGTTCTCGACGGACAACGGCGCCAACTGGTTCGCGGGGACGGACCCGTCGGGCGTGAGCGAGGGCGGTACCGTCGCGGCGGCCTCGGACGGCAGCCGCTTCGTGTGGAGCCCGACGGGCACGGGGGTGCAGTACGCGACGGGCTTCGGAAACTCGTGGTCGGCGTCCAGCGGGATCCCCTCCGGCGCGATCGTCGAGTCCGACCGGGTCGACCCGAAGACCTTCTACGGCTTCAAGTCGGGCAAGTTCTACGTCAGTACGGACGGCGGCGCGACCTTCAGCGCGTCGAGCGCGACCGGCCTGCCAAGCGGTGACAGCGTCCGCTTCAAGGCGCTGCCCGGCACGAAGGGCGACATCTGGCTGGCGGGCGGCGCCACGGACGGGACGTACGGCCTGTGGCACTCGACGAACGGCGGCGCGAGCTTCACCAAACTGTCGAACGTCGAGCAGGCCGACACGATCGGCTTCGGCAAGGCGGCGACGGGCGCCTCGTACCAGACCCTCTACACCAGCGCGAAGATCGGCGGCGTCCGCGGCATCTTCCGCTCCACGGACAAGGGCACGACCTGGACCCGCATCAACGACGACGCCCACCAGTGGGGTTGGACGGGTGCGGCCATCACCGGTGACCCGCGGGTGTACGGGCGCGTGTACGTGTCGACGAACGGGCGCGGGGTCGTCTACGGCGACACCTCCGCCTCGGGCGGCGGCGAAACCGACCCCGAGCCGGACCCGGAGGACCCGACGGGCGCCTGCGCGGTCTCGTACAAGATCACCAACCAGTGGTCGGGCGGTTTCCAGGCTGACGTCCAGCTCACCAACACGGGCACGAGCGCGTGGTCCGGCTGGTCGCTGAACTGGTCCTTCCCGAACGGGCAGACCGTGTCCCAGGTGTGGAACGCCGCGTACACACAGTCGGGTTCGGGGGTGACGGCGAAGAACGTGGGCTGGAACGGCTCGGTGGCGGCGGGCTCGTCGGTGGGCTTCGGCTTCACGGGAAGCTGGTCGGGGTCGAACACGAAACCGGCTGCCTTCAAGCTCGGTGACCAGTCCTGCACGGTGACCTGACGCGAGTTTTTGCGCCCCCGCCGCCCCTACCCGTCCCATCCCCGGGGCTCCGCCCCGGACCCCGTTTCGGGGGCCAGCCCCCGGGCCCCCGCTCCTCAAACGCCGGAGGGGCTGAAAATTC
>NZ_JBEYXP010000033.1:0-129171 GCF_040704615.1 Streptomyces sp. NPDC046862 | reverse complement strand
GGGGTGGTGACGCCGCCGGGGAAGCGGCAGCCGATACCCACCACCGCGACGAGGTCTTCCTCCACCCCGGAGTCGGAGGCCGAAGCCCGGACCGGCGAGGGCGTCTCCTGGTGCTGCGTCGGCTCGATCAGCTCGACCAGGTGCTCCGCGAGCCTCTTCGGCGTCGGAAAGTCGTACACCGACCCGCTGTGCACCTCCAGGCCCGTCGCCGCGGACAGCGTCTCGCTCAGCGTGACGGCCATCATGGAGTCCATGCCGAGGTCGTCGAAGTGCGCGGACTCCTCGATCCGTTCGTCGTCCGGGATGCCGAGGACGGCGGCGACGTGCCGGGTGACCAGGTCGAGCACGGCTTGTCCGCGTTCCGATGCGGGCACCGCGTCCAGGGCACGCCGGAGAGCGACGTCGGACGCCGCCTCCTGCGCGGCCGACCTCACCGGTGTCTCCGGAACGAACCGGTCCGCGGGCGTTTCGTCATCCGCCGCGAGCCAGTACCGCCGGCGCTGGAAGGCATACGTCGGCAACGGGGCACGCTGTCCGGTGGCCGGGGTCAGCGCGGCCCAGTCCACCGCCGTACCCCGGACGTGGATACGCCCGAGGGCGGTCAGCAGGGACTCCTCCTCCGGCCGCCCGTGCCGCAGGACGGCGGCCGTCATGCCCGGAGCGGCGTCCGGCAGGCACCTCGGCACCAGCGCCGACAGGACCGCGTCGGGGCCCAGCTCCAGGAACGTGTCCGCTCCCGACTCCCCCACGCCGTGCACGGCGTCCAGGAACCGCACCGGGCGGCGGACATGGTCGACCCAGTACTCCGGTGAGCACAGCTCCGTGCCCTCGGCGAGCCGCCCCGTGACCGTGGACACGACCGGAAGGCACGGTGTGCGGTACGACAGACCCGCACAGACCTCGGCGAAGTCGTCCAGGACCGGCTCCATCAGCGGCGAATGGAAGGCGTGGGCCACGGCGAGGGGCCGCGTCCGGAAGCCGCGCTCACGGAGCCGTTCCGTCACCTCCGCGACGGCTGCCCCCGTACCCGATATGACCACGGAGGAGGGGCTGTTGACGGCCGCGAGGGACAACTCCCCCTCTCGTCCGGCGAGCAGGGGAACCACCTCGGCCTCCGGGGCGAAGACGGCCGTCATCGTGCCGCCCTCGGGAAGGGCCGCCATCAGCCGGCCGCGCGCCGCGATCAGCGTGCAGGCGTCCTCGAGGGAGAGGACCCCGGCCACATGGGCCGCCGTCAGCTCGCCGACCGAGTGGCCGGCGACGACCTCGGGGCGCACGCCGAGCGTGGTGACCAGCCGGTACAGGGCGGTCTCGACGGCGAACAGTGCCGCCTGGCCGATGTCGGTCCGCCGGATCACCTCGCCGCCGCCAGTGAACACGGCGTCCTTGAGGGAGAAACCCAGCAGCGGGTCCAGCTCGGCGCACACCGCGTCGAAGGAGTCGGCGAACGCGGCATACACGTCGTGGAGTTCGCGCCCGGCTCCCGGCCGCATGCTGCCCTGACCGGAGAACAGGACCGCGAGGCCGCCCTCGGTGGCGCGACCGGTCACCGCCTCCGGCGTGGGCCTGCCCTCCTGGACCGCGGCCAGACCAGCGAGCAGTGCCTCCCGGTCGCGGCCCACCACCACGGCCCGGTGCTCGAACCGCGAGCGGGCCGTGGCCAGGGCGCGGGCCGTGTCGCCGGCCGGAACGGAGCCGTCGGCGGCGAACTCCCGCAGCCGGCCCGCCTGGGCGCGCAGTGCCGCGTCCCCGCGTCCGTACACCGGCCAGGCCAGGACACGGCCGCCCCTCGCGCCGACGAGGGGTGAGGATGTCTCGGGGACCGGCACCCGGGGTGGCTCGGCGAGCACGACATGGCAGTTGCTGCCGCCCATGCCGAACGAGCTGACCCCGGCCACCAGCGGCTGCTCCGGGCGCGGCCAGTCCTCCAGTCGCTGCTGCACCGCGAGGCCCAGCCCCTCCAGGTCGATGGAGGGGTGCGGCTCGCTGAAGTTGAGGCTGGCGGGCAGCCGGCGCCGGTCCAGGCAGAGCAGCGTCTTGATCAGGCCGGCGATGCCCGCGGCGCCCTCCAGGTGGCCGATGTTGGTCTTCACCGAGCCGACGCGCAGCCGTTCCTGGGCAGTCCGCTCCGCGCCGAGGGCCGCGCCCAGGGCGCTCGCCTCGACGGGGTCGCCCGCCGGGGTGCCGGTGCCGTGCAGTTCGACGTACTGCACCTCCGACGGGGACACCCCTGCCTGGGCGCAGGCCGCCCGTATGACGTCGGCCTGCGCGTCGGCGCTCGGCAGGGTGAGGGCGGAACCCCAGCCGTTGTTCACCGCGCTGCCCAGCAGGACGCCGTAGACGTGGTCCCCTTCGGCCAGGGCGCGGCTCAGCGGCTTCAGCAGGACCGCGCCGCCGCCCTCGCCGCGGACGTAGCCGTTGGCGCGGGCGTCGAACGTGTAGCAGCGGCCGTCCGGCGACAGACCGCCCCAGCGGGCCGAGATCAGGGACGTCTCGGCGAGCAGGCTGAGGTTGATCCCGGCCGCGACGGCGGTCTCCGACTCACCGCGGCGCAGGCTCTCGCAGGCCAGATGGACGGCGACCAGCGACGACGACTGGCCGGTGTCCACGGTCATGCTGGGCCCGTGCACCCGCAGGAAGTGCGACAGGCGGTTGGCGATGATGCCGCGGTGGATACCGGTGGTGGTGTGCTGCTCCGCCGAGGTGCGGGCGGCGCGGTACGCCAGGTGCGCGTAGTCGTCCCAGATGGACCCGACGAACACGCCGAGGCCGGTGCCCGCCACATCGGCCGGGACCACACCGGCGTCCTCCAGGACCTCCCAGCCCAGCTCCAGGACCAGCCGCTGGCGCGGATCCATGGCGGCGGCCTCACGTGGGGAGATCCGGAAGAAGGCCGCGTCGAACCGGTCGACGTCGTCGAGGAAGGAGCCCCACTCCGCCTCGGCGCCGCTCCTGCGTTTCTCGGGGGCCCGTCGGACGGTGTGCCTGCCCTCGCCCAGCAGTCGCCAGAACGCGCGCGGGGACGGCGCGTCCGGGAAACGGCAGGAGACGCCGACGACGGCGATCGGCTCGCTCTGCTGCCCGGTGCCGGCGTCGTTGCGGGTGGAGACCGTGCCATCCATCTGTGCAACTCCAAGAGATCGCGAGAAGACGAGGGGAGACGAGGGGAGACGAGGGGAGGCGAGGGGAGACGAGGGAAGACGAGGGAAGGAAAGGGTTCGTGCGCGCTAGGCCGCGGAGTCGGCCCAGTCCGGCCGCTCCAGGATTTCCAGGACGGCGCAGCCCCAGCTGTATCCGGCGCCCACGCCGAGCAGCAGGCAGCGGTCGCCCGGCGCGGCCCTACCGGTCGCCACGAGGTGGTCCAGGCCCGCGAACTGGTCGCCGGCGCCGAGATGGCCGATGGTGCGAGTCCACTCCCAGGCAGTACGGGCCGGGTCGATGCCGAACCGCTCGTAGTACAGCGACTCCAGGCGCATCCGGCCGAAGTGCGGCAGCACCACCCAGTTGACCTCCGGCAGTTCGAGACCGGCGTCGGACAGTGCGTGCTTGAGCACGATGGCCTGCCCCTCGGCGAGCCTGCGCATCGCATACGACATCCCGTGCCGCACGTTGAACGCGCGGATGGCGTCCTCGAACGACAGCGGCACCCGGTGGCCCAGCGGAGCCTCGGCGAACGGGTCCTCGCCCCGGTGCAGGGGCTCCAACTCCGGGTCGGCATGAGTGGCCAGGGAGATCAGGCGGGCGAACCCGCCACGGCGGGACAGCACGAGGGCCGCACCGCCGTCGGCGTACGGGGTGCCCGGGTCGGTGCGCCAGCGGTCGAAGCCGGGCAGACCGTAGCGGTCGCCCGTGGTGAGCAGCGCGTCCCGGCGGGCCGAAGTGGCGGAGAGATAGGAGGCGGCGAGGTCGAGGGCGGCCAGGCCCCCGTTGGACATCTGCCGGATCTCCAATGCCGGGCACTGGTTGGCGAGCGTCTCGCGCTGCACGTACGACGCCACCGCCCAGGCGTCGTACCCCTGGAACCAGGTGTCGGCGTGCAGGATCAGATCCACGTCAGCGGCGGTGGAACCGGCTCGCTCCACCGCCTGCCGGGCCGCGTGCACGGCCATCTCGGGGGCGGAGTCGTCCTGCGCCACCGTTACGGAGAGCACCTCGGTACGGGAGGCCAGGACGGGCGGGCACTCCCCGGCGGCGACAGCGTCGGCGAGCGCCCGGCGGGGCGGCAGCCAGGTGCCGGTACTCCGTACAAAGATGTCGTCGAACCTCACAACTGCCTCCAGGGGAAGCGGACATGACGGTGCCAGGCCCGGCGGGCCGCAGGACTGCGGCCGTGGGTGACGCCGGGCCGTTCGCCGGAGTTCACCAGGTGACGTCCAGCCGCCACACGCCGTAGACGATCGCCCGTTCCTTCGTGGGGAGTTCGTCGATCGGGGTGACCAGGCGCAGCGTGGGCACGCGCTGGAACAGGCGGGTGAGGACGACCTCCAGTTCCAGGCGGGCCAGGTCGGCGCCGATGCACAGGTGGACGCCGTGGCCGAAGCCCACATGGCGTCGGCCGCCGCGGGACAGGATCAGCCGGTCCGGCTCGTGGAACTCGCGCGGGTCGCGGTTGGCGGCCTGGAGCAGCACCAGGACGCCGTCGCCCTCGCGGATGGTCTCGCCGCCGATCTCGATGTCGGCGAGCGCCACCCGGGGCACGGCGAGGTCGCCGAGGCCGAGGTAGCGCACCAGCTCCTCCACCGCGGGCCCGATCAGCGACGGGTCGCGGGTGAGGGCGTCGAGCTGCTCGGGGTGCTCCAGCAGCGCCGCCACACCGAGGGTGAGGTGATTGGCGGTGGTCTCGTGGCCGCCGTTGATGAGCATGCGGCAGGTGTTCACCACGTCCCGGACGTCGTACGTCCCGTCCTCGGCGCGGTGCGCGGCGATGGTCCTGCTGATCAGGTCGTCGCCGGGCTCGCGGTCCTTGCGGCGGACCAGCTCCTCCAGATAGGCGCCCACCTCGACGACGGCGGCCTCGCGCTCGGCCTGCGAGCTGGTGCCGCCGAACAGGCGCTCGCCGTGGCGCTGAAGGAAGTCGCGATCCTCGGGCGGAACGCCCAGCAGATCGCAGATCATCGCCATCGGCGCCGGCAGCGACACCAGGCGGTGCAGGTCGGCGGGCGGGCCCGCGGCGAGCAGCGCGTCGATGCACGCGTCCGCGTTGCGCTCGATGGCCTCGCGCAGCTTCTGCACATTGCGGTGGGTGAACGAGGCGGCGACCTTGCGTCGGGCGTCGGTGTGGCGCGGCGGGTCGAACGCGATGAACGAGCTGTCGGTGCGCATCTGGGGCGGCGCGTCGAAGTAGAACGGGTAGTTGGCGTGGGTGCGCGAGGAGCTGATCCTGCTGTCGGTGAGGATCTGCCGGGCCTCTTTCAGCCCTGCCACCACCCACGCTTCGCGGCCGGTGGCCAGGCGCACCTTGGACACCGGGCGCTTGCCGATGAGCTGCTCGTACTGGACGGGCGGGGCGAACGGGCACCGCCGCTCGTAGGGAAAGGTCTCCTCGACGGCCTGTCCGGTGGCCTCGGGGCTGCGGTCGGCGGTGTTCATCGGTTCCCCCACAAAGACGAAGTCACAGCGGGAACGGGGCTGCGGCGTCGAGGGGACGCCGCAGCCCCGTGGGCTGTCACCGAGTCTTCGCGTGCCCTCTCGGCCCTGGCTGGAAGGCAACTTGAGAGGGTGCGCGTGGGCCTGCCGTCAGGTCGCGCAGTACCGGCGCAGGTGCTCGCCGGTCGCCGACCGCGGCTCGTCCAGCAGTTCCCGCGGCGTGCCGGTGAACACGACCTCGCCGCCGTGGCGGCCGCCGCCGGGGCCGAGGTCGACCACCCAGTCCGCCTGGCGCACCACGTCCAGGTTGTGCTCCACGACGATGACGGTGTTGCCCTGCTCCACCAGGCGGTCCATCAGTGCGACCAGACCGTCCACATCGGCCATATGCAGGCCCGTGGTCGGCTCGTCGAGGACGTACACGCCCTCCGAGCGGTCCAGGTGGCTCGCCAGTTTCAGCCGCTGCCGCTCGCCGCCGGACAGGCTGCTGAGCGACCGTCCCAGGGCCAGGTACGACAGCCCGACATCGACCAGTCGGCCGATGCGGGAGGCGATGTCCGGCTCGGTGAAGAACCCGGCCGCGTCCCCGGCCGTCATCTCCAGCACGTCGGCGATCGACGCGCCCCGCACCCGGTGCGCCAGCACCTCGTCATGGAAGCGCCGGCCCTGGCACGCCTCGCAGCGCAGCCGCACCGGGTCCATGTAGGCCACGTCCGTGACGATCTCCCCACGGCCCTGGCACTCGCCGCACGCGCCGGAGGAGTTGAAACTGAACAGCCCGGCCGACACCTTGTTCGCCTTGGCGAACAGCTTGCGGATCGGGTCCATCGCCTCCAGGTAGCTCACCGGCGTGGACCGGGCCGACGCCCTGACCGGCGCCTGGTCGACGAACACCGCGTTCGGGTGCGCGTCCCGGAACGCGCCCGTGACCAGGCTGGACTTGCCCGACCCGGCGACCCCCGTCACCGCGGTCAGCACCCCGGTCGGGAACGCGACGGTGACGTTCCTCAGGTTGTGCAGGTCCGCGCCCTCCACGGAGAGCTTCCCCGTCGGGCGGCGCACCTGCTCCTTCACCGAGCCGCGGCGGCGCAGCGCCGCCCCGGTCACCGTGTCGGCGTCCCGCAGCCCTTCGTACGCGCCCGTGAACACGATCTCGCCGCCGAGCGGGCCCGCCTTCGGCCCGAGGTCCACGACATGGTCGGCCATGGCGATGACGTCCGGGTCGTGCTCCACGACGATCAGGGTGTTGCCCCGGTCCCGCAGGGCCCGCATCAGCTCGCCGAGCCGCCCCACGTCCTTCGGGTGCAGCCCGGTGCTGGGCTCGTCGAAGATGTACGTCATCCCCGTGAGGCTGCTGCTGAGGTGGCGCACCATCTTCAGCCGCTGCGCCTCCCCACCCGACAGCGACCCGGTGGGGCGGTCCAGGGAGAGGTAGGCCAGGCCGATCGCCTCGACCCGGCCCAGCGCCTCCCGCAGATCGGCGGCGATCCGCGAGCCCACCGGGTCCTCGATGGTGCCGAGGACCCGGACCAGCTCGCTGATCTCCATGGCGGAGTAGTCGGCGATCGTACGGCCGTCGATGGTCGACGCCAGTGCGTCCGGGCCGAGCCGGCTGCCGCCGCAGTCAGTGCACGTCCCGAGGGTGATGAACTGTTCGATGTTGCCGCGGGCTCGTTCGCTCAGCGTGCTCAGGTCGCGCTTGAGACTGGTGCGGGCGAACCGCGCCACGACGCCCTCGTACTTCAGGGTGGTGCTGGTGTTCGCCGAGTGGACGGTGACGGTGCCGCCGCTGCCGTACAGCAGCATCCGCCACTCGTCCTCGGTGTACTCCGACAGCCGCTTGGCCGTGTCGAAGTGACCCGAGTTGGCGTACTGCTGCCAGTCGATGCCGCCCACCTTGTGGGTGGGGAGCCGGATCGCGCCCTCGTCCAGGGACCTGGTGCGGTCCAGCACACGGTCGACGTCGACCTGCCGCATCTGCCCCAGCCCCTCGCACCCGGGGCACATGCCCTGCGGATCGTTGAAGGAGTAACCGCCGGGGGCGAGCGCGGGAGTGGCGCAGCGGGAGAACAGCACGCGCACCGTCGACAACAGATCGGTCATGGTGCCGACGGTGGAGCGCGCGTTGCCGCCGACCGGCTTCTGGTCGACCACCACCGGGGCGGTCAGGTTCTCGATGGCGGTCACGTGCGGGCGGCCGTAGCGGGGCAACTGGTTGCGGATGAACCAGTTGAAGGTGGCGTACAGCTGGCGCTGCGCCTCCACCGCGACCGTGCCGAACGCCAGCGAGGACTTGCCCGAGCCGGACAGCCCGGTGAACACGGTGATCCGGTTCCGCGGGATGGTCAGCGACACGTCCTTCAGATTGTTCTCACGGGCTCCGACGATCCGGATGTCGCCGTCGGTTGCCGTGCCGTGCTGAGCAGTCACACCGCCTCGCTCTGCCGCGTCGCGTCGCCGAGGTAGTGCTGCCGCTCCACGTACACGTCGGACTCGCTGTTCGCCAGCCGGCGCAGCTCGCCGACGTGCGCCCGGAAGTCGGGGTGGGCGGCGGCGGCGCGCAGGGCGCCGGCGTTCTGCCACAGGGCCACGTTGACGTAGCTGCCGGGCTGCTCGGCGTGCCGGGACAGGGTGTATCCAAGGATGCCCGGCTGGGCCGTCATGAAGGCGGCCACCTTGGCGAAGGCGGCCTCGAACTCCTGGGGGTCACCGTTCACGGTGAACCGGTTGATGAAGGTCACGACGCCGGCGGGCCGACCGCTCTGCTCCATGTCCGTCTCCTCGGTGCTCAGTTGGTGGGTTGGTAGCGGATGTTCAGGTGGTCATGCTGTGCAGGCAGGACACCAGGCTGCGGGCCTGGACGTTCAGGTAGTTGCTGTGCCGCAGCAGGTGGGAGAGCTGGGCCAGGGTCAGCCACTGGTAGTCCGGGTGTTCCGGTGCGAAGTCGTCGGCGGCCTCCACGATCAGATAGCGGTTGCGGGCGTGGTGGAGCCGGCCGCCCTCCTCGGAGTGCACCGCGTCGAAGCGGATCCGCCCCGGGACGGCGTCCAGCACCTCGTCGAGGAACGCAGGACGGGCCTCCGCAGGCAGCAGCTCGTAGTTGGAGGGGGTGCACTGCACCGTCGGCCCCAGCTCCACGACGTCGAGGAAGCCCGCTTCGACCCGGGCGTGCACCAGCACGTGCAGCACCCCGTCGACGGGTTTGGCCAGGAACGCCACCACCCCCTCGTCGCACGGCTCCACCAGCGGCTGCGACCAGGCCGCGACCTCCCGGCTGCCCGCGGTGACGCTGACGCCGATCACGTTGAAGAACAGCCCCCTGGCGTGGGTGATCCGGCCGTTCTCGCGGTGCCAGTGCGCCACCTCCCGCAGCGGGATGCGGCGCGCCGCGCTGAGAGTGCGGGTGCGGGCGTCCGTGATCCAGCTCAGGACCTCGGTCATGCTGTTCCGGCTCCCGCCCGAGCCCGAGCAGGAGCGCAGCAGCGCCTCGGTGAAGTCGTCACGCCCCCGCCCCAGGACGTCCGGCAGGTGCCGGCCGACGAAGGGCAGGCAGGACAGCACCGAACGGGTGTCCATGTTCAGCGCGTCGTCCATGGCGCACAGCTCATGGAGCTGGCCGAGCGTCATCCAGCAGAACCCGTCGCGGACCTCGACGTCCTCGGTGACCTCGACGACCATGTTCCGGTTCCGCTTGCCGTGGAACCAGGAGCCCTGCTCCGACTGCCGGACGTCGGCGACCACCCGGTGCCGGGCCGCGTCCTGGAAGTACTTCAGGTACGGCACCGGCGAACCCTCGTGCACCCGTGTGTAGTTGCTGCGGGTGGCCTGCACGGTCGGCGAGAGCTGGACGCCGTTGCAGTTGCCCGGCTCGATCTTGGCCTGCATCAGGCAGTGCAGCACCCCGTCGAACTCCTTGACCAGGATGCCCAGGACACCGACCTCGGGCTGGTGGATGATGGGCTGCTGCCAGTGCGGCACCCCCGCCCCGGGCACCTGGACGTCGAGCCCCGCGATGGCGAAGAACCTGCCGGACGCGTGCACGATGTCGCCCGTGTCCGGATCGGTGTGCCAGCCGGTGAGACTGTCCAGCGGCACGGTCCGTACGTCCATCACCGCGCGCCGGCGCTGCTCGGCCAGCCAGCGGTGGATGTCGCCGGGCCGGGACAGCGGACCGGACCGGGTGGCCGCCGACTTCACCAGGGACGCGGACCCCTCACCGTGCTCGGCGAGTGCCTGCGCCGCGGCTGCCGGGGGAAAGGCTGACAAAGCGCACCTCCAGAAGACGCCTCGTTGCGGGTTTGCCGCCGCACGTGTCGCCCGTCATGCTCGGCTCGGCTGCTAGAAGGTCCGTGCAGCCGAACTCGAACTCGTGCGGCGGCCCCCGCGAACCGCCTCCGGCCGCATCGCCGGGACAGGTGCCGCGTCCCCGTCCGGCGGTCTCGCGGGCCGCTCGCGTCAGCCCCCGAAGGTCGCCGCGTTCTCCCGCACCCACTGGGCGAAGGTCCGGCCCGGCCGCCCGGTGACCTCGGAAACCGTCGGCAGCACGGTGCGGCCCGCCTCCGGCGGGTTCGTCCGCATCATCAGGAAGAACTCCAGGTCGTCGTCGCCGTATCCCTGCTCGCGCCAGCGGGCGATCATCTCGTCCCGGCTCAGCTCGACGAAGCGCACGTCACGGCCCAGCACCTCGGAGATGACGGCCACCTTCTGCGGCGCGGTCAGTGCCTCGGGACCGGTCAGCCAGTACTCCTTGCCCGCGTGACCGTCCGTGGTCAGCACCGTCGCGGCGACCGAGGCGATGTCCGCCTCGTGCACCATGGAGCTGGGCACGTCCGGGAAGCCCTCGCGGACCACGCTCTCCTTCTGCACCGACTCCGCCCACTCCAGGGCGTTCGACATGAACTCCACCGGCGCCAGATAGGTGTACTCCAGGCCGCCGGCCTCGACGGCCTCGTCCAGCCCGGTCTTCTCCGTGTCACCCTTGAGGACCGTCACCCTGCGCACCCCGGCCCGCACCGCGATCCGCACGATCTCCGGGCCGTTGGCCAGCGGCGCGTAGTCGTCGCCGAAGCTGATCAGGTGCGCCGCCGTCACGCCCTCGAACGCCTCGGTAAGGCTCGACGTCACAGCCAGGTTGCCGGCCACCACCTCCGCGCCGGCCGGGAGGTTCGCCTTCTTCGGGTCACGGGTCAGGGCGCGGACCTGGTGCCCCGCCGCCAGCAGCTGCTCCACCATCGGGCGGCCCACATTGCCGGTCGCACCGGAGACAAGAATCGTCATGAGAGATCTCCTTCCTTCCTGCCGCCCAAGCTAGGAGCAATCGCGGACCAGTAGAGTCCGCGAATGGTGGGACACTGATCGCATGCTGGAGACTTCGGCACGGCTGCTGCGACTGCTGTCCCTCATGCAGACCCGCCACGAATGGGGTGGCAACGAACTCGCCGAGCACCTCGACGTGACCCCGCGCACGGTCCGCCGCGATGTCGAGAAGCTTCGCTCCCTGGGCTACCCCATCAACTCCGTCGGCGGGGTGGGAGGCGGCTACCAGCTGGGATCGGGCGCCTCGCTGCCGCCGCTGCTCCTCGACGACGAGGAGGCCGTCGCGGTCGTCGTGGCCCTGCGCACCGCGGCAGCCGGCACCGTGACCGGCATCGCCGAGACGTCCGCGCGGGCCCTCGCCAAGCTGTACCAGATGCTGCCCATGCGGCTGCGCGCCCGCATCAACTCCATCAGCTCCGCGATGGTCGCACTGCCCGCGCTCGGCTCCACGGTCGACGCCGACACCCTGACCACCATCGCGTCGGCCATCCGCTCCCACGAACGGCTCCGTTTCGACTACCGCGGCATGCAGGGCACCCCGTCCCGCCGGGACGTCGAGCCCTACCGGCTGGTTCACAACGAACGCCGCTGGTACCTGTTCGCCTGGGACACCGACCGCGAGGACTGGCGCACCTTCCGCGTCGACCGGATCGAACCGCGCATCCCCAACGGGCCCCGCTTCCGCCCCCGCCAGCTGCCCGACGAGGGCGTCGCCCAGTACGTCACCCTCGGCGTCACCACCAAGCGCCACCGCTACCAGGCGGTCCTCACCATGCACGCCGGTGCCCGCGAGGTAGCCGACGAGGTGCCCGCCTACCTGGGCCTTGTGGAACCCGTCGACGAGCGCACCTGTGTCCTGCGCATCGGCTCCGAGAGCCTGGACCAGCTCGCGGTGTGGGTGGCCGCGTTCGGCTTCGACTTCGAGGTGCAGGAGCCGCCCGAGCTCGTCGACCACCTGCACACCCTCACGGCCCGCCTGCAACGTGCCGCCGACGCCGGCCGCGTCCGTTCAGGCGACCAGCCCTGACGCGGCCACCGCACCGGCCCGCGCCGCGGTTGCCTCCTGCGCGGCACGTAGCGACTCCGCCGCGGTCTCCGTGTCCTCCGGGGAGCCCTGCCCGGCCCCGGCCAGCGTGTGCCACGCCGTGATCATCTCCAGCTCGTAGCCCAGCACCTGGCTCAGCACTGTGGTCAGATACGGTCGGCAGTGGTCCATCGAGGCGTCCGGCGAGCCGGTCTCGTAGTAGCCGCCGCACGCCACCAGCACCGTCGCCGGCCGGCCGCCCAGCGGCTTGCTGCCCGGGTCGTAGGGGAGCGTCCGGCCCAGGATCAGGGACTGGTCCAGCCACGCCTTCAGCGCCGACGGGATCGTCCAGTTGTACATCGGCACGCTGATCAGCAGCGCGTCCGCGGCGAGAATCTCCTCCACCAGCCGCTGCTGGAGTGCCGCCGTGGCCTGCTGTGCCTCGGTGCGGGGCTGCGACCACAGCGTGGCCACCGCGTCCGGATCGAGGTGCGGGACCGGCTCGGCGACCAGGTCGCGACAGGTCACGGAGTCGGGGCCGTGCTCCTTGTCCCACACCTCGCGGAACCGGGTGGCCAGTGCGCGGGAGACAGAGTCCTTCGACGACGACGAGTCGATGTGCAGCAGACGGGTCACGTGACACCCTCCAGGATCGGGCGGCTACCGGTCGGCACCCGCACGGTGGAGCCACCCACGCTCCCGCGCCCCGCTCGAAACCCGTCAGAGCGCCGCTTGCGCCGCCCTTCCGATCAGCCCTTCGGTAGTTCCCGCCGGTCCGTCCTCACCCCGACGAACAGTCCCCGCCCCGACAGCGCCCCTGGCACGTACTCGGGCTCCAGCCCCGCCAGTCGGAACGCCTCCTCGTACTGCTCGCGGGTGAACAGCATGGCCCGGTGCACCTCCGTCAGATGCCGCACCCCGGCGTCCGGTGTGGCCTCCAGGTAGTGCACCTCCATCCGAGAGGCGTCGCCGTCCCGCACGGTGTGCGCGACCCGCGCGACCGTCGTGTCGTTCCAGCGGACGACGTCCCCGGAGACCCAGCGGTCCAGGTACGTCTCCGGGAACCACCACGGCTCGACCGCCACCACCCCGCCCGGCTCCGTGTGCCGCGCGAAGCAGGACAGCGCCGCCCGCAGCTCCCCCGTGTCATTCACATACCCGATCGACGCGAACAGGCAGGTCACCACGGAGAACACCCGGCCCAGGTCGAAGTCGCGCATGTCACCGCGGTGCAGCGGCACGTCCGGGTGGTCGCGCCGGGCGATCTCCAGCATCGGCTCGGACAGGTCGACGCCCTCCGTCCGCCCGATCAACTCCCCGAACGCCCCAAGATGACCGCCGGTCCCGCAGGCCACGTCCAGCACCGACGACGCGCCCGGCCGGCGCCGCAGCGCCTCGCCGGCGACCACCTCGGCCTCGGCCCGGTAGTCCTTGCCCCGTGCGGTGTGCTGCGCCTCGTAGAACCGCGCTGAGTCGGCGCCGTACATGCGATACCGCCTTTCTGCCTGGCCGCTTGTCGTGGTGCTCGGCGCCGTGCGGGCGCCGGGGAAAGACTGGGGCGGGCGCGTCGAGGACCGCTGGAGCCGGAACCTGCTCTCTAGCGATGCGCGACCGCGAGCGGACAGTCTGACGCGCAGGAGTGCCCCCAGCGCACGGAAGGAGGAATCCATGCCCGCTCGTCCGGGCGCCCTGGTTCTCGGTGGCACCGGTTTCGTGGGGCGGCATGTGTGCGAGCGCCTCGCCGACCTCGGCCACGAGGTGGTCGCGGCGGCCCGCAGGCCCCCCGACGCGCCGCTCGCCGGCCGCTTCCACCGGCTGGACCTCGGTACGGAGCCCGTGCGGGAGGTCGCGGCCGTCCTCGCCGAGGTCCGGCCTGCCGTCGTCGTCAACGCCGTCGGCAGCATCTGGGGCCGTACCGATCCCGATATGTGGGACGCCGTCGCCGCCCCGGCTCTCCGGCTGCTGGACGCGCTGGAACTGCTCGACGAACGCCCCCGGCTGGTGCACCTCGGCTCCGTCCTGGAGTACGGCACGGTCACGGCGGGCACCACCATGGGCGCCGCCGTCTCCGCCCGGCCCACCAGCGCCTACGGCCGCGCCAAACTGGCGGCCACCGAGGCGGTGCTGGACGGCACGCGCACCGGTCGTCTGGAGGGGATGGTGCTGCGCGTCGCCAACCTCGCCGGACCCGGCAGCCCCGAGGTCAGTCTCCTCGGCAGAGTCGCCGGCCGGCTCGCCCGGCCCGGCCCGGACGGCATCGCCCGCATCGAGCTGGACCCGCTGCTGGCCCGCCGGGACTACGTAGACGTCCGGGACGTCGCCGACGCCGTGATCGCGGCCGCGACCTCCCCGGTCACCGGGGAACTGGTCGACCTCGGGCGTGGGGAGAGCGTCCCCGTGCGCACCCTGGTCGATCTGCTGGTGGACCACAGCGGCGTCCCCGCCGAGATCACCGAGCGATCCGGCACCGGGATCCGCCACTCCACGGAGGACTGGTCCCAGGTGGACATCGAGCCGGCCGCGCGGCTGCTCGGCTGGCGTCCGCGGCGTTCGCTCGCCGACGCCGTGAAGGACTTCTGGCACGAGTTCGTACAGCGACCGCACACCCCCGACGGGAAACGGAGTGCTCTCTGAGATGACCACCTATGTCTGGGACTACCTGCCCGAGTACGAGGCCGAGCGCGAGGACCTGCTCGACGCGGTCGACACCGTCTTCCGCTCCGGCAGGCTGGTGCTGGGCGCCAGCGTCGCCGGCTTCGAGGAGGAGTTCGCCGCCTACCACGGCCTGCCCCACTGCACCGGCGTCGACAACGGCACCAACGCCGTCAAGCTCGGCCTGCAAGCCCTGGGCGTCGGTCCCGGCGACGAGGTGATCACGGTGTCCAACACCGCCGCCCCGACCGTCGTCGCCATCGACGGCACCGGCGCCACACCCGTCTTCGTCGATGTCCGCGAGGGCGACTACCTGATGGACACCGAGCAGGTGGCGGCCGCCATCACCCCTCGCACCAAGGCTCTCCTGCCGGTCCACCTCTACGGCCAGTGTGTCGACATGGCCCCCCTGCGCGCTCTGGCCGCCCGGCACGACCTGGCGATCCTGGAGGACTGCGCCCAGGCCCACGGGGCCCGCCACCACGGTGCCCTCGCCGGCACCCTCGGCGACGCCGCGGCGTTCTCCTTCTACCCGACCAAGGTCCTCGGCGCGTACGGCGACGGCGGCGCCGTCGTCACCGACTCCGCGGACATCGACGCCCACCTGCGCCAACTGCGCTACTACGGTATGGACAAGGTCTACTACGTGGTCCGCACCCCCGGCCACAACAGCCGCCTCGACGAAGTACAGGCCGAGATCCTGCGGCGCAAACTGTGCCGCCTCGACAGTTACGTCGCCGGACGCCGGGCCGTTGCCCGCCGCTACGAGGAGGAACTGGGCGACCTCGCCGAACGCGGCCTGGTCCTGCCGTCCACCAACGAGGGCAATGAGCACGTGTACTACGTCTACGTCGTTCGCCACCCCCGGCGCGAGGCGGTCATCGAGGCGATGAAGCGCTACGACATCCACCTCAACATCAGTTACCCCTGGCCGGTGCACACCATGACCGGATTCGCGCACCTCGGCTACCAGGAGGGGGCGCTGCCGGTGACCGAGCGGCTGGCCGACGAGATCTTCTCGCTGCCGATGTACCCGTCCTTGTCCGTCGGTCTCCAGGACAAGGTCATCTCCGCGCTGCGCGAGGTGCTGCGCACGCTCTGACGCACCAACGAAAAAGGCCGGAGCGAGGGCCGCCCGGGGGAATCGACGGCCCTCGCTCCGGGGTTCTGGGAGTTCAGACCAGCTTCTCCAGCCGCTCCACGACCCGTGCCGGCGACGGCATCGCGGCGATCTGCCGGGAGAGTTCACCGGCCCGCTCACGGTAGGACGGCTCGTTCAGCAGTGTCGTCATCGCCGCGGCGACCGCGTCTCCGGACTCGGTGGCCGAGTCCATCGTCAGGGATGCTCCGAACGCGTCGACCCGGCGCATCGGGATCGCCGAGGCTGGAATCTCCGGCAGCACCAGCTGCGGCACACCCGCGTTGAGCACCGTCATCACGGTCACGCCGCCGCCGTGGTGCACCACCAGGTCCGTCGTCGGCGCCAGCACGTCCAGCGGAACGTACCCGGCCCGGATGTCCGGCCATGTCTCCTTCAACTGCCCGGCGACCGAGGGCGAGGTGGCGACGACGATCTCGAAGTCGCCCTTGCGCAGCGCCGGGTTGTCCAGCAGCGGTCGGAAGAACTCCACGCCGAGGGTCGGTACGAACATGCTGCGCGAGCCCGAGGTGATCACTACGCGTGGCCGGTCGCCCCGCTCGCACATCCACGGCTCCAGCGGCATCTGCTGGTTGCCCGGTGTCCAGCGCATCGGTTCCGCCGGCACGGCCTCCTCCGGCCGCACGGAGGGCGGGGTGATGTCGAGGAACACCGTCGGTTCCGGGAGGGCGTCCAGACCCATCGCCGACAGCTCCGGCTCGAGTTCCGCGGTCGCGCCCTGCCAGTCGACGTCCGTACGGTCGTAGATCGCCCAGGTGTGACTGACCAGCGGGATCCCGAGTCGGTGCGCCACCAGGTGGGCGGCGTGGTTGTACTCGCCGCCGACGATCACGTCCGGCTGCCAGGACTCCGCCAGCCGCAGGGTGCCCTCCAGACAGCCGGCCGACAGCCGGGCGAAGCCGCGCCCGGCGAAGTCCATCTGCTCCTCCTCGCTGCCGGTCGGCAGTGGCAGCCAGTTGCCCTCGCGGTCCTTGAGGATGGCGTCGGCCATGCCCAGTTCCGTCACCGCGTAGGCGGGCAGGCCGAGGCCGGCGACCAGCTCGGTGTTCTCACGGGGGCATGCCACGAGCACGTCGTGCCCGGCGCTGCGCGCCGCCCACACCAGGGGGACCCCGGCATGTACGGGGGCCGAACCGCCGCCGGTGACGAACAGGAAACGCATGGTTCCTCCTCAGATGACCGAAGTGATGTGCGGATCGCCGGGCACGGAGCCGACCGTGCCCGGCGGTACGCGGATTTACTGGCTCACCGCGCGCTGGTAGCGGCGGATGGCCAACGGCACGAAGATCAGCAGGATGACCGCCACCCACAGGAAGGACGCGGCGACCGGGTGCTGGAGCGGCCAGGCGTCCGGCTCGGGCCAGCCGGGCGGGATGTTGCCGAACAACTCGCGGCACGCGCCGACCACGGTGGACACCGGGTTCCACTCGGCGATCACCCGCATCGGACCCGGCAGTTCGTCCGCCGGCACGAAGGCGTTGGACACGAACGTCAGCGGCAGCAGTGCCATCAGCAGGACGTTGCCCAGCACCTCGGGGGAGCGCACGCTCAGTCCGATGGTCGCCGCGATCCAGCTGGCCGCGTAGGCGAACAGGAACAGCAGCAGGTAGGCCAGCGCCGCGTCGGCGAAGGAGCCGCGGATCCGCCAGCCCATCAGCAGACCGGTGACCGACAGCAGCGCCATCACCACGACGTTGTTGAGCGCGTCGCCGTTGGTGCGGCCGAAGAGCACCGCGGACTGGGAGATGGGCAGCGACCGGAACCGGTCGACGAGCCCCTGCTTCATGTCGTACGCGATGCCCGTACCGGTGTTGGAGGCGGTCAGCAGCATCGTCTGGGTGAGGATGCCGACCACCATGAACTCGCGGTAGTTGGCGCCGCCGCCCAGATCGATCGCGCTGCCGAAGACGTAGCCGAACAACAGCGCGAAGGCGATGGGTGCGGCGCTGGAGAAGACGACGATGTCAGGGTTTCGCAGGTTCTTGATCAGGCTGCGCCGACTGAGGGTGAGGGCGTCGCTCACCGTGGTGGACAGGGGGTTCATCGCAGGCCCTCCTTGCCGGCCGTGCCGACGCGTTCGCCGGTGGTGTCCACGGGTTCCGGTGGGGCGGCGGTGCCGGATCCCTCGGTGAGGATGAGGAACGCCTCGTCCAGTGTCGGCCGGCGCAGGCCCGCGCCGACCGGTCCGACGTCCTCGGCGTCGAGCGCGCGGATCGCGGTGACGAGTGCCTCGGGGCCGTCCTCGACGGGGATGACGAGCTGCTTCTCCTCCTCGTCGGTCACCACCTCGCCCTGGGCCAGCCGGTCCAGCAGCCGGCGGGCGGCGTGCAGGTCCTCGACGCTCGCCAGGGTCAGTTCGAGTCGCTCGCTGCCCACGCGGGCCTTGAGCTGGTCCGGGGTGCCCTCGGCGATGATCCGGCCGTGGTCGACGACGGTGATCCGGTCGGAGAGCTTGTCGGCCTCCTCAAGGTACTGCGTGGTCAGCAGTAGTGTGCTGCCCTCGCCCACCAGCTCGACGATCACGTCCCACAGTGCCTGTCGGCTGCGGACGTCGAGACCGGTGGTGGGCTCGTCGAGGAACAGCACCTCGGGCCGGGCGATCACCGCGCACGCGAGGTCCACCCGGCGCCGCATGCCGCCGGAGTAGCCCTTGACCGGGCGGTCCGCCTCCGAGCCGAGCCCGAACCTCTCGAGCAGTTCGTCGGAGCGGCGGTTCGCCTCCGGGGTCCCCAAGTGGTACAGCTTTCCGACCATGCGCAGGTTCTCCCGCGCGGTGAGGTCCTCGTCCACGGCGGCGTACTGACCGGACAGGCCGATCTTGCGGCGCAGTTTCACCATGTCCTTGAGCACGTCCAGGCCGGCCACGAACGCGCGCCCGCTGTCGGGGCGCAGCAGGGTGGAGAGCACCCGCACGGTCGTGGTCTTGCCGGAGCCATTGGGCCCCAGGAGGCCCATCACCGACCCCTCGGGGACGGCCAGGTCCAGGCCGTCCAGCGCTTGCGTGGAGCCGAATCGCCGTGTGAGGCCCTCGGCGATGATTGCGTTTGTCATTACTCCTCCATCACCGGCGGAACAGGGGTTTCCGCAGGTGGACGGTTTGTGATCGCTTCGGTCCTGGCACCGTACGAGGGGTCGAGGTCAGCTTCGGTCCGCCGGAGGGCGAGGTGCGGCGACTGGTCGGCGAGTCGTTCCGAAACCGGTCTGTCGGAGCCTGGAGGAGGGTGCTGGACGCCCGGTCGAGATCGGGCAGAGCCCGGCGATCGTGGCAGGTTCAGAGGGCCGGGTCGTGGGTCGAGGGGAGTTCGAGCCTCCCCCGAGCGGGAAGGGCGACACTGTCGGGCGCCCGGACCGAGGTGGTGGCTCCGGGGATCGGCCGAAATGCGCCGGTAACACACGTATTGATGGGGGTGTCCCTATATGGGGAGAAATGCATGGCGGGGCGCGAGACCGGCCACGAGCGCGTCGGGCAGCCGGCGCCGCTGGTCACGCGCCCTGGGCGTCGCCTTGGGCGTCGTCCTGACGGTGGCCGTGCCCGGCACGGCCACCGCGGGTGCGGCGGGGGACCAGCAGACCCGCGGGGCCGCCCCTGTCGGGCTGTGGTCCGGCACCATCAACTTCACGGGCGCGGAGGTGGAGGCCACCATGTCGTTCCGAGCGGACGGCACGATGTGCGCCCTCCAGCCGCCGGGCCCGGACGGCGGGGCCGACGGCTCGGGGCGCTGGTGGCGGACCGGCCCGTCGGCCTTCGCCTTCCGGGGATTGGAACGTTTCTTCAACGCATCCGGCACCACCACCGGCTATCTGCGGTTCAGTCACCAGGCCGTGCTCGTCGGCCCCGCCGAGTTCACCTCCACCGGGCAGGGCACGTACTACGACGCCGACGGCATGGAACTGGGCACTACGCCGGCCACCGCCCACCTGCGGAAGGTGAGTGGGCAGTCGCAGCCCTGCTGAGCCGGCGCATGTACTCTGAGCCGGCGCGGTCCGGCCGCGGCGATCCGGTCACGCGGCGGCGGGCCGGTCGCGCACGATCGTCCGGGACCGGGTGAACAACCGGCCCTCCTGCCGCACCAACTCGTCCGTCACGGCGAAGGTCGACTCGAACCGGACGCGTCCTTCGGCGTCGGTCAGCGTCACCAGCGACGTGTATCCGACGTGGAGGACGCCGTCCGGCGCCACGTCCACCAGATAGTGGTCGTTCCAGTGCCGGGCGGTCACGTCCCGGTAGCGCGGGAGCGCCTTGCGGGCGTGCTCGAGCAGGGCCTCGCGGCCCTCCAGCTTGGTGCCGTGGTGCACGTGGTGCGTCACCCCGTCCGGTGTGAACGTATCGGCGTAGCCGTCGAGATCGAGGCGGTCGAGCTGGTTCATCTGCCGGGCGTAGAAGCGCAGGACCTCGACGTACTCCGCGGCGTTCGCTTCCCTCATGTGTTCCTCTCCTCGGGGATCTCTGGGGTCGTGCGGCGGACTGCGACAGGTGGTCAGGCGTGGCTGAACTGCGGGCGGTCGGAGGCGGGTTCGAGGAGCTCCTCAAGACGGGGGTCCGACCGCAGCACGGCCTGCTGCAACTTACGCAGTCTCAGGGAGGGCTCGACACCCAGCTCCTTGTTCAGCGTGTTGCGCAGTGTCTTGTACGCGTGCAGCGCCTGCCACTGCCGCCCGGAGCGGTAGAGGCTCACCATGTAATGCGCGCACAGGTTCTCGTGCATGGGCTGCTGGGCTGTGAGCACGGTCAGTTCGCTGAGGACGGCCTGGTGGCGTCCGAGCTTGATGTCCGCGCCGATCCGGTTCTCCAGCACGTTGAGCCGGCTCTCTTCCAGGCGGGCCACCTCGATCGACAGCAGCGTGCCGATGCGGACGTCGACCAGTGCCCTGCTCTGCCACTTGCTCAGCGCCATGCCGAACAGCTGCGACACCGACTCGTGGTCGCCTCTGGTCATGGCCTGCTGGCCGGCCTTCGCGAGCTCTTCGTAGCTGCACACGTCCACGTTCTCCGGGGGGATGTCCAGGAGATAGCCGTCGAATCGGGTCACGAGGATGTCCTTGGCCGTGCGCGTCGAGCCCTTCGGGAGTGCCGAGTCGATCAGTTTGCGGAGTTGGAGGATGTATGTCTGAAGCGTCGTGCGGACGCTGGGCGGCGGGTGGTGGCCCCACAGCTCCTCGACGAGGTTCTGCACGGACACGATTCGCCCCGAATTAAGCGCCATAAGCGCCAGTACTTGGCGGGGTTTAGCCGCTGTTGGTGTGATCGACGTATCGTTCAGAACCGTTTCTAGCTCTCCCAGAAGTCGTATGTGCATGTCTTCCCCCAGGTCGATACCTCATGTGGATGTACCCGTGGTTCGGGCATCCTGGGTGGTGCCTTGAGCCAGTTCTGGAGCAGAGTCCGCAGATGAGCGGTGTGATTTGGCGATTACTTTGCTCACGCCCCAAGTGAGCCTCAAGGACGGCGCTTGAGTCTGGCTCAATCCCGTCATCAGGACCGGTAATCAGCGCATTACCGTTTCGTTATCGGACGTGGTCTCCATCCGATGTGGATTGCCGGGCTGCGGCTGGTGAAAGTGCGGCTTTCCGGCTGCCCTGGCCCCGATCGGCCTCCTATTGTCCGGTCGTTTGAAACTCGATGTCGTACGACCCCGCCTTCGGCGCGGCGAACCGCAGCAGCGCCATGCCCTCCTCGCCGACGTCGCCGAGTGCCGTGCGGGGCAGCGGCTCGAAGGGCTTGATCACCAGTACCGCCCGCTCGTCCCGTTCATGCCGGATCCGCCAGAGGGCGTGCACGAAACCGTCCACCGTCAGGGCGGGTTCCACACTGACAGGGACCCGGCGCTCGTCGCTGAGCATCCGGCTGCGATCGGCCCAGGCCAGCACCACGTTGTCCAGCAGGGCGAGAAAGCGGACGGGCGCGGGGCGGTCCGGCTCGGGGCGCGGGGCGTCCGGCAGGTCGAACAGCTCCTGGCCCGACTCGCCCCGCAGCACCAGCAGTTCGGGACGCAGCCGGTCCATGACCTCCCGAAGCCGCGTCATACCGCTCCACGCCTGCACGTCCCGCACGGTGGCCGGACCGAAGGCCGCCAGGTAGCGCAGGACCAGCCGCTCCGGCGCCGGCGCGGCGTCCAGCGGCCGGCCGAGCCACTCCTCGGCCAGCATGAAGGGCGTGGTACCCCGCCGCCCCCAGGTGCCGTCCGGCGGCGGATGCACGATCGCCAACAGGGCCTGCGCCGAACGCGCCAGCCCGACAGGATCGCGATCGGGCCACCGTTCCCGGAGCTCCGCCGCCAGCTCCGGCCGCGACAACTGCCCCGTGCCGAGCAGTTTCGCGACCGTCCCGGCGAGTTCCGTCAGGTCCAGGCCGGCGGTCACCTTGCCCCAGGCTCCCCTCTGCCAGCGGTCCAGCATGGGTTGCAGGGCCGGCCGGAGCCAGAGGTAGTCCTCGGCGGTGACCAGGTGCTGCGTCCCCCGGTACAGCGTGGAACGCACCACACGCCGATTCCGGAGCAGGGTGGTCAAGTCGTCCTGGCGAAACCCGGTGATGCGGTTCCACAACCCGATGTACGGCGGCTCGGGGTCCTGGGCCTGCAGGCCGACCAGTAGTTCCATGACGTCGAGAGGTGTCCGGTCGACCCGGTCCAACAGCAACTGCCTGGACAGGACCGCACGGTTGAGGGCGCGGAGCGAAAGAGCAACCGTCATGAGGTAAAGACTATCCATATCGCGGTCAATTACTGACCGCGATGGTGGCAGGTTGCCTCCTCCTTCCCTCCTCCACTGGCCTCCACTGGCCGTCCACCCGGCTTCGAGCCCGCGCCCGGAGGCTGGTCGCCGTTGCCTGGCACCGGGTGGAAGGACGAGGGAGCGGCCATGCAGACGCGTTCACTGAAAGTGGCCGGGGCCGTGGAGTTCACGCCCCCCGTGTTCCGCGACCCCCGCGGTCTGTTCGTATCGCCGTTCCAGGAGAGCACCCTCGCGGCGGCGACCGGGCACGAGCTGTTCCCCGTCGCCCAGATGAGTTTCAGCAGCTCCCGGGAGGGCGTCGTACGCGGCATCCACTACACGACCGTGCCGCCGGGCACCGCCAAGTACGTGTACTGCCCACGCGGCCGGGCCCTGGACTTCGTCGTCGACCTGAGGGTCGGCTCACCCACCTTCGGGCAGTGGGACAGTGTGCTCCTCGACACCGAGGACTTCCGCGCGCTCTACCTTCCCGTCGGCGTGGGGCACGCCTTCACCGCGCTCAGCGACGACACCGTCATGGCCTACACCCTGTCCACCGAGTACGTGGCGGAGAACGAACTGGCCGTGTCCGTCCTTGACCCCGAACTGCGGCTCCCGCTGCCCGAAACCGCCGCGTCACTGCTGTCCGAGCGCGACCGGACCGCCCCGACGCTCGCCCGGGCGCAGGCCCGCGGCCTGCTGCCCGACTACCGCCGCTGCCTGGCGGCGGAAGCAGCCCTGGCGCCGGCCCTCGACCGGGAGGACTCCTGACGTGCGGTCCCCTCCCCGCGCGGCCTCCCTCCCGCACGCTCCGCGCGGCACTCCCGGTGCCGCGTCGTCCCGGCCGTCCCGGTGTCCGACTCCCACCGTCAAGCGAGGTACTGGCATGAAGATCCTGGTCAACACAGGCCCCGCCCACCCGTTGTTCTTCCCGGTCGTGCCCCTCGCCTGGGCGCTCCACGCGGCCGGCCACCAGGTGCTGGTCGCGGCCCCGGACAGCTTCGAACCGGTGATCCGGGGCGCCGGGCTGCGGATGGCCCCGGTTTCCGGTCCCCTCGACATGGGCGACGTCATGGGCCGCGACCGGAACGGCAACCCGCTCAAGGTTCCCGACACCGACGAGGAGATGGCCGACGGCGTCGGCTCCGGCTTCGCCCGCCTCGCCACCCGCACCCTGGAAGGAACCCGCGATCTCGTGGGCGCATGGCGGCCGGACCTCGTGGTCACCGAGTCGTACTCCTTCGGTGCCGCGGCCCTCGCCGCCGCCGCGCACGGCGTGCCCTGGGCCAAGCACACCGTCGGTCCCGGTGATCTGCCGATCGTGCCGGCCGTGGCCCGCGAACTCGCCCCCGAGATCAAGGAGTCCGGTCTGGACGAGCTGCCCGCCCCGGACCTCGTACTCGACAACTGCCCGCCCTTGATGGGCGGCCCGGCCGACGGCAACGTCCCCATCCGGTACGTCCCCTACGGCGAGCCCGGACTGGTGCCCGGCTGGAGCCTGCGCCCGCGCTCCACGCCGCGCGTGCTGGTGACCCTCGGCTCGGTCCAGCCGCAGATCGGCGGACTGCCCGCCCTCGGGGAGATGCTGCGAGCGGTCGCCGAACTCCCCGTCGAACTCGTCGTCGCCGTCGCCGACCATCTGCTGCCCCAGCTCGGCGGGCTGCCCACCAACGTCGTCGCGGCCGGCTGGCAGTCCCTCACCGCCGTTCTGCCCGGTTGTGACCTCGCCGTGCACCACGGCGGCCCCGGCACCATGATGGCCTGCTCCTCCCACGGGCTGCCCCAGGTCGTCGTACCCGGCCGGGGCAAGCCGCTCGCCGAGATCCGCCGGCTGACCGAGCACGGCGGCGCCGTCGAGGTGCCGCCCGCCGACCTCACACCGGAGGCGCTGCGCGAGGCGTGCCGCACGCTCCTCGACGACCCCGAGCGGCGCGAGCGCGCCCTCGCGGTACGCGACGACATCGCCGCGCAGCCCTCACCGCTGCGTGCCGTGTCCGTGCTCGAAGACCTCGTGACGGCGTGAGGCGCACGTGGCCGAGCAAGCCGAGATGACCGGGCACGGCCCGCGGGAGACCCCGCGCGTCGCCGTGCTCGGAGGCACCGGCTGGGTGGGCAGGCACGTGTGCGCGGAACTCGCCCGCGCCGGCGCAGAGGTGCTGGTCGTCGCTCGGCACCAGGTGCCCTGTCCCGCCCGGCACTCCTTCGTCCCGCTCGACCTGGCCACCGCCCCGACCGGCACGCTGCGCCGACTGCTGGCGGAATTCGGCGTCCACGCCATCGTCAACGCCACCGACGCCGCCAACGCCACCGACGGCTGGACCGTCGGCGAACCCGCACTGACCCGGCTCAACGTCGACCTCGTCGAACGCCTCGTCGCCGCCGCGGCCGACCTGCCCCGGCGGATCCGCATGGTGCACCTGGGCACCATCCTCGAATACGGCGAGACTCCCTGGGGCACCGTCGTCGCCGAGACGCACCCACCGCGCCCCGCCACCGACTACACCCGCAGCAAGCTCGCCGGGTCCACCGCGGTGCTGGAGGCGGCACGGGCCGACGCCATCGACGCGCTGGTGCTCCGCGTGACGAACGTGTGCGGCCCGCACCCCTCGCCGGTCAGCCTGTCGGGGAAACTCGTGCGGCAGCTCACCGAGGCGCTGCGGGCGGGGGAGCCCATGACGGTCGACGTGGCCGACGCCCGGCGGGACTTCGTCGACGTCCGCGACGTCGCCGAAGCCGTCGTGCTCGCCGTCACCTCCCCGGTGACGGGCCGGGCGCTGAACATCGGCAGCGGCACGGCCACCGACATCGCGTCCGTGGCCCGGCTGTTCGTCGAGGCCGCGGGGCTCCCGTCGCGGATGCTGCGCGAGCGGCGCCGGGCGACCACCAGTCTCGGGGGGTCCTGGACATGCGCCGACATCCGCCTCGCCGCTGACCTGCTGGACTGGCGGCCACGGCGCGACCTGCGGTCCTCGATGGGCGACATGTGGCGCCTGGCCGCCCCGGCATGACGGCGAAAAGGGGGCGCCGACCACCATGGCCGGCGCCCCCTTCCCGCCCGTCACGCCGGCGGGTCGTCCTTCCGGATCCCGACGAACAGCCCGCAGCGGAACGGTCCCCCCTCGACGTACTCCACCGAGCAGCCGGCCCGCTCGAACGCCGCACGGTACTGCTCCCTGGTGAACAGCGACATCCGGTGCACATCGGTGAAGTGCCGGATCCCGCGCCCCTTCAGAGCGTCGATGTAGTGCACCGTGATCGGTACCTGGTCGCCCTCCCGGACCGAGTACGACACCCGTACCGCGACCCGGTCCTCCGTGCGGACCAGGTCGTCCGCGATGTACTCCGGCGTGAACGCCTCCGGGAAGTACCAGGGCTCCAGCAGCACCACGCCCCCGGGATCCAGATGCCGGGCGACGCTGCGCAGCGTGGCGTCGAGGTTCTCCGCCGAGCCGACATACCCGACGGAGCTGAACATGCAGATCACCGCGTCATACGTGCGGCCGAGGCGGAAATCCCGTATGTCGCCGTGGTGGACGGTCGTCCCCGGCACCGCCGCCCGCGCCTTGGCGAGCATCGGCTCGGACAGTTCGAGCCCCTCCACCGTCTCGAACTCCTCCCGCAGCAGCGCGAGATGGGCGCCCGTCCCGCACGCGAGGTCCAGCAGCGAGGAGGCGTCCGGACGGCGCGCCCGAACCTGCCGGACCACTTCGGCGCACTCGGTGGCGTAGTCCTTGCCCCGCGCCGCGTAGACCAGGTCGTAGATCTCGGCGAACTCCGCTCCGTACACAGCCGTCACCGCCCCGTCCTCGCGCTCGCCACCTCGCGCGTGTCCCAGTCGATGTGGTGCCCGAGCATCCACACCGGTGTGTTGTCCGGGCCCTTGGCCGCGATGTCGCGGAAGGCGCGCCGGATGAAGAAGTCCCGCACCATCCGGCCCAACGGCCCCGAGAGATTGCCGTCCACATTGCGCTTGCCCTGCGCGACGATGCCCTCCACCCGTGTCCGCCGCACCTCCTCGTACCTCGCGAGCCCAGCGGCGATCGTCGGCGCGTCCCGCACGCACTTGGCGAGGATCACCGCGTCCTCGATGGCCACCGACCCGCCCTGCCCCGCCGTGGGGGAGATGGCGTGCGCGGCGTCCCCGACCAGGACCATGCCGGCGCGATGCCAGTGGGGCACCGTCGGCAGGTCGTAGTTGGCCGACGGCACCGAGAACTGTGTCGACGCCCGCACCACGTCCAGCGCGGGCATCCCGTCCCGGCGGAACAGCTCCACGATCTCGTCGCGCCAGTCCATGCCGGGACGGCGCATCTCTGCCGCGTCCGGCTCGGACGGCCGCGGCGGGTTCGCGAACCACCACACGTCGCCGTCCGGATGCTGCGCCGACATGAAGAAGCTCTTGCGCCCGAAGTACATCCGCAGCACCCCGGGCGTGCCTTCGACCCGCCGCTTCGGCGCCACCCCGAACGCGTTCACCGTGCCCAGGTACCGGGGCTCCGGCGCCGCCGGGTCGATGATCCTGCGCACCCGCGAGCGGATGCCGTCCGCACCGACCAGCAGGTCCCCGTCGGCGTGTGTGCCGTCCTCGAACCGGGCGCGGACCCGGCCGTCGGCGGATTCCACGTCCGTCAACCGCTTGCCGTACTGGATGGGTATGCCGCGCCGCTCCACCTCCTCACGCAGCGTGCGGTACAGGTCCGCACGACGCAGCGTCTGGATGACGGCACCGGGCCCGGCCTGCACCTCGGTGGAGATGTCGGGGGTGAGCCGGTGCCCGTCGGAGCGGTAGAACGCGATGGCCGGGGTGACGAAGCCGAGCCTGCGCACCGGCGCGGCCAGATCGACGCAGGCGAGCGCGTCCAGGCCGTTGGGCGCGATGTTCATGAAGTTGCCCGCTTGGTCGGCCGTGCGGTCGAACGCCTCGTGGACGACCGGGTCGAAGCCGGCCTTCTGGAGGGCGATCGCGGCCACCGGGCCCGCGATTCCCCCGCCGATGACGAGAACGCGTGTCATGCGTGCCTTCCTTCGCGATGAGAGTCGGAACCCGCGGGGGACGCCGCCCCGCCGGGGGACGCACTCCGCTCGCCGCGGTCGTCGGCCGGTACGTCCGGCCGGGACACGGTGTTCGGGCAGACCAGGTGGTGCTCCGGAAGGACGCCGTCGATCAGATAGGCCTCGACGACCGCGTCGACGTGCGGGTTGCGGGAGAAGGCGTAGATCTCATGCCCGCCGCAGTCCCTGACCGTCACCAGTCGGTGACCCAGCCGCTCGGCGAGCGCCGCGCCGCCCGGATAGTGGTCGATGGGGTCGCCGTCGGCGTGCACGACGAGTCCGGCCGGATAGCCGTCGCGCACCAACTCCGTGGGCGGCTCCGGCGGTGTGAACGTGCGGAACGCGCCGGGCAGCGGCTGCGCCCGGGTCACCCCGCAGCCGTACGGGTACTGCGCACGGAAGCGGCGCATGTCCGCGTAGTAGGTCTCGAGTTCGAGGGGCCAGTCCTTCTCCAGGATGACCGCGTCCAACACCCCGCAGCGCACCTCACCGGTCTCCTCCGGCGGCCAGATCCGCTCGTCGGCCAGCGCCTTCTCGGCCGCCGGCTCGTCCGCCGCGCGCAGTTCGCCCACCAGGCGGCCCAGGTTCTCCCAGCCGGCCCGGTCCGCCGAGCGTGAGCCGAGCGCCGAGTCCAGCAGGGTCCGCAGCCGCACCCCGTCGCCCAGCGCGCCGACGTGGGTGACGGCCTCCTCCACCGCCTCCAGTACCGCCACCCGCGAGGTGCCCAGTCCGAAGTGCCGGTCGCGCAGGGCCGTCCAGTCCGCCCACGCCTCCACGTTTTCCCGTTGCGCGGGGCCCTGCGCCATCAGCTGCTCTCGCCATGTCCAGTCCGGGTGCACGCACGAGTCCAGCACGCTGCGGTCCAGCCGCTCCGGGAACATCGCCCCGAACACCGCGCCCGCATAGGTGCCGTACGTGTAGCCCAGGTAATTGATGACGTCCTCGCCGAGCGCCGCCCGGATCACGTCCATGTCCCGGGCCACGTTGCGGGTGCTGAAGTGCGGTCGCCGCGTGCCTCCGCCGCGCCGGTTGCCCTCCTCGCGCTCCCGCGCCTCCTCGGCGATCTCGGGGAAGACCGAGTCCGGCGGACGGGAGTCCACCGGCATTCGGCGCGGGACGATGTGCGACTCCAGCGGCGTCGACCCGCCGGTGCCGCGCGGGTCGAAGCCGATCAGGTCGTACACCTCGGCGAGCGGAGTGGCCGCCAGGGCGGCCGGGAAGCGCCGGCCCAGCCCGAAGTAGCCGCCGGGCCCGCCGTTGAGGGCCAGCAGGACTCCGCGGCGTCGGCCCGGATCGCTCGCCGGGCGCCTGCTCAGCGCGATCGTCAGACGTTCGCCGGCGGGGACGGAGTAGTCGAGGGGCACCTCCACCACGGCGTGCTCCAGCCCGTCCGCCGACGAGGCGGACCAGTCCGGGCTCTGCTGGTGGAACAAGCTCAGCGCATGGGGCCGGTCGTCACGGGTCATGCCGCCGACCCTGCCCCCGCCTCCTCGAACAGGCGTGGAGCAGGACTCGACTCCCGGATGCCGAGAGCGCCGCTCCAACCGTCCTCATGCGCGGCTCGACACCGCTCCCGCAGGCTGCCTGCCGGTGGATCCCTCACGGGGGACGAGACACGCGAGGCAGTGAGAGGGAGGTGGAATCCGGCCATGGCCGTGCGATCCCCGAAGGATGTGGCCCTGCTCCTGCCGGGCCAGGGCGCCCAGCATCCGCGGATGGCCGCGGGACTCTACGGGCACGAGGAGGCGTTCACCCACTGGATGGACGAGGCGTTCCGGCTCCTCGGACCCGACGGCGGACGGTTGCGCCGCGAATGGCTCGCCGAGCAGCCGTCACCGGCGTACGACGACGTCACCGTCGCCCAGCCGCTGCTGTACGCCGTGGACCACGCGCTCGGCCGGATGCTGCTGGAGTGGGGCGTGCGGCCGGTCGCCCTGCTCGGGCACAGCGTCGGCGAGTTCGCCGCCGCCACCCTCGCCGGAGTGGTCGACCTCGCCGACGGGATGCGCGTGATGCGTGAGCGCGTCGACCTGTTCGCGCGGACTCCGCCCGGCGGGATGCTCGCCGTCTCCGCCTCCCTCGACGAGGTCGCCGGCCTCCTGCGCGCCGGTGTGTACCTCGCCGCGGTCAACGCCCCCCGCCAACTGCTGCTGGCCGGTGAGCGGGAGCCGCTGCGCGCGGCGGCCCGGACCCTGCACGAACGCGGTTCCGTCTGCCGCGAGGTGCCGGCCCGGCAGGCGTTCCACACCCCTGTCGTCGAGTACGCCGTCAAGGCGTCCCTGCCCGGCTGGCGCTCGGTCCGCTTCCACCTCCCGAGCATGCCCCTGTACTCCGCCTACACCCAGGGCGTGCTGACGGAGGAACAGGCTCTCGATCCGGAGTTCTGGGCCGGACAGGCCTCCGCCACCGTGTACTTCGCACCCACCCTGACAGCGCTGCTCGCCGCGCACGACTGCCTGTTGGTCGAGGCGGGCCCCGGCAACAGCCTCACCATGCTCGCCCGTCGCCGCACCGCCGTCACCGAGGGCCGCAGCGAGGCCCTTCCGCTGCTCCCCGACCGGCGCCGGGGCGACGACGCCGACCGGCACGCGGTCCGCGCCGCGCGCACCGCTCTGCTGCCCACCGCTCACCTGCCGCAAGAGGAGGCGTCGTGACCCTCACGAAGGTCACCCACCGCATCGGCGTGCCGTCGGACGTGGAGTCCGTCTACCGGATCGTCGCCGACGTCAGCCTGTGGCCGCTGTACTTCCCGCCCACCGTCCGGGCCGAACGCCAGTCCTGGGACGGGCGCGAGGAGCACATCCGCATCTGGGCACTGGCCGACGGGGAGCTGCGCACCTGGCAGTCGCGCCGGCTGCTCGACCCCGGTCGGCACCGCGTCGAGTTCCACCAGAGCCACCCGAGCCCACCGGTCGCCGAGATGGGCGGCGCCTGGACCGTCGAGGAGCACGACGACGGCTGCACTGTCGTCCTCGACCACCACTACCGCGCCGTCGACGACGACCCGGCCCACCTGGCCCGCATCGAGCGGGCCGTCGACCACAACAGCACCGCCGAACTGGAGAACCTGCGGCGTGCGGTCCTCCGCGCCGGCCAGGAGGCCGGACTACTGCTGGAGTTCACCGATACCGAGACCGTCAAGGGCCCGCTCGGCGAGGTGTACGCGTTCCTGTACGACGCCGCCAAATGGCCCGAGCGCCTGGACCACGTCGCCGCCCTCGACCTGCGCGAGGACACCGAGGGCCTGCAGTACATGCGGATGGACACCAAGGCGCCGGACGGCTCCGTGCACACCACCGTCTCCGGCCGCGTGTGCGAGCGGGACCGGCGGATCGTCTACAAGCAGGCCGTGCTGCCGCCCGTCCTCCAGGCCCACAACGGCGAGTGGCTGTTCGAGGAGACCGCGCCCGGCACCGTGACGGTGACCGCCCGCCACCAGGTCATCCTCAGCCCTGAGGGCATCGCCGCCCTGCCCGAACCGCCCTCCTCGCTCGACGCGGCCCGCGCCGCCGTACGACAGGCCCTCGGCGGCAACAGCCGCGCGACCATGGCCCGCGCCCGCGCGTTCGTCGAAGCCGGTTCCTCCGCGGCCCCCGCCCCGCCGGCGTCATGACCGCCCACCGACCCGAGCCCCACCGCCCCACCGCCCCACTCACGAAAGGGATCCCCGTCATGGCCCAACTGACCCTCGATGAACTGAAGGACTTCCTGCTGCGCGCGGCGGGCGAGGACGAGAGCGTCGACCTCACGGGCGACATCCTGGGCACCCGCCTGGTCGACCTCGGCTTCGACTCGCTCGCCGTCATCGACACGCTCAGCCGCCTCGAACGGCACTACGGCGTCAAACTTCCCGAGGAGGCGACCACGGACGTGGAGACGCCGGCCGATCTGCTGGCGATCGTCAACCGTCAGGTCGCCGAGGCCGCCTGATACCGCTCCGGCCGACCGGCACGCGAGGCCGGAGCACGGCGGCGGGGGCCCGGCGACCACTGGCGCCGTGCCCCCGCCGCGCCGTTACGGTCGGGTCAGCACCAGGGCCGACGCGAAACCGCCGTGTCCCCGCGCCAGTACCAGCGCGCAGTCCACCCGCTCCGCCCGCGGTTCTCCGACCACCAGCTCCACCCGGGGATCGACGTCCTCCCGGTCGACGCCCGGCACCGCCGGAATCAGGCCGTCGCGCAAGGTCAGCAGCGCTGCCGCCACATCGAGCGCGGACCCGCCCGACAACATCCGGCCCACCAGTGTCTTCGGCGCGCTCACCGGCACCCGCCTCGGCCCGAACAGCCGCGTCAGCACCGCCGCCTCCGCCCGGTCCAGTGGCGCGCTGCCCACCGCGTCCGCGAACACCACGCCGACGTCGTCCGGCGTCAGCCCCGCGTCCCTGAGCGCTGTGCGCGCCGCCCGGAGCAAGCCGCTGCGCGAGGAGCCCACCGAACCCGCCGGGTCCGGGTCGAACGCCGCCCCGTGCCCCGCGATCACCCCGTAGAGCTGCGGAGCGCCCCGCTCCATCGCGGCGTCGCGGGACTCCACGATCAGCACGGCCCCGCCCTCACCCGGCACGTAGCCGGTCGTCGACGGGCAAAACGCGAGCCCCGCCCGCGCCGGGTCGTCGTCACGGCACACCCCGTCGGCCACCGACAGCACGGACACTCCGTACGGGCACAGCAAGCTGTCGAAACCGCCCGCCGTCATCACCGGCGTACCCGTGCGCACCCGGCGACGCGCGTAGGACAGTGAGTCCACGCCGCCGGCCTGCTCGGAGACCACGACCCCGCCCGGCCCGCGCATCCCGTGCCGGATCGACACCTGGCCGGTGTGCACGGCGTAGTACCAGGCGAACGACATGTACGGGCTGACCGACTCCCAGCCCGTACCCCACTGGAGCTGGAGCTGCCGCTGGCCGAACTCCAGCCCGCCGGTGACCCCGGTGACGGCTGTACCCATCGCCTCGCCCGGCAGCTCGGCAGGGATGACGGCCGCGTCCGCGAGCGCCTCGTCGGAGGAGAGCAGCGCGAGTCGGGTCAGCCGGTCCGTCTGCGGATGCAGCCGCTTGGGCACGGCCTCCTCCGCATCGGACGGCGGCACCTCCGCGGACAGCCGCACCGGATAGCCCGAAGCGTCGAACCGTGCCGTCGGCCGGATCGCTGAGACTCCCTTGAGGGTGGCCGCCCAGTAGTTCTCCGTACTGATTCCGTTCGGCGCGGCCACACCGATGCCGGTGATCACCGCGTCACGTGTCGTCTCACTCATAGGGACCGCCCCGAGGTCGTGAGCACCATCGCGCTCTGGAATCCGCCGAATCCGCTGCCGACGGTCAGTACCGCGTCCAGTCGCCGCTCGCGCGCCGAGAGCGGGACGTAGTCCAGATCGCACTCCGGGTCCGGCTCGTGCAGGTTGGCCGTCGGCACCACCACGTCGTGGCGCAGCGACAGTGCGCACGCCGCGATCTCGATCGACCCGATCGCGCCCAGCGAGTGCCCCACGATCGCCTTGATGCCACTTATCGGCGTCCGGTAGGCGTGCTCGCCCAGGCTGCGCTTGACCGCGGCCGTCTCGTGCCGGTCGTTCTGCTTGGTACCCGAACCGTGCGCGTTGACGTAGTCGATGTCCGTCGGGTCCGTCCGGGCCTCGTCGAGCGCCGCGTCGATGGCCTCGGACATCTCCAGCCCGTCCGTCTTCAGCCCCGTCATGTGGTACGCGTTGCAGCGCGAGGCATACCCGGCGACCTCCCCGTAGATCGTCGCCCCGCGCCGCCGCGCGTGCTCGAACTCCTCCAGGATCAGCACGCTCGCCCCCTCGCCCAGTACCAACCCGTTCCTGGTGCGGTCGAAGGGCCTGCACGCGGACTCCGGATCGTCGTTGCGCGTCGACGTCGCCTTGATGACGTCGAAGCAGGTCAGCGTGATCGGGGAGATCGGCGCGTCGGAGGCGCCGGTGACCATGACGTCCGCCGTGCCCTCCCGGATCAGCTCGGCGGCGTAGCCGACCGCATCGATGCCGGAGGTACAGCCGGTGGAGATCACCGACGCCGGGCCCAGCGCCCCGCCGAGCAGCGCCACCTCGGCGGCGAGTGAGGTCGGCACGAAGTAGTCGTACAGATGCGGCCCGGCATAGCGGGAGTCGACCAACCACGTGCGGCCCTCGGCGGACTGCACCGCGTACTCCTGCTCCATCGTGGTCGTGCCACCGACCGCGCTGCCCATCGCCACCCCGGCGCGCTCCGCCAGGGCGCCGTCGAGGGTGAGGCCGCTGTCCAGCAGGGCTTCACGGGCCGAGGCCAGCGCGAGCTGCACCACGCGGTCGGTGCGCCGCACCTGCTGCCGGGACAGCCCGTGCTCCAGCGGATCGAAGTCGCACTCGGCGGCGACCTGGCACCGATGACCGCTCGCGTCGAACCGGCTGATCGTCCGGGTCGCGGGTTCGCCGCTGACCAGGCGCTGCCAGAACGCGTCGGTCCCGATTCCTCCCGGTGCCGTCACGCCGATGCCGGTGATCACGGCCCTTCGTGGCGTGTCTCGGACCATGGGACCTCCTTCAGAGTTCGTTGAGCGCAGGGTGCGCCCGCCCTCTCGACTCACGCTCCAGGCACGTCGGAGCCGGGCCGGGGACGTCGCACAGGGGGCGCGAACTGCCGCTCCAGAGATGGCGTCACCGCCGGTGTGGGGCATCGAGCGGTGCTCGACGGGAGGTCGAGCCGCTGCGACCACGGTGTGTGAAGGTGCCCGGCACGGGCCCGCGCGAAAGGAGTCCCGATGACCTCTCAAGCGATCCCCGACGTAAGGAAGTCGACCGTCGTCCAGGCGTCACCCGCCGAATGTTTCCGGGCGTTCACCGAGCGGCTGGCGGACTGGTGGCCGCCCTCTCACGTTCTGCTGACCACGCCGCGCACCGGTCTCGCCATGGAGCCCCGCACCGGCGGGCGCTACTACGAGTGGGACGCCGACGGCCAGGAGATCGACTGGGGCCGCGTACTGGCGTGGGAGCCGCCGCACCGGCTGCACCTGACCTGGCGGGTGGACGGTGCCTTCCGCCCGCTGCCCGACGACGAGGGCGCCAGCGAGATCGAGGTCCGCTTCAGTCCTGAGCCCGGCGGCGGCACCCGGGTGGAACTGGCGCACATCCGGCTGGACCGGCTCGGCGCCGACGCAGAGCGGATCTTCAAGGCGCTGGACGGACCGAGCCCCGGCGAGACCCTGGCACGCTTCGCCGAGGTCGTCTGATGGCCGTGCCGGACACTCGCCCCGCCCCGCCGGCCGGGCCCACCCCGGTGCCCGGCGACGGCGGACTGCTGGAGGTCGCCGACGGCGTCTTCGCGTACCAGCAGTTGCCCGGTGGGTGGTGCCTGAACAACGCCGGGCTGATCGCGGACGGCGGCCGGTCGGTACTGGTCGACACCGCGGCCACCCGCAGCCGTGCCCAAAAGCTGCGCGCGGCCGTCGAGCGGGTGGCGCCGGGGGGCCCCGACGCCGTCGTCAACACCCACTTCCACGGCGACCACGTCTTCGGCAACGTCGAGTTCACCCCGCGTGCCACGGTCGTCGCCCAGGAGCAGACCCGCGCGGACATCGCCGAATCCGGCCACGGCCTGTGCCAGTTGTGGCCCGCGGTCGACTGGGGTGACATCCCTCTGGTGCTGCCGGACGTGACCTTCCAGGACGAACTCACCATCAGGACGGGCGAGCTGACGGTGCGCCTGCTGCGCATCGGACCCGCACACACGCCGGGCGACGTGGTCGCCTGGGTTCCGGAGCGCAGGGTCCTCTTCGCCGGGGACGTGATCTGGTCCGGGGTCACCCCCTTCGTGCTGATGGGCTCGGTCGAGGGCTCCCTGCGCGCCCTGGAGGTGCTGCGCGGCCTCGGTCCCGAGGTGATCGTGTCCGGGCACGGTGCGGTCGCCGGGACCGAGGCGCTCGACGCCACGGCCGCCTACCTGGAACGGGTGCGCGACCTCGCCCACGACGGCCTGCGCACCGGCCGCAGCCCCATGGCCGCCGCGCGCGGCGCCGGCCTCGGGCCGTTCGCGGGGCTCCAGGACCCGGAGCGGCTGGTGGCCAACCTGCACCGCGCGTACGCCGAGGCCGAGGGACTCGAGCCCGGCGCCCGTATCGACGTGGCCACCGCCTTTCGGGAGATGGTCGCCTTTCACGGTGGTCTGCCGCCCTGCGCCGCGTGACCGGCCACCCGCCCCCCAACGAATCGACCGGAGGAACACCATGCCCTCTCGCAAGACCGCGTTCGTCACGGGCGCCAGCAGCGGCATCGGCCTCGCCGTCGCCCGCACCCTCGCCGAACAGGGCATCGCCGTCTACGGATGCGCCCGCGACGCCAAGAACATCGCCGCCGTCGTCGACGGGCTGCGGGCAGAGGGCCACGAGGCCGACGGCACCTCCTGCGACGTCACATCGGCCACCGACGTCACCGCCGCCGTGTCCGCCGCCGTCGACCGCTTCGGCTCCATCGACATCCTCGTGAACAGCGCCGGGCGCAACGGAGGCGGCGAGACGGCGAACATCGACGACGACCTGTGGGAGAACGTCCTCGCCACCAACCTGACCGGCGTCTTCCGGGTCACGCGCGAGGTGCTGCGCAGCGGCGGGATGCGGGAGGCGGGCTGGGGCCGCATCATCAACATCGCCTCCACCGGCGGCAAACAAGGAGTGATGTACGCCGCTCCTTACACCGCGTCCAAGCACGGGGTGGTCGGCTTCACCAAGTCCGTCGGCTTCGAACTCGCCAAGACCGGCATCACCGTCAACGCCGTGTGTCCCGGCTATGTCGAGACCCCCATGGCCGTCCGAGTCCGCGAGGGCTACGCCCGCCACTGGGACATCACCGAGCAGGACGTTCACGACCGCTTCAACGCGAAGATACCGTTGGGGCGTTACTCCACCCCGGAGGAAGTGGCGGGCCTGGTGAGCTACCTGTTGACGGACACGGCGTCGTCGATCACGGCACAGGCGCTGAACGTGTGCGGGGGGCTGGGGAACTACTGACCCCGGATCCGGACCCGCCGGTCCGGGCGCGATCCGATGTCGGGGGCGGGGCGGCGGGACGGCCGCCCCGGCGGTCCCTGACCATGCTCGAGGCGGGGGAGTCCGTGGTGTCGTCGGCGCGAGGGCTCGGGGACTCCTCCCCGGCCGTCACACTTGGTTACTATGCTCACTTCATGCCGGATGCCGAAGGTAAGGGCCGCACCGCGATTGACGAACGTGTTGGGGAGACAGGGAGACGAGCACGCCAGGCGAAACTCTCGAACTCTGCGCGAGGGAGCCGGCTGTGAAATGTGAGGCAAAAGGGCTGTGGGGCCTCGGAAAATGTTGAGAGAGGTCACTGCAACCCGCTACGTCGCACCCCTGCGCTCCGGCGGCTCCGTCCCCGGAGTCGTCGAGGCCGACGACCTCGGCACGTACGTCGTCAAGTTCACAGGCTCCGCCCAGGGCCGCAAGGCGCTGGTCGCCGAGGTGATCGTCGGCGAGCTGGCCCGGGCTCTCGGGCTGCGGTTCCCGGAGCTGGTCCTCGTGCACTTCGACCCGGCGGTCGCCGACGAGGAGCCCCACCAGGAGGTCCGGGAACTCCACGAGGCGAGCGCGGGTCTGAACCTCGGCATGGACTATCTGCCGGGTGCGAAGGACTTCACTCCGGAGGTCGCCAAGGCCTTTCGCGTGGACCCGCTGGAGGCGGGCAGGATCGTCTGGCTGGACGCCCTGACCGTGAACGTCGACCGCACGGTCCACAGCTCCAACCTGATGGTCTGGCCGACCCTCGGGATCGTGCCCCCGCGCCTGTGGCTCATCGACCACGGAGCCGCCCTCGTCTTCCACCACCGCTGGGACGCCTCCGACCCCGCGAAGGCGTACGACTTCCGCCACCACGCCCTCGGCCACTACGGCCCCGACGTGCGGGCCGCCGACGCGGAGCTGGCGCCCAGGGTGACCGAGGACCTGCTCAGGTCGATCGTGGCCGAGGTGCCGGACGCCTGGCTGGCCGACGAGCCCGGCTTCGCCACGCCGGAGGAGGCCCGCGCGGCGTATGTGGACTACCTCTCCGCGCGCGTGAAGGCGTCCGCGACCTGGCTGCCCACGGACTTCCCCAGCCGCGACGAACTGGCCGCCGAGCACTCCCGCCGCGCGGCGAGGACTCAGCGAGGCCGCCCGGACTGGCTCAAGCGGGTCCCCGACCTGCACGGGAAGCCGGCGGTGGAACAGGACGGGTCGGTGCACTTCGGATGACGGACGGCACGACGGCGCCTCAGCGCGTCCAGATCGAGTACTGCACCCAGTGCCGATGGCTCCCGCGCGCGGCCTGGCTGGCGCAGGAGCTGCTCACGACCTTCGAGGCGGAGCTGACCGAGCTGTCGCTGAAGCCCGGCACGGGCGGGGTCTTCGTCGTACGCGTCAACGACGAGGTGGTGTGGGACCGCCGTGAGCAGGGCTTCCCGGAGCCGACGGCCGTGAAGAAGGCCGTACGCGACCGAGTGGCCCCGGGGAAGTCCCTGGGCCACTCGGAGAAGCCGTCAGCGAGCTGAGTCAGCCCTTGAGCTGCTCGTACGCCGGCAGCGTCAGGAAGTCCGCGTAGTCCTCGTCGAGGGAGACCTTCAGGAGCAGGTCGTGGGCCTGCTGCCAGTTGCCGGCGGCGAAGGCCTCCTCGCCGAGCTCGGCCCTGAGGTTCTCCAGTTCCTCGGCGGCGACCTTCCGGGCCAGCTCCGGGGTCGCCTTCACCGAGGTCCCGTCGATCTCGAACTCGACGCCCGCGTTGATCCACTGCCAGATCTGGGAGCGGGAGATCTCGGCGGTGGCCGCGTCCTCCATGAGGTTGAAGATCGCGACCGCGCCCAGGCCGCGCAGCCAGGCCTCGATGTAGCGGATGCCGACCTGGACGGCGTTGACGAGGCCCGGGTACGTCGGCCGGGCGTCGAGGGAGTCGACGGCGATCAGGTCGGCCGCCTTGACGTCGACGTCCTCACGCAGGCGGTCCTTCTGGTTCGGCCGGTCGCCGAGGACCTTGTCGAAGCACTCCATGGCGATGGGGACGAGGTCGGGGTGGGCGACCCAGGAGCCGTCGAAGCCGTCGTTCGCCTCGCGGTCCTTGTCGGCGCGGACCTTCTCGAAGGCGACCTTGTTGACCTCGGCGTCCCGGCGGGACGGGATGAAGGCCGCCATGCCGCCGATGGCGTGGGCGCCGCGCTTGTGGCAGGTGCGGACGAGGAGTTCGGTGTACGCCCGCATGAACGGGGCCGTCATCGTCACCGCGTTGCGGTCCGGGAGGACGAACTTGGCCCCGCCGTCACGGAAGTTCTTGACGATGGAGAAGAGGTAGTCCCAGCGGCCCGCGTTCAACCCCGAGGCGTGGTCGCGGAGTTCGTAGAGGATCTCCTCCATCTCGTACGCGGCCGTGATCGTCTCGATGAGGACGGTGGCGCGGACGGTGCCCTGCGGGATGCCCACGTGGTCCTGCGCGAAGACGAAGACGTCGTTCCAGAGGCGGGCCTCCAGGTACGACTCCGTCTTGGGGAGGTAGAAGTACGGGCCCTTGCCGAGGTCCAGCAGACGCTGGGCGTTGTGGAAGAAGTACAGGCCGAAGTCGACGAGCGCGCCCGGGACGGGGGTGCCGTCGGCGTCGACGAGGTGGCGCTCGTCCAGGTGCCAGCCGCGCGGGCGCATGACGACCGTCGCCAGCTCCTCGTCGGGCCGCAGGGCGTACGACTTGCCGGTGCGCTCGTCGGTGAAGTCGATGTTCCGGGTGTAGGCGTCGGCCATGTTCACCTGGCCGAGGACCACGTTCTCCCACGTCGGGGCCGAGGCGTCCTCGAAGTCCGCGAGCCACACCTTGGCGCCCGAGTTCAGGGCGTTGATCGTCATCTTGCGGTCGGTGGGGCCGGTGATCTCGACGCGGCGGTCGTTCAGGGCGTCCGGTGAGGGGGCCACCTTCCAGGAGTCGTCCGCGCGGATCGCGGCGGTCTCCGGGAGGAAGTCGAGCGAGGAGGTGCGGGCGATCTCGGCGCGGCGCTCCGCGCGACGGGCGAGCAGCTCGTCACGCCGGGGCGTGAACCGCCGGTGCAGCTCGGCCACGAAGGCGAGGGCCGCGGGGTTGAGGACCTCGTCCTGCCGGGGCAGGGGCTCGGCGTCGACGATGGCCAGCGGGGACGGCGCTGGTGCGGACATGAGCTGTCACTTCCTTCAGCGAGCTGACGTGAGTACTCCGCGGCACCGGGTGCCAGGGGCATGGTGAGGCGGCTGACGGGTGCCTGTAGGGCGGTCGGCCGCTTCTGGGCTTCTGGTCAGTGGATACTAGTTTCCTCATGGTGGAAGTTCAATTATCTGTTGACGTCGAGATTCTCTGAACCGAGGGGTCGTGGCGCTCGGTGCCACCCCGTTCACTCAAGGTGGACCAGGTCGCCCTCCGTGTCGATGTCGTACGGCTCCGCCACGTCCCCGCACTCGACGAGCACCACCTCGTCCTCATGCGCCTTCAGATAGGCGCGTGCTCCCCGGTCCCCGGTCGCGGTCGCGGCGATGCCCTCCCAGTGCGCGGAGCCGAACAGCACCGGGTGCCCCCTCTGCCCGTCGTACGCGGCCGCCGCGAGCGACCTCTCCGACTCGTACGCGGCGAGCACGCGGGCCACCGCCGCCGGTCCGATCCCCGGCTGGTCGACCAGGGACACCAGTACGGCACGGGCACCCGTACCGGCCAGCGACTGAAGTCCCGCCCGCAGTGACGACCCCATGCCGTGCACCCACTCCGGGTTGTCCACGAGCGTGCAGCCGGGCAGCGCGGCCCGCTCGCGCACCGTCTCCGCCTCGGCGCCGAGCACCACATGGATCCGGGAACAGCCGGCCGCGCGCAGTACTCCGGCCGCGTGTTCGACGAGTAGATGTCCCCGATGGGGCAGGAGCGCCTTGGGGCGGCCTCCGAGGCGTCGTCCGCCGCCCGCGGCCAGCAACAGCCCGGCGACCTGGTCATTGGCGTCCGTCATGCACCCTGCATACCCGACCGGGCCCACGCGTGCCCCGGATCCCCTGCGGGCGCCTCCGTTTCCGGGGGCTGAATTTCCGTCCGCATGGTGGCGCCCACGGCATGCGGTGGCGTTTACTGACCCGCATCTCTGGGCGACCGACCAACGCCGGGGGGCGTTGGGTCGTACGAGGACGTAAGGGCGAACGACGGCGTGCGAGGGGGGAGAGCTGTGTTGCGGAGCTTGGGGCAGAGACCGGTGACCGGCAGCGACGAGGACCCGCGGGTGGCGGAACTGAAGTCCGCCGTGTCCCGGCTGCGCCGTGAACTCGCCGCGCATCCCGCCGAGTTCCCCGACCGGGGGATAGCCGAGGACGAGCTCGCGGCTCTTGCCGCCATGGCGCTGAGCGGGATGCCGGAGATTCCGCGCCTGCGGCGCTCGCTGCTGCTGATCGCGGGGTCCATCGGGTCGGTCAGTGCGCTGGCGAGAGGGCTGGCGGAAGTGCGCAGTGCGGTGGAGTTGTTCGGGGAGCCGCCGCGGAGGTGAGTGGGCGGAGGGTTTGTTTCGCCCCCGCCGCCCCTACCCGTCCCATCCCCAGGGGCGCTGCCCCTTCGGCCCCGCACGGGGCTCCGCCCCGGACCCCGCTCCTCAAACTCCCCCAGCTACCGCTGGGAGGTGCCCCCAGGGGGCTGGATTTGCACCAGCCCACCCACCCCGGACACCCCACCGCCCCGGAGGGTCAGGCGCTCGACCCCGAGCTGGCCAAGGCCTCCGACAGCTCCACCGCGACCTGCTGCAGCACCGGCACGATCCGCTCGGTCGCCGAGTCCGTCACCCGCCCCGCCGGGCCCGAGATGGAGATCGCCGCGGCGGTGGGCGAGTCGGGCACGGAGACCGCCAGGCAGCGAACCCCGATCTCCTGCTCGTTGTCGTCGACGGCGTATCCGAGACCCCGCACGTCCTCCAGCGCGGCCAGGAAACCGTCAGGCGTGGTGATCGTCTTCTCGGTGGCGGCCGGCATGCCCGTACGGGCGAGCAGCGCACGCACCTCCGCGTCCGGGAAACCCGCGAGCAGCGCCTTGCCCACGCCCGTGGAGTGCGGCAGCACCCGTCGGCCCACCTCGGTGAACATGCGCATCGAGTGCTTGGACGGCACCTGCGCCACGTACACGATCTCGTCGCCGTCCAGCAGCGCCATGTTCGCCGTCTCGCCGGTCTCGTCGACCAGCCGGGCGAGGTAGGGGCGCGCCCAGGTGCCCAGCAGTCGGGAGGCGGACTCGCCGAGGCGGATCAGGCGGGGGCCGAGGGCGTACCGCCGGTTGGGCTGCTGACGGACGTAACCGCAGGCCACCAGCGTGCGCATCAGCCGGTGGATGGTGGGAAGCGGCAGTCCGCTGCTCACCGAGAGCTCGCTGAGCCCGACCTCGCCGCCGGCATCCGCCATCCGTTCCAGCAGGTCGAAGGCGCGCTCCAGGGACTGGACGCCACCGGTCGCGGCGGACGGCTTGTCAGTGGTGCTGGCGCTCGACGACGGCACGGCGCGTTCCCTTCGGCTGGCAGGCAGGGCGACAGCCTACCTGTGCGTCGCTTCCCGCCTTGTTCGGTAAAAACTCCGTTCTGCCTACTGGAATCTTAATTCCATTGTGTGGAAACGTACAGGGTGCGGGAGATGGGTGAGATCGTTGAAGGCCCTGATGCGGTAGGGCGTGAGAGAGGGGTCCCGGGTGTCCGGCGACAGAGGGTACGAAGTCGAGCTGGTGCTGCGTTCGACGCGCGTGATCACCCCCGAAGGGAGCCGTGCGGCCTCGGTCGCGGTCGCCGGGGGCAGGATCACGGCCGTGCTGCCGTACGACACTTTCGACACGGAGGTGCCGGCCGGAGTCCGGCTGGAGGACTTCGGTGACGACGTCCTGCTGCCCGGGCTCGTCGACACCCACGTCCACGTCAACGATCCCGGCCGCACCGAGTGGGAGGGCTTCTGGACCGCGACGCGCGCGGCGGCGGCCGGCGGCATCACCACCCTCGTCGACATGCCCCTCAACTCCCTCCCGCCGACCACGACGGTCGACCACCTCCGCATCAAGCGGGAGGTCGCCGAGGCCAAGGCGCACATCGACGTGGGCTTCTGGGGCGGCGCGCTCCCGGACAACGTCAAGGACCTGCGGCCGCTGCACGACGCGGGCGTCTTCGGCTTCAAGGCGTTCCTGTCGCCGTCCGGCGTCGAGGAGTTCCCGGAGCTCGACACGGAGCAACTGGACCGGTCGATGGTGGAGATCGCCGGTTTCGGCGGACTGCTGATCGTCCACGCCGAGGACCCGCACCATCTGGCCTCCGCCCCGCAGCAGGGCGGTCCGAGGTACGCCGACTTCCTCGCCTCACGCCCGCGCGGCGCCGAGGACACGGCCATCACGACCCTGATCGAGCTGGCGGGACGGCGTGACGCCCGTGTGCACGTGCTCCACCTGTCCTCGAGCGACGCGCTGCCGCTGATCGCCGAGGCCAGACGCGAAGGCGTGCGCGTCACGGTGGAGACCTGCCCGCACTACCTGACGCTGACGGCCGAGGAGGTCCCCGACGGCGCCAGCGCGTTCAAGTGCTGCCCGCCCATCCGCGAGGCGGCCAATCAGGACCTGCTCTGGCAGGCGCTGGCCGACGGCACGATCGACTGTGTGGTCACCGACCACTCCCCGTCCACGGCCGACCTCAAGACCGACGACTTCGCCACGGCCTGGGGCGGCATCTCCGGCCTCCAGCTCAGCCTGTCGGCGGTGTGGACCGAGGCGCGGAAGCGGGGCCACGAGCTGGAGGACGTGGTCCGCTGGATGTCGACGGCCACGGCGCGGCTGGTGGGCCTCGACGACCGCAAGGGCGCCATCGCGGCGGGCCGGGACGCCGACTTCGCCGTCTTCGCCCCCGACGAGACGTTCACCGTCGACCCCGAGGTCCTCCACCACCGCAACCGCGTCAGCGCGTACACGGGCAGGACCCTGTGCGGCGTGGTCAGGTCCACCTGGCTGCGCGGCGAACGCATCGTCGCGGACGGCGAGTTCACCGACCCGAAGGGCCACCTCCTCACCCGACCCTCCTGATCCCGTTCCGCACCGGCGTCCGTACCCGCGGTGGCCGACTCCGAAAGGCAGACCTGATCACAGTGACGGCGCTCCCCAGCTTCACCGGCGACGCGAACCCCTACGGAGGCGGCGACCCCTACGCGGACTACCGCACCGCCGACTTCCCCTTCACCCACCACGCCGACCTCGCCGACCGCCGGCTCGGCGCCTCGGTCGTCGCCGCCAACGACGAGTTCTTCGCCCAGCGTGAGAACCTGCTCGTACCCGAGCGCCCCGAGTTCGACCCCGAGCACTTCGGGCACAAGGGCAAGATCATGGACGGCTGGGAGACGAGGCGGCGTCGCGGCGCCTCGGCGGACCACCCGTGGCCGACGGCCGAGGACCACGACTGGGCACTGATCCGTCTCGGCGCGCCGGGTGTGATCCGGGGCATCGTGGTCGACACGGCCCACTTCCGCGGCAACTACCCGCAGGCGGTGTCGGTGGAGGGTGTGTCCCTGCCCGGCACCCCGTCGCCGGAGGAACTGCTGGCGGACGACGTGAAGTGGACGACGCTCGTCCCGCGCACACCCGTCGGCGGCCACGCGGCCAACGGTTTCGCCGTCTCCGTCGAGCAGCGCTTCACGCACCTGCGCCTGAACCAGCACCCCGACGGAGGGATAGCGCGCCTGCGGGTCCACGGCGAGGTCGTCCCGGACCCCGCGTGGCTCGCGGCCCTCGGCACCTTCGACGTCGTGTCCCTGGAGAACGGCGGCCAGGCGGAGGACGCGTCCAACCTCTTCTACTCGCCCGCCACGAACTCCATCCAGCCGGGTCGGGCGCGGGTGATGCACGAGTGCTGGGAGACCCGGCGCCGCCGCGACCAGGGACACGACTGGATCCGCTACCGCCTGGCCGCCCAGTCCGAGATCCGCGCGATCGAGATCGACACGGCGTATCTGAAGGGGAACGCGGCGGGGTGGGCGTCGGTGTCGGTACGGGACGGCGAGGACGGTGAGTGGGTGGAGACCCTTCCGCGCACCCGCCTCCAGCCCGACACGAACCACCGCTTCGTCCTCGACACCCCGGTCGTCGCCACCCACGCCCGCATCGACATCTACCCCGACGGCGGCATCGCGCGCCTGCGGCTGCACGGCTCGCTCACCGACGAGGGGGCGGCGCGACTGTCCTCCCGTCACCAGGAGCTGGGCGGCTGAAGCACGGAGCGCAACGGCGTGCAACAGCGCGCACCGGCGCGTAACAGCGCGCACCGGACCGGCCGACTCTCCGGACCGGCGACTCTCCGGTGCGCGCCGCCGCGGTCGATCTCGGCGTGGGGGCGTGCCTCAGGCCGCGAACCCTCCGTCCACCGCCAGTTCCGCTCCGGTCACGTAGCCCGCCTCGGCTCCCGCCAGGTACGCGACCAGTGACGCCACCTCGTCGGCCGTGCCGTAGCGGCCGATGGCCGTCATGGCCGCCTGGGCGGGGGCCTGCGGACCGTCGCCGGGGTTCATGTCGGTGTCTATGGGACCGGGGTGGACGATGTTCGAGGTGATCCCGCGATCGCCGAGCTCTCGCGCGAGCGCCTTCGTCAGACCGATCAGGGCTGCCTTGCCGGTCGCGTAGAGCGTGCCGCCCGGCCCGGGTACCCGCTGGGTCATGCACGAGCCGATCGTGATGATCCGGCCGCCGCGAGGCATGTGCGCCACCGCTGCCCGGGAGGTCAGCAGGACGCCGCGGACGTTCACCGCGAGGACCCGGTCGATGTCGGCGAGGGCCAGCGACTCCATGGGGCCCAGCACACCCAGGCCGGCGTTGTTGACCAGGACGTCGAGCCGGCCGAGCGCCTCCACCGTGCGGTCCACCGCCCCGGGAGCCTCCGCCGCGTCCGCGGCGTCGGCACGCAGGGCGAGCCCGCGCCGCCCCAGCGCCTCGACGCGCCGTACGACGTCCTCGGCCGCGTCCTTGCCCTGGACGTACGTGATCGCCACGTCCGCCCCCTCCTGGGCGAGCCGCAGGGCCGTCGCCGCGCCGATGCCACGGCTCCCACCCGTCACGAGGGCCACTGTGCCGTTCATGTTGTTCGTCGAAGTCGCAGTCGAAGTCGCAGTCGATGTTGATGTCATGGCTCCATCTCAGCGACCTGGCACACCGCGCGCTGGCGGCAAACGGACGACGACCTCAGGCCGATGAGTTGCCGGTGCTGCTGAGGTCTGCACTCATGACAGCAGACCCCACGCGCACGACAGTGGAACCACTCGCGGAAGGCACCTCACCATGGGCAAGCTCACTCTCACCCAGTTCGTCACCCTCGACGGCGTCTACCAGGGCCCGGGCGGCCCCGAGGAGGACCGCAGGAACGGCTTCGAGCACGGCGGCTGGACCGTCCCCTACGCGGACGAGGACTTCGGCCGGTTCGTCACCGAGGTCTTCGACCGGGTGGACGCGTTCCTGCTCGGCAGGCGGACGTACGAGATCTTCGCCGGCTACTGGCCGAAGATCACCGACCCGGCCAACCCGATCGCCTCCAAGCTCAACTCGCTTCCGAAGTACGTCGCTTCGAGCACCGTCACCCAGCCCGAATGGTCCAACACGACCGTCCTCGCGGGTGACCTCGAGAAGGAGGTCGCCGACCTCAAGGAGCGCACCGAGGGCGAGGTGCAGATCCACGGCAGCGGGGCCCTCGCCCAGTCCCTCCTCGCCCTCGAACTGATCGACACGGTGCACCTGCTGACCTTCCCCGTCGTCCTCGGCTCCGGCTTCCGCCTGTTCGCGCGGGGCCTGGTCCCGACCGCGTTCCGGCACGCCGGGGGACGGATCACCAGCCGAGGCGTCTCCATCCAGTCGTACGAGCTGGAGGGGCGCCCCACGTACGGCTCGTTCGACCTGCCCGAGAACTTGGGTTAACTCCCGGAGAACTCAGGCGACGTGACCGGAAAATCATGGAGCTTGTCATTGACATGCCACTGTCTACGCGCGTCATCATGAGCCCATGAGATTCCCCCCACGCATCACCCGCATCGGCGCCTCCGCCGCCCTCCTGTCCGCCCTGCTCGTGGGCGGCACCGTCACCGCCAACGCCGCGGGCACGTCGGCGGCCGCCGTCGGCAGCATCTGCTACGGCGACCTCCCGTCCCAGGCGTACGACACGCTCGACCTGATCGAGTCGGGCGGCCCCTTCCCCTACACCCAGGACGGGAGCGTCTTCCAGAACCGGGAAGGCGTCCTGCCCAGCCAGTCCAGCGGCTACTACCACGAGTACACGGTGAAGACCCCCGGCTCCTCGACGCGCGGCGCCCGCCGCATCGTCACCGGTCAGGAGAACCAGGAGGACTACTACACCGCGGACCACTACGAGTCGTTCGACCTGATCGACTACGGCTGCTGAACCGCCCCTCCCAGGTTCGGCTCCGTCCCGGCGGTCGGCCGGCGGCGGCGGTCAGTTCGACTTGCGGCTGTCGGCCACCGCGAACAGCGCGAGCGCCAGGACGATCAACGCGACGCTCACATAGATCTCGTAGCCGTCGAGCGCGCTCCAGCGCTGCGTGATCCCCCACTTCAGCTTGCCCGTGAGCTCGTACACCAGGCCGCCCGTGCCCTGCATCAGGGCGATGAACCCGAGAAACTCCAACAACTGCTTCATGTTCAGGATCCTCGTCCCGCGGACCCCCCATGCCATCGGCCGCGGGGCGAGGTGTGTCCGACGGAAGTCCCCGCCGCACGAGCGAGCGGGAGCCGAAAGTCTGCGGGCGTACGACTTTGGTCGTGCATCACGCGCGAGGGGCGGTGCATTGCGCCGTCGGTGCGTAGATTTGCCGACCGTGAGAGGTGACGACGCGGCCCCCGTGCTGCCGCAGGCTCAGGCGCCGGGCGAGCGGGGGGAGCCGGGGGAGCAGGAAGCGCCGTACCCGGCCGAGTCCGAGGCGCCGCTCGTGCGGGAACTGTTTGGGCGGCGCTGGCTGCTGCCGTCGGCCGTGGCCGTCGCACTCGACCCGGACCGGCCGCACCGCGTCACCCGCTCCGGCCGGCCCCGGCGCACCGCCCGCGACTGGATCGTCGACTTCGTCGCCTTCCTGGCGGCCGTCCTCATCGGCATGATCGGCGCGGACGAGGTCTCCAAGGACCCCGGAATTTCTCGAGCATTGGCCGACGCCGACCAGCTGATCGGGGCCCTCGCCTGCGCGGCGGTCTGGCTGCGCCGCCGCTGGCCGGTGGGCCTCGCCGTGGCGATGCTGCCCATCAGCTGCGTTTCGAGCACGGCGGGCGGCGCGGGCCTGGTCGCCTTCTTCACGCTCGCCGTGCACCGCCCGTTCCGGTACATCGCCTGGGTCAACGGCATCTCCCTCGTGCTCAACCTGTTCTACTACCGGTGGCGCCCCGACCCCGAACTGCCCTACGTCGTCATGGTCGTGCTCTCGTCCCTGCTCGGTCTCGCGATCGTCGGCTGGGGCATGTTCGTCCGGTCCCAGCGCCGGCTCATGCTCACCCTGCGGGACCGGACGCGGCGTGCCGAGACGGAGGCCGCGCTGCGGGCCGAACAGGCACAGCGGCTCGCGCGGGAGGCGATCGCGCGCGAGATGCACGACGTGCTGGCCCATCGCCTCACCCTGCTGAGCGTGCACGCGGGAGCGCTGGAGTTCCGGCCCGACGCGCCCCGCGAGGAGGTCGCCCGGGCGGCGGGCGTCATCCGGGAGAGCGCCCACGAGGCGCTGCAGGACCTGCGGGAGATCATCGGAGTGCTGCGCGCGGGCGACCCCGACAACGCCGGCCGCCCCCAGCCGACCCTGGCCGCGCTGGGCACGCTGGTCACCGAGTCCCGGGAGGCCGGCATGAAGGTCCTGCTGGACCACCGCGTCACCGAACCCGCGGCCGTCCCGGCCTCCGTCGGCCGCACCGCGTACCGCATCGCCCAGGAGGGCCTGACCAACGCCCGCAAGCACGCCCCCGGAGCGGAGGTCACCGTGACCGTCGCGGGCGCCCCCGGCGACGGGCTCACCCTCTGCGTACGCAACCCCGCGCCTCCCGGCGACGTCCCGTCCGTCCCCGGCTCGGGCCAGGGCCTCATCGGCCTGACCGAACGCGCCACGCTGGCCGGCGGCCGCCTGGAGCACGGCGCGGAGGAGGACGGGGGTTTCCGGTTGCGGGCCTGGCTCCCATGGGGCTGACCGTCAGGCGGGGGAGGGGCCGCCGTCCGGCCGGGAGGTGAAGCGCCCGGACGGCGTCTCAGGGCGTACGGCGTCTTAGGGCTTACGGGGCACCACGCGCTGACCGGCCGTCCCGTACACCCACGCCGACGTGTCCTCGATGAACTCGTAAGGGAACCCGGGACGGAAGTCCGTGGCCGCCTCCAGCCTGGCCACCACCTCGTCGGGCAGGACGAGGCCGGCCGCGCCGAGGTTGTCCGTGAGCTGCTCGACCCGGCGTGCGCCCAGGATGGGGTGCACGGCGGGGAAGCGGGCCGTGGTCCAGGCGATGGCCACCTGCGCCGGGGTCGCCCCCAGTTCGTCGGCGGCCTCCCGCACGGCCTCCGCCACCGCGCGCTCGCGCTCACCGATCGCGTCCTCCGACAAACGGGTCGCCGTGCCCGGCTCGACGCCGCCCGGGCGGGTGTACTTGCCGGACAGGACGCCGTTCTGCAGCGGACTCCACGCCGCGACCGACATGCCGAACGCCTCGGCCATCGGCAGCAGTTCGCGCTCCGCGTCCCGGTTGAGCAGGCTGTACGGTACCTGGAGCGCCGACAGTGGGCTCCAACCCCGCCACTCGGCCAGGGTGTTGGCACGCGAGACCACCCAGGCCGGGGCGTCCGAGATGCCGACGTACAGCACCTTCCCGGACCGTACGGCGTCGTCGAGGGCGCGCATGGTCTCCTCGACGGGCGTGTTCCGGTCCCAGATGTGCACCCAGTAGACGTCGACGTAGTCGGTGTCCAGGCGGCGCAGGCTGGTCTCCAGCGACAGGGTGAGGTTCTTGCGGTGGTTGCCGGCCGCGTTCGGGTCCGAACCGTCGCGCGAGACCGTGTACTTGGTGGACAGCACGAAGCGGTCCCGCCGCCCCTTGAGCAGCTCGCCGACGATGCGCTCGCTCTCCCCGCCGCGGTAGTTGACGGCCGTGTCGATCACGTTGCCGCCGGCCGCCGCGTACGCGTCGAGGATCCGCGCGCACTCCTCCTTGGGTGCCCCCACCCCGCCCTGCTCGCCGAACGTCATGGCACCGAGGAACAACTCGGACACGCGGAGCCCGGTCCGCCCCAGAAGCCGGTAACGCACGGAACTCCTCGGGAAGTTGACGACGACGGAGACGACTGACGATAGCCGCTGACGCGGGCGCGGACGACGACAAGGGCGCCTCCGGCCGGCCTTGCCGACCATGTATGGCCGAACGGCCATGTATGGCCGAACCCGCGCGTCCCGGGCGTACGGCCTCGCGACCCGGGCTCACTACGGTAGGCCGCATGACTGCGATCCGACTGCTCCTCGTCGACGACGACCCCCTGGTGAGAGCCGGCCTGACCTTCATGATGGGCGGTGCCGACGACATCGAGATCGTCGGTGAGGGCGCTGACGGCGGCGAGGTCGAGGCGCTCGTCGACCGCACCCGGCCGGACGTCGTCCTCATGGACATCCGGATGCCGACGGTGGACGGGCTCGCTGCCACCGAGCGGCTGCGCGCCCGCGAGGACGCCCCTCAGGTCGTCGTCCTCACCACTTTCCACGCGGACGAGCAGGTGCTGCGGGCGCTGCGCGCGGGCGCGGCCGGGTTCGTCCTGAAGGACACCCCGCCCGCGGAGATCGTCGAAGCGGTGCGCCGGGTCGCGGCCGGCGACCCCGTGCTCTCGCCCGCCGTCACCCGCCGGCTGATGGAACAGGCGGCCGGACCCGGCCCCGACACACGCCGTACCCACGCCCGCACCCGCGTCGCCGCCCTCAACGACCGCGAGCGCGAGGTCGCCGTCGCGGTCGGCCGGGGCGCCTCGAACGCCGAGATCGCCGCCGAACTGTTCATGAGCGTCGCCACCGTCAAGACCCACGTCTCCCGCATCCTCGCCAAGCTCGACCTCAACAACCGGGTGCAGATCGCCCTGCTGACCTACGACGCGGGGCTCCTGGAGGGACTGGAGGAGGACGGGCACTAGCGGGGCACCCTGTGCGTTGAACGAGCTGAACGGGCCCGGGGGACGCAGGAGTTGAAGGGCTCGAAGGGGGAAGCTCATGGGACAAGTGATCGATCTGGGGGAGTACGGGCCGGGGTTCACCGAGGACCCGCATCCCGTCTACGCAGAACTGCGCGCTCGCGGGCCGGTGCACAGGGTGCGGCTGCCGGGGGCGGAGTCGCGCGAGGCGGTGTGGCTCGTCGTCGGGTACGAGGAGGCGCGCGCCGCGCTGGCCGACCCCCGGCTCGCCAAGGACGGCTCGAAGATCGGCGTGACGTTCCTCGACGAGGAGCTGATCGGCAAGTACCTGCTGGTCACCGACCCGCCCCAGCACACACGGCTGCGCAGGCTGATAGCGCGCGAGTTCACCGCCCGCCGCGTGGAGCGCCTGCGGCCCCGTGTCGAGGAGATCACCGACTCGCTGCTCGACGCCATGCTGCCGCGAGGGCGTGCCGACCTCGTGGAGTCGTTCGCGTACCCGCTGCCGCTCACCGTCATCTGCGAGCTGCTGGGCGTGCCCGACCTCGACCGGAAGGCGTTCCGTGCGCTGTCGACGGAGACGGTGGCGCCGACGAGCGCGGAGAGCGAGTACGACGCGATCGTGCGACTCGGCGAGTACCTGGCCGAGTTGATCGAGGACAAGCGCTGTTCCGCGCCCGCCGACGACCTGCTCAGCGCCCTGATACGGACGACGGACGAGGACGGCGACCGGCTGTCGGCGGACGAACTGCGCGGCATGGCCTTCGTGCTGCTCATCGCCGGTCACGAGACGACGGTCAACCTCATCACCAACGGGGTGCGGGCGCTGCTCTCACACCCCGGTCAACTCGCCGCGCTGCGAGGTGACATGAGTCTGCTCGACGGGGCGGTGGAGGAGATGCTGCGGTACGAGGGCCCGGTGGAGAACGCGACGTACCGGTTCGCCGTCGAGCCCCTCGACATCGCCGGCACGCCCATCGGGGCGGGGGAGGGCGTGATGATCGGCCTCACGGCGGCGGATCGCGACGCGGCGCGCTTCCCTGCCCCCGACCGCTTCGACATCCACCGCGCCCCGCAGGGGCACCTCGCCTTCGGTCACGGCATCCACTACTGCCTCGGCGCTCCGCTGGCCCGCCTGGAGGGCCGCGTCGCCCTCCGGGCCCTGCTGGACCGCTGCCCGGACCTGGCGCTGGACGGTCCGCCGGGAGGGTGGTTGCCGGGGATGCTGATACGGGGGGTGCGGAGCCTGCCGGTGCGTTGGTGAGGGGTGTCTCGCCCCCGCCGCCCCTACCCGTCCCATCCCGGGGCTCCGCCCCGGACCCCGCTCCTCAATTGCCGGAGGGGCTGAAATATCAGCTGCGGGGGCGAGGAAACCCACCCGGCCACGCACCCCCGCACTCAGTCCCGCGCCCCCGCGATCTCCCCCAACTGCACAGGTCGCCGCTCCAGGCGGGACAACTCGCACGCCTCCGCGATACGGAGCGACTGCAGCGCCTCACGCCCGTCACACGGATTGGCCCGCTCCCCCCGGACCACCTCCACGAACGCCGCGACCTCAGCCTCGTACGCGAGCGCGAACCGCTCCAGAAACCCGGTCCACGGCTTGTCGGCCGGCGGCGGCCCGGACGGCTCGGTGGACGCGATCGGCGTCCGGTCGTCCAGTCCGACCACAATCGTGTCCAGCTCTCCGGCGAGCTCCATCCGCACGTCGTAGCCCGCCCCGTTCTGCCGCGCGGCCGTCGCCGTCGCCAGGGTCCCGTCCTCGAGCGTGAGCACCGCCACGGCCGTGTCGAGGTCCCCCGCCTCACGGAACATCGCCGGCCCGGCATCGGACCCGGTCGCGTACACCTCGGCGACCTCCTGCCCGGTCACCCAGCGCAGCATGTCGAAGTCGTGCACCAGGCAGTCCCGGTAGATCCCCCCGGACAGCGGCAGGTACGCGGCGGGCGGCGGCTCCTGGTCCGCGGTCATCGCACGCACCGTGTGCAGCCGCCCGAGCCGACCGGACCGCAGGGCTTCCCGCGCGTGGGTGTACCCCTCGTCGAAGCGGCGCTGAAACCCCATCTGGAGCACGGTCCCCGCCGCGTCCACCTCGGCCAGCGCGCTCAACGTGCCCGGCAGATCTAACGCTATGGGTTTCTCGCAGAAGACGGGGAGTCCGGAGCGTGCTGCCCGACCGATCAGGTCGGCGTGGGCCGCGGTCGTCGCCGTGATGACCACGGCGTCCACCCCCCAGGTGAAGATCTCGTCGACGCCGGGCGCCGCCGTTTCCCCCAGGCGGTCCGCGAGCTCATGGGCCCGAGCGGTGTCGACGTCCGTGATGATGAGCGAGCCGACATCGCGGTGGCGGCTGAGCGTGGTCGCGTGGATCGTGCCGATGCGACCCGCACCTATGAGTCCGATGCGCATGGGAACAAATTGCGGTCGAACACAGCTTCGTGTCAATGGTTTGTCCGGACAATCGAACTACGCAACTTCCCGTCAACAAGAGCCGGGACTACGCTCGGGCCGTGCCGAAACCAGAAGTGGATCCGACCGTGTCGCTCCAGCTCAGCGTCGACCGCAGCAGCCCGGTCCCGCTGTACTTCCAGCTGTCCCAGCAGCTGGAGGCCGCCATCGAGCACGGAACCCTGACCCCGGGCAGCCTGCTGGGCAACGAGATCGAGCTCGCCGGCCGTCTCGGCCTGTCCCGGCCGACCGTCCGCCAGGCCATCCAGTCCCTCGTCGACAAGGGCCTCCTGGTGCGCCGCCGCGGAGTCGGCACCCAGGTCGTGCACAGCCAGGTCAAACGTCCGCTGGAGCTCAGCAGCCTCTACGACGACCTGGAGGCGGCCGGACAGCGCCCCGCGACCCAGGTGCTCACCAACACCTTCGTACCCGCCTCCGCCGAGGTCGCCGCCGCGCTCGGGGTGGGCGAGGGCAGCCAGGTGCACCGCGTCGAGCGGCTGCGACTGGCCCACGGCGAGCCGATGGCGTACCTCTGCAACTTCCTGCCCACCGGACTGCTCGACCTGGAGAGCGCCCAACTGGAGGCGACCGGCCTGTACCGGCTGATGCGCGCCGCCGGCATCACCCTCCACAGCGCCCGCCAGACGATCGGCGCCCGCGCGGCCACCGAGGTGGAGGGCGAACGCCTCGGCGAGCCCGAGGGATCCCCCCTCCTCACCATGCAACGCACCACGTTCGACGACACGGGCAGAGCGGTCGAGTACGGCACCCACACGTACCGCGCGTCACGCTACTCGTTCGAGTTCCAGCTGCTAGTACGCTCGTGACGTGGGGCGTCCTCCCGGGGCGCGGGACCGGCTTTCAAGGGGCGCGGGGCTGTGTCATTCAGCGGCTCCGCCGCGGGGCGCGACCAGCCACGACGAACCCGCACCCGAGAATCGAACCCCACCCCAACGGCGCCCCCCGCAGCACTCAGCGGCAGCGTTACGGCAGAATCGGCCCGATGAGCACCTACCGCGACTTCACCCACCGCGGCTCCGCGCGGGCCACCGTCCTGCGGACCGTGGGAACGCGCGAGCGCCGTTCCCACCTGACCGCCCCGCGCGTGCCCACGGTCGGCATCGACATCGGCGGTACGAAGGTGATGGCGGGGGTCGTCGACGCCGACGGCAACATCCTGGAGAGGCTCCGCACGGAGACCCCGGACAAGTCCAAGAGCCCGAAGGTCGTCGAGGACACCATCGTCGAGCTCGTGCTGGACCTCTCCGACCGGCACGACGTGCACGCGGTCGGCATCGGCGCGGCCGGCTGGGTCGACGCCGAACGCAACCGTGTGCTGTTCGCCCCTCACCTGTCCTGGCGCAACGAGCCTCTGCGCGACCGTCTCGCCGGACGCCTCGCCGTCCCCGTCCTGGTCGACAACGACGCCAACTCCGCCGCCTGGGCGGAGTGGCGCTTCGGTGCCGGCCGCGGCGAGGACCACCTCGTCATGATCACGCTCGGCACGGGCATCGGCGGCGCCATCCTGGAGGACGGTCAGGTCAAGCGCGGCAAGTACGGCGTCGCGGGCGAGTTCGGCCATATGCAGGTCGTGCCCGGCGGCCACCGCTGCCCGTGCGGCAACCGTGGCTGCTGGGAGCAGTACAGTTCGGGCAACGCGCTGGTCAGGGAGGCCAAGGAGCTGGCCGCCGCCGACTCCCCGGTGGCGTACGGGATCATCGAGCACGTCAAGGGCAACATCTCCGAGATCTCCGGCCCGATGATCACCGAGCTGGCCCGTGAGGGCGACGCGATGTGCATCGAGCTGCTCCAGGACATCGGCCAGTGGCTCGGCGTCGGCATCGCCAACCTCGCGGCGGCCCTCGACCCGTCCTGCTTCGTGATCGGCGGCGGTGTCTCGGCCGCCGACGACCTGCTCATCGTCCCCGCACGCGACGCCTTCCGGCGCCACCTCACCGGGCGCGGCTACCGGCCCGAGGCCCGTATCGCGCGCGCCCAGCTCGGCCCCGAGGCCGGCATGGTCGGCGCCGCGGACCTCGCCCGGCTCGTCGCCCGCCGCTTCCGCCGCGCCAACCGCCGCCGGGTGGAGCGGTACGAGCGTTACGCGCGGTACGCGGAGGCCCGTCGCACCACCCAGGACTCCGCATGACCGCTTCGGTGCCCCGCCAGGGGGCCTCTCCGGACGAGCCCGGGCCGCCGGAGGCCCGGCGCCATGTGATCCGCCGCCGTGCGCTGACCCTGCTCATCATCGTGCTGCTCATCGGTGTGCCCGCCGGCTACCTGGTGATCTCCGCCGCCCAGAGCCGCGACAGCGGCAAGGACAAGGAGAAGAAGTACTCGGCGACCGGCCTGACCGCCGGCTGGCCCTCCCGCGTCCAGCGCCGCCTCTACCAGATCCCCATCCCGCCGTACTCGGACCACGTGGCGTACTACGAGACGAACAACTGGAAGACCAGCCGCATGTACGCCCAGTTCCGCACCAGCAACCAGGGTCTGGGCCGGTTCCTCACCGAGGTCGGCGGCGAGACCGACGACCTCGAACGGGGCGAGATCGCCATCAGCGCCCGCGACCGGCGGATCGTCGGCTGGGAGTTCACCGGGAAGGGCCCGTGGCTCGGGTTCGTTCGCGACCGGAAGAACCCGACGCCGACGCTGGACATCGTCGTGAACCGCTCGAACCCCCGGCACCCCATGGTGTACGTCGTCTCCAGGACGACCCCGTGACGGTCGCCTGAGGCCCCTGCCAGGGCCCGTCGACAGCCGCCGGAGCCGATTGTCAGACCCCGCCCGTAGAGTCGGAGACGACTGATCCGACTGATGGGCGGGAGGTGACCGGGCGTATGCGGGACGGGCCTGTTGCGGCTGCCGTGGGTGCCGAGGGTGCCGCGAGTGCGGTCGCGCCCGGAGCCGACGGCGCGCCTGTCGCCTCCGTACGCGCGCCTGACGTCTCCGTACGCCTCGCGGCCGTGTTCCTGCCGGCGCCGCTGCCGCGCCAAGGGAGGATGGCCTTCTGGGACCCGGAGGGCGAGCCCGTGCCTGCCCCCGCCGGGGACCGGGACGGGGGTCCCCGAGAGGGAGGCCCTGGTTCCGGACCACCCGCATATGACGACCGGCTCACTGTCGTACGACCGCACGGCGCCGGAGTCCGCAGGGCCACCGTGTCCGCGGTGACCCTCCCGGTCGGCGAGGCCCTGCCCCTGCTCGCCAGGGCGCGCCGCGATCCCACGGCGCATCCCGCCACGGCCTGCTGGGGCGCCGCGGCGCTGCACGCCCTGAGGCTCGTCGCGCGGGGGCGGCTGCTGCCGGGGCTCACGGCCCAGGGGCACGACGCATGGCGGGCCGGACCGCTCGACCCGGACGACATCGCGCACCTGAGAGCGGTGGCGGCGGCCCTGCCGCACCAGGGCCATGCCGTCCCGCTCCCCGGAAAGGGCCCCCTGCGGCTGCCGGAGCCGGAGGCGCTGATGCGGTCCTTCCTGGACGCGGTCGCCGACACACTGCCCCGCACCCCGGCCGCGCCGTACACCTCGGGGAAGCCGTTCGCGGCGGCCGGTGCGCAGCGTCTGACCGGCGCGCGGGACTGGGCTGCGGAGGTCGCCGCGGGCATGGACGCGGGCGTACGGATCTCCCTGCGGCTCGACCTGTCGGCGTACGACCTCTTCGACGACGGCGAGGACGCGCGGCGGGCGGGTGCGGCCGTCGTCCAGGTGCACAGCCTCGCCGATCCCACCCTCGTCGCCGACGCGGCCGCGCTGTGGGCGGGAGCCACCGGGGACGCCGCCTTCGGCCCGCGCGCACGCGTGGACGCCGCCCTCGCCGTGCGCCGGGCGGCCCGCGTCTGGCCACCCCTGGAGCGGCTCGCCGAGCAGGACGTGCCGGACGTCCTCGCCCTCTCCGAGGAGGAGCTGTCCGACCTGCTGGGCGTGGCGGCCACCCGGCTCGGGGCGGCGGGCGTCGCCGTGCACTGGCCGCGGGACCTGGCGCAGGACCTGAGCGCGGCGGCCGTGGTCCGGCCCGCGCCGGGCTCGGCCACCGACGGCACGGGCTTCTTCGAGAGCGAGGAACTGCTGCAGTTCCGCTGGCAGTTGGCACTCGGCGGTGATCCGCTCAGCGAGGCCGAGATGGACGCCCTGGCCGAGGCCCACCGTCCGGTCGTCCGGCTGCGGGACCAGTGGGTTCTCGTCGACCCGGCCCTGGTCCGCAAGGCCCGCAAGCGCGAACTCGGCCTGCTGGACCCCGTAGACGCCCTCTCCGTCGCGCTCACCGGCAGCGCGGAGGTCGACGGGGAGACGGTGGAGGCGGTACCGGTGGGTGCGCTGGCGGCGCTGCGCGACCGGCTCACGGCAGGGGTGGAGGCCGTGGAGCCCCCGGCCGGACTGGCCGCCCGCCTGCGCGACTACCAACTCCGGGGCCTGGCCTGGCTCGACCTCATGACGACCCTCGGTCTGGGCGGTTGCCTCGCCGACGACATGGGCCTCGGCAAGACGATCACGGTCATCGCGCTGCATCTGCGCCGTGCCCGCAGCGAGCCGACCCTCGTCATCTGCCCGGCGTCCCTGCTGGGCAACTGGCAGCGGGAGATCACCCGTTTCGCGCCCGGCGTCCCGGTCCGCCGCTACCACGGCCCCGACCGCACGCTGGACGAGCTGGACGGCGGCTTCGTCCTCACCACCTACGGCACGATGCGGTCGGCGGCGGCCGCGCTGGCCGAGCAGCCGTGGGGCATGGTGGTGGCCGACGAGGCACAGCACGTCAAGAATCCGTACTCGGCGACCGCCAAGGCGCTGCGGACCATCCCGACCCCCGCACGCGTGGCCCTCACGGGCACGCCCGTCGAGAACAACCTCTCGGAGCTCTGGGCCCTGCTCGACTGGACGACACCGGGCCTGCTGGGCCCCCTGAAGTCGTTCCGCGCCCGCCACGCGCGCGCCGTGGAGAACGGCGAGGACGAGGAGGCGATCGGCCGCCTCGCCCGCCTGGTCCGCCCCTTCCTCCTGCGCCGCAAGAAGTCCGACCCGGGTATCGTCCCCGAGCTCCCGCCGAAGACGGAGACGGACCATCCTGTGCCGCTGACCCGCGAACAGGCCGCGCTGTACGAGGCGGTGGTGCGCGAGTCGATGCTCGCGATCGAGACGGCGGACGGTATCGCGCGCCGGGGTCTGGTCCTCAAACTCCTGGGCGCCCTCAAACAGATCTGCGACCACCCGGCGCTGTACCTGAAGGAGGAGACCCAGGGGCAGCCCCACGGGGCCGACCGCCTGTCGGCCCGTTCCGGCAAACTCGCCCTGCTGGACGAGCTTTTGGACACCCTCCTCTCGGAGGACGGCTCGGCGCTCGTCTTCACCCAGTACGTGGGGATGGCCCGCCTGATCACCGCGCATCTCGCCACGCGCGCGATCCCCGTGGAGCTCCTGCACGGAGGCACTCCGGTCAAGGACCGCGAGACGATGGTGGACCGCTTCCAGAGCGGGGCCACCCCGGTCCTGGTCCTCTCCCTCAAGGCGGCGGGCACGGGCCTGAACCTCACCCGCGCGGGCCATGTGATCCACTTCGACCGCTGGTGGAACCCGGCCGTCGAGGAGCAGGCCACCGACCGTGCCTACCGCATCGGCCAGACCCAGCCCGTCCAGGTCCACCGCCTCATCACCGAGGGCACGGTCGAGGACCGCATCGCCGAGATGCTGGAGTCCAAACGAGCCCTCGCCGACGCCGTCCTCGGCACCGGCGAGGCCGCCCTGACCGAGCTGACGGACCGCGAGCTGTCCGACCTGGTGTCACTGCGGAGGACGTCATGAACGGGGACGAGGAGCTGCGGGCGGGGCCGGGCCCTGATGCCCCGGCCCCCCGGGACTCCCAGGCCCCCGGGCCGGCCGACGCCGCTCGCCGGGCGCTGCGGGCCGCCCGCGAACGGGACGCCCGCGACCGCGACGAGCGCCCGGCCGAGCCGCCCGCGGAGCAGGAGGCACGTCCGGGCGACGTGGCGAGGGAGGCGCTGCGAAGGGCCGTACGGGGAGAGCGGGGGCGGAAGGGCGGGGAGGATCCCGGAGAGCGACGAGCCGAAGACGCCCCCGCCGAGCCGGACACCGCTGAGCCCGACGCCACCGGGCCGACCGGCGCAGAGCCCGCCCCCGCCGTGCCCGGCACCGCAGCGCCCGGCACCGCAGCGCCCGGCACCGCAGCGCCCGACACAGCAGCACCCGGCACCGCAGCACCCGGCACCGCGGCGCCCGGCACCGCCAAGTCGGGCACAGCTCCATCCGCTCCGTCCGCTCGCCCCGGCGACATCGCGCGCGAGGCGTTGCGCGCGGCCCGGCAGGTGCGCGCGGCCGCCCAGGAGGAGCAAGCCAGGCCCTCGCGCCGTGCCACCCGTCCCGCGTCGCCCCGTTCCGGCGGAGCGAGGCGGAACGCCGTGAGCGAGGAACGAGGCGGCCGTGTCCGGCAGTTGCGGGAACTGCTCGCGGACGCCTTCGAGCCGCCCACAGCCGGCGACGCGGACGAGGCGGCGCACAGGCACCACGACACACCTCCGCACCACGACGCACCTCCGCCGCACCACGACGCACCCCCAACGCACGACACGACACCCCCAACGCACCACAACGCACCGTCGCGGTCCCACACCCCTGCCCCCGCAGCGCCGCCCCCGGCGCCCGCCCCACACTCCGCACCCCACCTCCCCCGCTCCATGGCCGCCCCCGCCCGCGACAGCGAACTGCGCCGTACCTTCTCCGCCTTCCCGCCGCGCTCCGCGCCCCCGGAGGAGGCCGGACGGTTCGCCGGGACCTGGTGGGGCAACGCCTGGGTGACCGCGCTGGAGGAGGGCGCCCTCGACGCGGCCCGGCTGGCGAGGGGCCGGACGTACGCGCAGAGCGGGCACGTGGACGCGATCACCGTGACCCCCGGCCTCGTGCTCGGTTACGTCCAGGGGAGCCGACCCCGGCCGTACCGCGCGCAGGTGCGGCTGCGGACGCTCTCCGAGGCCGACTGGGACCGCTTCCTGGACGCGGTGGCCGAACGGCCGGGGCACATCGCGGCGTTGCTCGACAAGGAGATGCCCCACTCGCTCGCCGAGTGCGGAGTACCGCTGCTGCCCGGCCCGGGCGATCTCGAACCGCACTGCAGCTGCCCCGACTCGGGCCACCCCTGCAAGCACGCGGCCGCCCTCTGCTACCAGACGGCACGGCTGCTCGACGAGGACCCCTTCGTCCTGCTCCTCCTGCGCGGCCGCGGAGAGCGTGAGCTGCTCGACGCGCTGTCCCGGCTGAGCGCCGCGCGCGCGGCCCGAGCCGCCCAGGACCAGGAAGCCGCGCCCCTGCCCGGAGTCCGAGCCGGTGACGCCCTCACGCCCCGCACCCTTCCACCGCTCCCCGCGCCGCTGCCCCCGCCCCCGCACCCCGAGCAGCCCCCGGTCTACCCGGGCGGGCCGGGCGGCCCGGACCCCTTCGCGCTGGACCAGCTGGCCACCGACGCGGCCGCCCGCGCCCACGCCCTGCTCACCACCGGCCGCGACCCGGTCGCCGACCTCACGCTCTGGCAGGACGCGGTCCGGCTCGCCGTCGCCCGCCCCGGGTCCGGCCTCACCGCCGGCACCCGCGCCCTGTACTCCTCACTGGCCACCGCCACCGGCCGCACCCCGGCCGACCTGGCCCGCGCGGTCGCCGCCTGGCGCCAGGGCGGACCGGAGGGGCTCGCGGTCCTCGAAGAGCCCTGGGACCCGCCCGCGGGCCGCTTCGACCGCGCCCGGCCGCTCCTCCTCGCCGCCGACCTGCCCGCCTTCCGCCCCCGGCGCAACCACCTCACCCACCCGCACGGCCACGTCCAGCTCCGCCTGGGCCGCGACGGCCTCTGGTACGCGTACGAGTCGGAACCGGGCCGCGAGGACTGGTGGCCCAGGGGAACCCCCGACCTGGACCCGGTGGGCGCCCTGACGGGCCTGGGAGCGGCCGACGAGGTGTAAGGGCCGCGATCGTGCCCGACGCCCCCCGGCTCCCGTCGCTCCCAGGCCGACTGGTCCACCTGTCGACGGCCGGCCACTCCCATGAACGTACTTCCAGTAGGCCCCGCCACGTACACGAACCCCCCGCATCCGGTGAAGGCGGTGTGAGAGTCCGCCGGTGAAGTTCGGGATCCCCATGGGGAGACTGGGGGTCCCGGGACGGAGGAGTGCCGCGGGGACGTTAGCGTGGAGCGGTGAGTGAGACGCAGACGCCCGCCCTCCAGTACCGCTTGGACGGTCCGGAAGACGCCCCGGTCCTCATCCTCGGCCCCTCGCTCGGCACCACGTGGCACATGTGGGACCGACAGGTCCCGGAGCTGTCCAAGCAGTGGCGGATCTTCCGCTTCGACCTGCCGGGGCACGGCGGCGCGCCCGCGTACCCGGCCGGTTCCGTCGCCGAGCTGTCCAACCGCCTGCTGGCCACGCTCGACGGACTCGGTGTGCACCGCTTCGGCTACGCGGGCTGCGCGCTCGGCGGCGCCGTCGGCATCGAGCTCGCGCTGCGCCACCCCGAGCGCCTCGCGTCCCTCGGGCTGATCGCGGCCTCGCCGCGCTTCGGGACGGCCGACGAGTTCCGGCAGCGTGGAGTGATCGTCCGGACGAACGGCCTGGACCCCATCGCCCGTACGTCACCGGAGCGGTGGTTCACCGGGGGGTTCGCGGCCGCGCAGCCCGCGATCACCGAGTGGGCCGTGCAGATGGTGCGCACCACCGACCCCGGCTGCTACATCGCGGCCTGCGAGGCGCTCGCCGCGTTCGACGTGCGGGCCGAACTCGGCCGTGTCGGCGTCCCCACCCTCGTCCTCGTCGGCTCCGACGACCAGGTCACCGGGCCCGCCGAGGCCCGCACCCTGGTCGCCGGGATCCCGGACGCCCGCCTCGCCGTCGTTCCCGGCGCCTCGCACCTCGTTCCCGTCGAGCAGCCCGCCGCGGTCACCGACCTGCTCGTACGGCACTTCTCGTCCGCGTGGCAGCCCGCCTACGACTCGACCACCGGCCAGATGGCGATCTCTGCGGCCCCGGTCAAGCCGGCACTGACCGTGCCGTCGCAGGTCGGGCCCGTCGCGGAGATCGCCCCGGCCGTCGCCCAGCCGGAGGCGACGGGCAGGCCCGACCCGTTCGACACGGGCCTCAAGGTCCGCCGCGAGGTGCTCGGCGACGCGCACGTCGACCGGGCGCTCGCGTCGGCGGACGAGTTCTCCGGGGACTTCCAGGAACTCATCACCCGCTACGCGTGGGGCGAGGTCTGGAACAGACCGGGCCTCGACCGCCGTTCCCGAAGCTGCGTCACCCTGACCGCCCTGGTCGCGGGCGGCCATCTGGAGGAGCTCGCCTTCCACACCCGCGCCGCCCTGCGCAACGGCCTCACCCCGGTCGAGATCAAGGAGGTCCTCCTCCAGGCGGCGGTGTACTGCGGCGTACCGGCCGCCAACAGCGCGTTCAAGGTGGCCCAGCAGGTCATCCGCGAGGAGACGACACCCGAGGAATGAACCGGGAGTGAGCCGGGAGCGCCCCGGTTCCCCCGCAGGGGCAGGATGGTCCCATGAAGCTCACGAAGAAGTCGCACGCCTGCGTCCGTCTCGAGAAGGACGGACGCACCCTCGTCATCGATCCGGGCGGTTTCAGCGAGGAGGACGCCGCCGTCGGAGCGGACGCGATCCTGGTCACGCACGAGCACCCCGACCACTTCAACGAGGCGCGGCTCCGTGCGGCCCTGGAGGCCAACCCCTACGCCGAGATCTGGACCCTCAGGTCCGTCGCGGAGCAGATCTCCGCGGCCTTCCCGGGCCGGGTGCACACCGTCGGCCACGGCGACACGTTCACCTCCGCGGGCTTCGACGTCCAGGTCCACGGCGAACTCCACGCCGTCATCCATCCGGACATCCCGCGCATCACCAACGTCGGCTACCTCGTCGACGGCGGCCGTGTCTTCCACCCCGGCGACGCCCTCACCGTCCCCGACCACCCCGTCGAGACGCTGATGCTGCCGGTCATGGCCCCCTGGAACAAGATCTCCGAGGTCATCGACTACGTCAGGGAGGTCAAGCCGCAGCGCGCGTACGACATCCACGACGCCCTGCTCACCGACCTCGCCCGCCCGATCTACGACAACCAGATCGGCTCCCTGGGCGGCGCGGAGCACCTGCGGCTGGCACCGGGATCGTCGGCGGAGCTCTGAGCGAGCAGCCCCGGACCGTGTTGTCAGACCCTCCCGGTAGGTTGTGGGACATGCGCATCGCGACCTGGAACGTCAACTCGATCACCGCACGTCTGCCCAGGCTCCTGGCCTGGCTGGAGAGCAGCGGCACGGACGTGCTGTGCCTCCAGGAGGCCAAGATCGCCGAGGAGAGCTTCCCGTTCGACCAGCTGCGCGAGCTGGGCTACGAGGCGGCGGTCCACGCGACCGGCCGGTGGAACGGCGTGGCGGTGCTCTCCCGCGTCGGCCTCGAGGACGTCGTCAAGGGCCTGCCCGGCGACCCTGGTTACGACGGCGTCCAGGAACCCCGCGCCGTCTCCGCGACCTGCGGGCCGGTCCGCGTCTGGTCGGTGTACGTGCCCAACGGCCGCGAGGTGGACCACCCCCACTACGCGTACAAGCTCCAGTGGTTCGAGGCGCTGAAGGCGGCCGTCGCGGGCGACGCCGCGGGCAGCCGCCCCTTCGCGGTGCTGGGCGACTACAACGTGGCCCCGACGGACGACGACGTCCACGACGTGGCCGCCTTCGAGGGCCTCACCCACGTCACCCCCGCCGAGCGCGCCGCCCTGGCCTCCCTGCGCGAGGCCGGCCTGTCCGACGTGGTCCCGCGCCCCCTCAAGTACGACCACCCCTTCACGTACTGGGACTACCGCCAGCTCTGCTTCCCCAAGAACCGCGGCATGCGCATCGACCTGGTGTACGCCAACGAACCGTTCACGAAGGCCGTGAAGGACGCCTACGTGGACCGCGAGGAGCGCAAGGGCAAGGGCGCCTCCGACCACGCGCCGGTGGTGGTGGACGTGGAGGTGTAGGCGGCGCGGGCAGGCCGGTGCGGGTTGTTTCGCCGGCCGGGGACAGACCGGCCCAGTCCAGCACCAACCAGCCCGTCCGGCGTTTGAGGGCGAGGCCGTTCAGGCCGATACGGGGGTCTGGGGGCGGAGCCCCCAGGGCTCAGGGCACGAGCGCCCGCAGATCCACCGAGTCGGCCAGCGCGGCGAGCCCCGCGTCGCCGGGGTGCAGATGGTCCCCACTGTCGTACGCCGGCAGCATCCGGGCCGGATGCGCCGGATCCCGCAGCACCGCGTCGAAGTCGAGCACGCCGTCGAACTCCTCGGCACCCCGGATCCACGTGTTCACCGCGGAGCGCTCGGTGTCCACTGCAGCCGTGCACCGTGTCTCGCCCTCGCACGGCGCGATCGTCGCGGCCAGCACGCGCAGCCCCCGCGCGTGGCCCCGGGCCGCGATCTCGCGCAGCCCGGCGATGACCTGCTCCGCCGTGGCGCCCCAGCGGACGTCGTTGACGCCCTGGAAGACCACGACGGTCCGGGCGGAGGTCTGGGCGAGGACGTCGCGGTCGAGGCGGTTCAGCGAGCTGACCCCGCCCGTGCTGGTCGACACCCCGTCACCGGGGTAGACGTCGGTGACCACGCGGTTCGCGGAGATGCCGTGGTTGAGGACCCCGTAGCGCGGGACCGCCTTCTGTCGCTGCAGTCGCCCCGCGAGGACGTCGGGCCAGCGGCGGTTGGCGTCGGGCGTGGACTTGTCGCCGTCGGTGATCGAGTCGCCGAGCAGCACGACGGACCCCGGGCCACCACCCACGTCCACCCCGGTCAGCAGCGGCCAGGTGGTGATCGTCGAGGTGTACGCCGTCGCCGAGCCGTCGCCCGCGTGGTCGCCCGGTTCGCTGACGTACGAGGTCTGCATGGCCATCCGGTGCACCGGCGCCGCCGTGACCGTCCCCGGCAGGTGGAAGCTCACCAGGAGATTGGCGTTCGCGGGCACCTCGAATCCCAGCGGGTCGCTGAACGCCTGGGCCCCCGCCGGGATGTCGGTTCCCGCGCCACCGCCGAACGACAGCGGCACGGGTGCGCTCCGCGCGGCGGCCCCCTCCGCCTGCACGGCCACGGTCGCGCTCCCGATCCGCACCGGCGCGCCCGCGAAGGTGTTGTCGAGCCGGATGCGTACCCGGGGCCCGCCCGCCGAGGTGTGCACCACGAGCCGCAGCGTCCGGTCCGTCCACGGCCCCACGGCCGTGTAACCGGAGGAGGAGGCGGCCCAGCTCCCGGTCCAGCCACGGGTCATGGGCCGCACCGACAGGGAGAAGACGTGCAGGGCCGGGTCGCGCGGCAGCGACACCGACGACACCTCGCGCCCGCGCGCGACGGGAACCGTCACCACGTACAGCCGTGCCTTCTCGGCGAGCGGGCCGTCCGGCGTGTTGACGTGCGGCAGCGCCACCGCCTTGGTGGCGAGCGGGCCGGTGCGCCAGTCGGAGGCCGTCAGACGGTACGCGGAGCGGGTGCCGTCGGCGTACCGCACCGTGCCCGTGCCGCCCGTGGCGGAACCGCCCGTGCCCGCGACGAGGAACGCGAGCGCGTCACCGCGCCCCCGCACCCGTACGGACTGCCCGTCGGCGCGCACGTTGTCCGGCTGCCCCGCCGCCCGGCGCGGCCACGTCAGACGGGCGCCCTGCACCGTCAGCGGGCGTCCGGGCGTCCAGCCCGCCGCGGCCAGGTCCTGGGCGGACAGCGAGGCGCCGGAGCCGTCGAAGTCAGCCTCGCCCGGCTGGGCGTCATCGCTGACGGCCCTGTTGTCGAAGTGACGCTCCAGCGGAAGCGGACCGGGACCGCCACCGCTACCGCTACCGCCACCGGACGATCCCGCGCTGCCGGCGGCCTGAGCGGACGCCACCGGTGTGACCGCCGCCAACAGGCCGAGCACCACAGCCGTACCCCACACGCGTCGACGCACGCGCGACCCCTCTCCTGGACCACCGAGGTGACAGTTGCGCCCTGAAGCTAAAGAGGCGTCAGAAACCCGTCAATGAGGCGTGCGCGAACTCGCGGCGAACTCCACCGGAACGCCGGGGGACGCGGTCCACTGGAACAGGTGGTTCCGCGCGCCTGTGGTGCGCCGGGGGGCGTGAATGCGACGCTGGTGGTATGGGCATCCCTTTCCTGGGCAACTGGCGCAAGAAGCACGGTCCCGCCTCCGGGGTCGCGGTGTTCTCCGGCGACGACGGCGACCACGAGGGGCACGAGGAGATCGGGAGGCTTCTCGCCGAGTGCGAGGTGCTGCGCTCGCAGGCGGACGACGCGGGCGTCGAACTCGACGACACCGTCGCCTCGTTGGAGGCGCTCGACCAGCTCGTGCCGCGCTGGCGCGACGACGACGAGATGCTGCCGTGGCTGGGGAACGACGCGGGGCTCTACCTCGGCACCGTCATCGTGCGCACGCTCCCCGGAACGGGCTGGGCGATCCTGGCGAGTGGCCGGCCCGTCGTGCGGCTGGCCACCGGCCGCGAGATCGACGTGGTCGCCAACGGTCACGAGTGGGCGGCCAACGGTGCACCGCAGCTCTCGCAGCTCTACGCCGAGGTGGCCGAGGGGTGATGCCTGGAGTCGGAGCCGCCATCGGGCCGTTCTTCCGTAAATACGGCTAACTCCTGACCGATGCGTGTCGCATATCAAGTCCATTCCTGTCCAGTAATTGTCCGGTAGTTTGCGGCTCCGGCGACACCGGAGAGAGGGAGCGGGGCGGGACGTGCCACTGAGCGGGGGAGAGGACTTCATGACAGGACATCCGTCGGCCGACGGCGGTCACGGTCCCGGAACGGTTGAACACCCCACCGCCGCCCGCCAGTCGGTCGACTACGATGTGCCGTTCACCCCCGTTCGGGACCCGGGACCGTAGGGGGAGGGCAGCAGCTCACAAGGCCAGGCCCGCCCGGTGGCAGCCGGAGATCACTGCTCGCGCAGCGGCACCGACACATAGGAGGGATCGTGCCGCGGTGAGGAGAAGGTCAGCTGCGCGCCGGACGGGTTGTGCTCGATGTAGAGCGGGTCGACCGTGTCGACGACGAGGGCGAGACGGTGACCCGCGGGAACGTCGTACGCCGTGGAGAACAACTCCAGGTCGACGCCGAACGGCTTGCCGGGCGTCCGTCCGTGGAAGGTGTACGGCGCGTTGCTGACCAGCTTGCCGAGGCCGAGCGGCCCCACGTCGTAGAGATAGGCGACGAGGGTGCCGCTCTCCTTGGTGCTGGTGACCGTCGTGTGCAGCCTGGCGGTGCCCCGCACCTGTTGGGCGGCGCCGTACTTCTCCGACTGCCATACGGCGGCCCACCGGCGGGGCAGCAGCGGGATGGACGCCATCGGGGGCAGCTTGGCCACCTGGTCGAGGACGCTCGACAGGAAGATGGTGCCGCCGTCGGCGCCGGAGTTGACGTTCGTGTGGATCGTGGAGGTGCCCGAGAGGGCGATCTTCCGGCTCGTCGCGCTGACGGACTTCCAGTCGGGGTAGCCCTCGTAGCCGCCCGAGGAACGGGACATGAGCTGAACGGGCTGCTCCCGGTCTATGCCGTTGTCCGTGCCCTTGAGGTAGTGGTCGAACCAGCGCTCGGTGTCCGTCCACACGTCGTTGGGCAGGCCGAGCAGTCCGGTGATCTCGGTGGTGGCGTGGTCGCCGGGGCGCAGTTCCAGTCGCTTGGGGCCGGTCAGCTTCTCGTAGAAATCGGCGTACTGGTTGGGCGGGAAGATCGAGTCGCCCCAGGCGTTGGCCAGCATGACGGCCGCGCCGTTGGAGTTGATCTGGTCGACGTAGGTCGCGGGGGAACGTTTCTTCCCCCAGTCGATCATGTCCTGTTCCTTCGCCAGGTTCGAGGCGAAGAAGTTCTTGAAGATCTCGCGGAGTTCCGGGCTCGGGCGGCCCGTGATCTCCCCGGCGCCGTCCAGCAGGGCGGCCGCCTGGGCGTGCTGCGTGCGGCCCGAGTAGATGGAGTCGATCAGGTCGGCCCAGCCGCTGAGCGCGGCGACGGCCTTCACGCGCTTGTCGTGCGCGGCGGCGAGCAGGCTGATCCCGGCGCCGTACGACAGGCCCGCCATGCCGACCTTCCGCGCGTCGGCGGGGGTGTTGGCCAGCGCCCAGTCGATCACCTTGGAGGCGTCGGCGATGTCGGGCGGGCCCGCCACCTCGATCGAGCCGCCGGACTGCCAGAAGCCGCGCACGTTGTAACTGACCACGACATAGCCGGAGTCGGCGAGCTTCTGGGCCTGGGCCAGGTACTCGACCTGAGGCAGGCCCCAGCTCGTGGGCAGCACGAGCAACGGGTACTCGCGGGAGCCGTCGGCGTCCGCGGGCGTGACGACGTTGGCCTTGAGGGTGGTGCCGCCGTCGCCGGTGATGTCGACGAACCGGACGGACGGGGCGGCGGCCTGGGCGGCCGGAGCCAGGCCGACGAACGTCCCGGCGACCAGCGTCGCCGAGACGGCACCGACGGCGGACGTACGCAGCGCGTTGCGACCGAGCCCACCCGTCGCCCACCACCACCCTGTTCGAAGGCGCTTCGCGCCGCCTTGGACCATGGGTCACTCCTCACTCGTGTCAGTGCAAAGTGACCCGACGGTAACCTCGACCGTTTACCGGAGGTAACCCGTCGGTAAGTTACGTGCGAGTAACGATTGTTGAAAAGTGTTGAAACTTAGGAGGAGCGGTGTGAGTTGCGCGGAACCACCGCCGGTATCGGTGTCTGCGCGGCCTTCGTCACGTCGGCGACCAGCTCGACCACGTCGGGGCCGTACGCCTGCGAGTTCACGACCTTCAGCAGCAGGACGACGGTGCTGTTGCCGTGCTTGCGGGCCAGGCGCTCGTGGTTGCGCGACAGATAGCGGGTCGCGGCCTGGGTGGTGATCGCGCGCTGGCCGCAGAACAGGAAGACCGGGCGGGTCGCGTGCCCCTGGTCCGCGGTGAGCCGGGCGAGGAGCACGTACTCGCTGCGGCCCGGCTCCAGCCGGTACTGCTCCTTGCCGATCAGGAAGGCGCCCCGGTCCGGGCCGGGCTCGGGGTCGGAGTTCACCTGCACGCCGGGCAGCAGGGAGCTCAGGTGGGCCGCCATGCGGCGGTTCGGGGCCGGATGACCCACGCAGAACTCCGTGCGCTCCCCGAAGCCCTGCTGGGTGGCGTCGTGGGCCACGATCTGCGCGTTGGCGCCGCAGTCCTTGATGAGCGCGGCGAGTTCGAGCAGCGCGGACACGTCGTGACGCGTCACCGTCAGATCCGCGCCGCCCGCGGCCTCGCGGTTGACCACCAACAGCGACTCGGCGTTGTCGGGCAGCCCGAAGAAGGCCTGCTTGCGGCGGAGCTTCCGGTTCCACAGGTAGGACCGGGCGATCCAGCCCAGCGAGGCGGCGATGACCGCCACGATCACCGCGAGGACGAGGGTGCGCACGTCGTCATTCATGGGCGCGCATGGTAGCGGGCGCTCCCGGACACTGTCCGGCAGAGCCCTGACGCGCCCATGGCAACCGGGTTACGCTGCGCGGACGGTCGTCAACTGGAGGTAGCGGATGGCTCGCCCCGTCGCACGGAGACTGGCGGTTCTGGCGGTTTCGGGCATGGTGATGTCCGTAGGGGCGGCGGCGCCACCCTCCGCCGGGCAGGACGGCGTCAGGAAGGAGCCCGTGGCCGTCGGCTACGGCGGCGCCGTGTCGAGCGTCGACCCGGACGCCACCGAGGCCGGCATCGAGGTCCTGCGCGACGGCGGCAACGCGGTCGACGCGGCGGTCGCCACGGCCGCGGCCCTGGGCGTCACCGAGCCGTACTCGTCGGGCATCGGCGGGGGCGGCTACTTCGTCTACTACGACGCCAAGACGCGCAAGGTGCACACCATCGACGGCCGCGAGACCGCGCCGCTGACCGCTGACGAGAACCTGTTCGTCGAGGACGGCAAGGCGATCCCCTTCGCCGACGCCGTCAGCAGCGGCCTGAGCGTCGGCACGCCCGGCACCCCCGCCACCTGGCAGGCGGCGCTGGACAGCTGGGGCAGCGAGCGGCTCTCCGCCCTGCTGAAGCCCGCCGAGCGGCTCGCCCGCGACGGGTTCACCGTCGACGACACCTTCCGCTCGCAGACCGCGTCCAACGAGACCCGGTTCCGCTACTTCCCGGACACCGCCGAGCTGTTCCTGCCGGGCGGCGAGCTGCCGGTCGTCGGCTCCACGTTCAAGAACCCGGATCTGGCCCGTACGTACGAGGAGCTGGGCCGCAAGGGCGTCGGCGCCGTGTACCGCGGCAAACTGGCCGACGAGATCGTCGACACCGTCAACGAGCCGCCGGCGGACCCGGACTCGGACTGGAACGCCCGCCCCGGCGACCTGTCGCAGAAGGACCTCTCCGCGTACCGCACGAAGCGCCAGGCGCCCACGAAGACCTCGTACCGCGGCCTCGACGTCTACGCGATGGCGCCCTCCTCGTCGGGCGGCACGACCGTCGGCGAGGCGCTCAACATCCTGGAGAGGACCGACCTGTCCAAGGCGAGCGAGGTCCAGTACCTGCACCGCTACATCGAGGCGAGCCGGATCGCGTTCGCCGACCGCGGGCGCTGGGTGGGCGACCCCGCCTTCGAGGACGTACCGGCCAAGGAACTGGTCTCGCAGAAGTTCGCCGACTCGCGTGAGTGCCTGATCAAGGACGACGCGGTGCTCACCAGCCCGGTGGCGCCCGGCGACCCGCGCGACCCGAAGGCCTGCGACGCCAGTGGCACGGCGGCCCCGACGACGTACGAGGGCGACAGCACCACCCACCTCACCGTGGCCGACAAGTGGGGCAACGTCGTCTCGTACACCCTCACCATCGAGCAGACCGGCGGCAGCGCCATCACGGTGCCGGGCCGCGGCTTCATCCTCAACAACGAGCTGACCGACTTCTCCTTCACCCCGGCCAGCCCGGCAGTCCACGACCCGAACCTGCCGGGGCCGGGCAAGCGTCCGCGCTCGTCGATGTCGCCGACGATCGTGCTGGACAAGCACGGCAAGCCGGTGGTGGCGCTCGGTTCACCGGGCGGCGCGACCATCATCACGACCGTGCTGCAGACCCTGACGGGCTTCCTCGACCGCGGTCTGCCCCTGGTCGACGCGATCGCCGCGCCGCGCGCCAGCCAGCGCAACCAGAGCACCACCGAACTCGAACCGGGCCTGTGGAACAGCCCGTTGAAGGCGAAGCTCGAAGCCATCGGCCACGGCTTCCGGCAGAACCCCGAGATCGGTGCCGCGACCGGCGTCCAGCGGCTGGCGAACGGCAAGTGGCTGGCGGCGGCGGAGACGGTACGGCGTGGGGGTGGCTCGGCGATGGTGGTGCGGCCGGCGCCCCGATAAGGGCGCGGGGAACTGCGCGACCAGCCACAACGCACCCGCAGCCGCCCCAGCACCTCAACCCGGCAGACGAGACGGCTAACCGGTAGCGAGGTCCGGGCCGGAAGACGCGGCGGACGGTGGTGCTGGCGTTTCGAACGTCAGCCCGCCGTCCTCGGCGTCCACCAGCACGCGCCGGCCGGCAGAGAGACGGCCGTCCAGCAACAGCCGGGACAGATGGTTGTCGACCTCCCGCTGGATCGTGCGGCGCAGCGGCCGCGCGCCGTACTCGGGCTCGTGGCCGTGGCGGGCCAGCCAGTCCACGGCCCGCTCGGTGAACTCGATCGTGACGCCCTGCGTGTCCAGACGGCGCCGGGTCCCTTCCAGCAGCAGATCGGTGATGCGCCGCAGCTGTTCGGCGGTGAGCTGCCGGAAGACCACGATCTCGTCGACCCGGTTGAGGAACTCGGGCCGGAAGTGCTCCCGCAGCGGACGCAGGATCCGTTCGCGCCGAGCCTCCTCGTCGGCCTCCGCCCCGCCCGCGGCGAAGCCCAGGCCGGAACCGCGCCGGGAGATCGCCTCGGAGCCGAGGTTGCTCGTCATCACGATGACGGTGTGGGTGAAGTCCACGGTCCGGCCCTGGGCGTCGGTGAGCCGCCCGTCGTCGAGGACCTGCAGCAGGATGTTGAAGACGTCCGGGTGGGCCTTCTCCACCTCGTCCAGCAGGAGCAGCGAGTACGGGTGGCGGCGCACGGTCTCGGTGAGCTGGCCGGCCTCCTCGTGACCGACGTACCCGGGCGGCGCCCCGACCAGGCGGCTCACGGTGTGCCGCTCCTGGTACTCGCTCATGTCGAGCCGCACCATCCGCTCCTCGCTGCCGAACAACGCCTCCGCGAGCGCGCGGGCCAGCTCCGTCTTGCCCACGCCGGTCGGGCCGAGGAAGAGGAAGCTGCCGATGGGCCGCTCGGGGCTGGCGAGGCCCGCCCGTGAGCGCAGGATCGCCTCGGACACCGCGCTCACCGCCTCGTCCTGCCCGACGACACGCTGGTGCAGGTGGTCCTCCAGGCCGAGCAGCCGTTCCTTCTCCTCCTGGGTGAGGCTGCTGACGGGGATGCCGGTCTGGCGGGAGACCACCTCGGCGATGTCCTCGGCGGTGACCTCGAGATGCTGGCCGTCATCGGTCGACCGCACCTCGGTCCCGGCGTCGCCGACCTTCTCCTTCAGCTCCATGATGCGGTCGCGCAACTGCGTGGCCTGCTCGTACTGCTCACTCGCGACCGCCTGGTCCTTGTCCCGGGTCAGCTGCTCGATCTCGCGCTCCAGGGCCCGGACGTCGGTGCCCTTCGTGCCGGCGCGCAGCCGTACGCGGGCGCCCGCCTGGTCCATGAGGTCGATGGCCTTGTCCGGGAGCTGCCGGTCGGCGATGTAGCGGTCGGACAGCTCCACGGCCGCCACCAGCGCCTCATCGGTGTAGCGGACCTGGTGGTGGGCCTCGTAGCGGTCGCTGAGACCCCGCAGGATCTCCAGCGCGTCCGCGACGGTCGGCTCGGGCACCATGATCGGCTGGAAACGGCGGGCGAGGGCCGCGTCCTTCTCGATCCTGCGGAACTCCTCCAGCGTCGTGGCGCCCACGATGTGCAGTTCACCGCGTGCCAGGGCCGGTTTGAGGATGTTCCCGGCGTCCATCGAACCGCTCTCGCCGGCGCCCGTGCCCACGACCGTGTGCAGTTCGTCGATGAAGACGATCAGCTGGTCGGAGTGGGTGCGGATCTCGTCGACGATGTTCGTCAGCCGCTCCTCGAAGTCGCCCCGGTAGCGGGTCCCGGCGACCACGCCGGACAGGTCCAGGGCGACCACGCGGCGGTTCGCCAGGACGTCGGGCACGTCCGCGTCGGCGATGCGCTGGGCGAGGCCCTCCACGATGGCGGTCTTGCCCACGCCCGCCTCGCCGATCAGGACGGGGTTGTTCTTGCCGCGCCGGGACAGCACCTCCACGGTCTGCTCGATCTCCTCGTCACGGCCGATCACGGGATCGATACGGCCCTGCCGCGCGAGGTCGGTCAGATCACGGCCGTACTTGTCGAGCGTCGGCGTGGGGCCGCGCTGCTGACGGTCGGGGCGCGTCTGGACGCCCGGCGGGTAGCCCGCCGACGGCGACTCCGGTGCCTCGGGCGGCAGCGAGGGGGGTGAGAACCGGGCGGCGTTCAGGATGTGCCCGGCCGCCGAGTCCGGGTTGGCGGCCAGGGCGCTGAGGACGTGCTCGGGGCCGATGTAGCCGGAGCCCCTGATCCGGGCGAGCTCGTGGGCGTCCAGGAGCGCGCGTTTGACCGCGGGGGTCAGGGCGAGCGATGCGGGCGACGGGGCGCTGCCCTGTTGCTGTCCGGCCGGGCCGATGCGTTCGTCGATCTCGGTGGCCAGTGAGTCGGGGTCGGCGCCGGCGCCCGCCAGCAGACTTCGGGTGGGTTCGATGGCGACCGCGGCGCGCAGCAGGTGCTGGGTGTCTAGGTCGCTGCTGCCGTGATCGGCCGCGTATGTGGCCGCGTCGGCGACCAGCTGCCGGGCCTGCCTGCTCATCAGCCGTCCGATGTCGACGCGCTGGGGGTGCGGCCCGCCGAAGAAGCGCGCCAGGAACTCTCCGAAGGGGTCCGGGCCGTAGCCCTGCGGACCGGGAAACCCGCTGGTCATGGCCATCCGTTCCGGGGCCAGGACCCGGTCTCGCTCGGCCCCTGGCGCCCTCGCCGATCGAGGTGTTCGTTCGGCACGCGAGTGCCCGATCACCCCGGTGTTACACCTGACCCCCAAAGGGGCGCGAGGAACTGCGCGACCAGCCACGACGAACCCGCACTCAGAACCGACCGGACCCCCAACGGCGCTCACCGCTCAGTCAGCACCCGCGGCCCCGACTCCATGATCGCCACCGTGTGCTCCGCGTGCGCCGCCCGCGACCCGTCGTTCGTCCGCAGAGTCCACCCGTCCGAAGCCTCGTGGTATCCGTCTCCACCTCCACCGATCAGCATGGGCTCGATGGCGAGCGCCATCCCGTGCCGCAGCCGCATCCCACGGCCGGGACGGCCCTCGTTCGGCACCGAAGGGTCCTCGTGCATACGGCGGCCGATCCCGTGGCCGCCGAACCCGTCCGGGATGCCGTACCCGGCCGCGCGGCACACCGAGCCGATGGCGTGCGCGATGTCGCCGATGCGGTTGCCGACCACCGCGGCGGCGATGCCCGCCTCCAGCGCGCGCTCGGCCGTCTCGACCAGCCGCAGGTCGGCCGCGCGCGGTGTGCCGACGACGAAGCTGATGGCCGAGTCGCCGGCCCAGCCGCCGAGTTCGGCACCGCAGTCGATGGACACCAGGTCGCCGTCCCGCAGCCGGTACGTCGTCGGGATGCCGTGCACGATCGCGTCATTGACCGAGGCGCAGATCACGGCCGGGAAGGGCGTGGGCGCGAAGGAGGGGCGGTAGCCGAGGAAGGGGGACCCCGCGCCGGCCCGACGCAGCACCTCCCGCGCCACCTCGTCCAGCTCCAGGAGCGAGACTCCCACCTCCGCGGCCTTCCGCACCGCTGTGAGCGCCTGCCCGACGACCTGTCCCGTGTCGTACATCGCGTCGATCGACGCGTCGGTCTTCAGTTCCACCATGCCAATTACTATACCGCCTGCGCCCAATTACTATACCGCCACCCTGTCATCGCCAAGACGGTCCGGCCGGTGGCGATCGGTATTAGAATGGGCTCATGGTCCGCAACCCCCTGACCCCCGAAGAGCGTGAGCGCGGCGAGCGGCTCGGGAGGTTGCTGCGCGAAGCCCGTGGCGACCGGAGCATGGCGGAGATCGCCGCGTCCGCCGGGATCTCCGCCGAGACCCTCCGCAAGATCGAGACAGGCCGCGCCCCGACCCCGGCCTTCTTCACCGTGGCGGCGCTGGCCCAGGTGCTCGGTCTGTCGATGGACGCCCTCGTCGGCCGGTGCGTGCCGGCCCCGGCCTAGGTGTGCTGTCCCGGGTTCCACCCCCTCCTCGAACGGGTCACGCACAGGCGTCACCCGACCCCACAGAGCACACTGCGCCCCTTCTGAAAACTCCCCGTAGCAGTCCTGTAACACGGCTGGTGTTTTCTACGGGGCCGGAGCACTCCAGTCTGGCGGGAGTCGAGCGATGGCTGTGGACCAACTCCCCGTGCAGGCGAGGGAGTTCGCGAGCTACCTGAACAAGCTGCTGACCCGGATCGATCCGGCCGGTGGCTGGTGCGCGGTGTTCTGGCAGCGGGACCCCGAGGGCATGCGCGCCTGCCTCGACGGCCGGGAGGTCCCGCCGTGGGACGTGGTGGAGGCGCTCCTGCAGGACCTCGCCACCGCATACGGTCCCGCCGCCGCGGCTCAGGAGGCCGAGCGGGCCCGCGCCCTGCACGGAGCCGCGCTGCCAGCCCACGACTCCGGACCCGGAGCCCGCGACGCACTGGGCGACCGCCTCGGCGTCATGATCCGCGAGCAGCGCCACGCCGCCGAGCGCCACGCCGAACTCTCCCACCGGCTCCGGACGGCCACCACCCCGCAGGAAGCCGAGTCCCTCCGTCTCGACCTGGCCTGGGCCCAGGACGACCACGAACGGGCCACGGCCCGTTGCACCGAGCTCCGCGCCCGCCTCACCGACCTCGACCGCCGTGCCCCGCGCACACCAGGGCAGGCCGCGCCACGCTTCCGGGACGCGGACGCCGGAGCCGTCTTCCGGGTACGGGACAGGGGTGAACACCCCTCGGAAGCAGCGGCGGGCGCCCGACGCGCGGTTTCAGCCCCTCCGGCGTTCGAGGAGCGGGGTCCGGTGCGGAGCCCCGGGGAGGGGACGGGTAGGGGTGGGGGCGAGGAAACTCACGCCGCCGCCCTCCGGGCAGGAATCGGCACCCACGTCCCAGGGGCCTTCCACACCCCTGGCCCTCATACCCCGGATGCCTTCGCCGCCCCCGGAGTCCACGACGTGCCCGGAGCCCACGACGCCGACGAGCCCTTCGGCTTCCGGCAGCCGGGCCGGACCGCCACCGACCCGGGCCCCGCCTCCGGCGCGGCCGCCCTCACCACCGCCTCCACATCCGCATCCGTCCCCACGACCACCCCCGCACCCGAGCCGGAGAGCCGGCCCCCCGCCGACCCGGCCCCCAAGCAGCGGACCAAGGCCAAACGCCGCCCCCGTGGCAGCGCCCGTTTCGCCGGGATGATGGACGCCGAGGAGACGCCTCCCGCGGCCGTCGCCCCCTCGACGGCACCCGCCCCGGCCGCCGCCCCCCGGACCCGTACACCCCGAGGCGCCCGGTTCGCGGGCGCGGCCGACACGGCCGGGGCCGCGCGGCCCCAGCCCAGGCGCCGGCAGCCGCTCGACGACGCCGAGCGCCAGGAGGTCACCGGGACCGTCGAGACGCTGATCGCCCTGCGGCGCGACGGGCGCAGCGGCGAGGCGCACGCCCTGCTCGTCGAGGCGGCCCACTGGCCCGCGGCCCGCTATCCGCTGCTCGCCGCCGAACTGCACCGCGCCGGCCTCGGCGCCGACTGGGCCACCCTCCTGTGGGAGGCCGCCTCGCTGCCCGCGGAGAAGCTGGTCGCCGCCGCGGACGCGCTGGCCGCGGCGGGGCGCGCCACCGACGGGGAGCAGATGCTGCGGCAGGGCGTGGCCCGCCCGGCCGGCGAGATCGGCGGCGCCGTCCTCGCCCTCGCCCGTGAGGGGCGCGACCGGGAGGTACGCGCGCTCCTGGACGCGTACGTGCGCATCCGTACACCCGAAGAAGCCGCCCGGAGCGCCGAGGCCGACCCGCAGCGCGTGGGCCCCCTGCTCCTGGAGGCCGCGCGACGCGTGTCGGACGAGCGGTACTGGGACCTCGTCCACGCCCTGCGTGTCGCGGGCTTCGCCGCCTGACCAGCCGCCCGGCACGGCACGGGCGCGGTCACCCGGAGGGGTGCGAAACGGGGTCGACTCGTCCGGTTAACGGCGATGGTCTTGCCCAGGTGAGCGGGGAGGCTTACGTTCAAGCCTCTACGACCTGTTTCTACGGGCGTAGAGGCTCTCTGACGTCCCCGCCGAAGGAGCAGCTCATGGCCGACGTCGTACGCGCCGCTCTGGTCCAGGCGACCTGGACCGGGGACACCGAGTCCATGGTCGCCAAGCACATCGAGCACGCCCGCGAGGCGGCAAGGCGGGGCGCCAGAGTCATCGGCTTCCAGGAAGTCTTCAACGCCCCCTACTTCTGCCAGGTCCAGGAGCCCGAGCACTACTCCTGGGCCGAGCCCGTGCCCGACGGACCGACGGTCCGTCGTATGCGGGATCTGGCCCGCGAAACGGGCATGGTGATCGTCGTCCCGGTCTTCGAGGTCGAGCAGTCCGGCTTCTACTACAACACCGCGGCCGTGATCGACGCGGACGGCACCTACCTCGGCAAGTACCGCAAGCACCACATTCCGCAGGTCAAGGGTTTCTGGGAGAAGTACTACTTCAAGCCGGGGAACCTGGGCTGGCCCGTCTTCGACACGGCGGTCGGCAAGATCGGCGTGTACATCTGCTACGACCGCCACTTCCCGGAGGGCTGGCGGCAGCTCGGCCTGAACGGCGCCCAGCTCGTCTACAACCCGTCCGCCACCCACCGGGGCCTGTCCTCCCACCTGTGGCAGCTGGAGCAGCCGGCGGCGGCCGTCGCCAACGAGTACTTCGTCGCCGCGATCAACCGTGTGGGCAAGGAGGAGTACGGGGACAACGACTTCTACGGGACGAGCTACTTCGTCGACCCCCGAGGACAGTTCGTGGGAGGGACCGCGAGCGACAGGGACGAGGAACTCGTCGTACGGGATCTCGACTTCGACCTGATCGAGGACGTACGACAGCAGTGGGCGTTCTACCGTGATCGCCGACCCGACGCCTACGAAGGACTGGTACAGCCGTGACAAGTGAACTGCTCGGGCGCCACAGGGCCGTCATGCCCGACTGGCTCGCCCTCTACTACGCGAACCCTCTCGAGATCACCCACGGCGAGGGCCGCCACGTCTGGGACGCCGACGGGAACAGGTACCTCGACTTCTTCGACGGCATCCTCACCACGATGACCGCGCACGCGCTCCCCGAGGTCACCAAGGCGGTCAGCGAGCAGGCCGGGCGGATCATCCACTCGTCCACGCTGTACCTCAACCGGCCGATGGTCGAACTCGCCGAGCGCATCGCGAAGTTGTCCGGCATCCCGGACGCGCGGGTCTTCTTCACCACGTCCGGCACCGAGGCCAACGACACCGCGCTGCTGCTGGCCACGACGTACCGCCGCAGCAACCAGATCCTGGCGATGCGCAACAGCTACCACGGCCGCTCGTTCAGCGCGGTCGGCATCACCGGCAACAAGGGCTGGTCCCCGACCTCGCTCTCGCCGCTGCAGACGCTGTACGTCCACGGCGGCGTCCGCACCCGCGGCCCCTACGCCGACCTGAGCGACGCCGACTTCATCGCGGCCTGCGTCGAGGACCTGAGGGACCTCCTCGGCCACACCCGCGCGCCCGCCGCCCTCATCGCCGAACCCATCCAGGGCGTCGGCGGCTTCACCGCGCCGCCCGACGGCCTGTACGCCGCCTTCCGCGAGGTGCTCCAGGCCCAGGACATCCTGTGGATCGCCGACGAGGTGCAGACCGGCTGGGGCCGCACCGGCGAGCACTTCTGGGGCTGGCAGGCCCACGGCCAGAACGGGCCGCCGGACATCCTCACCTTCGCCAAGGGCATCGGCAACGGCATGTCCATCGGCGGTGTCGTCGCCCGCGCCGAGATCATGAACTGCCTCGACAGCAACTCGATCTCCACCTTCGGCGGCACCCAGATCACCATGGCCGCGGGCCTCGCCAACCTGACCTACCTGCTGGAGCACGACCTCCAGGGCAACGCACGGCGCGTCGGCGGGCTGCTCATCGAGCGGCTGCGGGCGATCGCCGCGCAGGTCCCCGCCGTCCGCGAGGTACGCGGCCGGGGGCTCATGATCGGCATCGAGCTGGCGAAGCCCGGCACGGACGAGGCCGACCCGGACGCGGCGGCGGCCGTGCTGGAGGCCGCCCGCGAGGGCGGGCTGCTGATCGGCAAGGGCGGCGGCCACAACACCAGCGTGCTGCGCGTCGCCCCGCCCCTGTCGCTCACCGTCGCCGAGGCGGAGGAGGGCGCGGAGATCCTGGAGAGCGCTCTGAGGACGCTCTTGTGACAGCCGGTCGTACCCGGCCATTTTCATAGCAAGGGGTAATCGCCCATGACCGCCGCCCTGGAACCCGCCCTGTCGGTCCGCCAGGTCCTCGCCCTGGACCGGGTGCTCGCCGGAGAACCCGAGGTGGTGGCCGGGGCGAGTCACCTCGACCGGCTCGTGCGCTGGGTGCACGTCGCCGAGGCCGCCGACGTCGGCGTGATGCTCAGCGGCGGCGAGATGGTGCTCACGACCGGGGTACTGCTCGCCGGCGACACCGAGGCGCAGGCCGAGTACATCCACTCCTTGCACCGCGCGGAGGCCGCGGCCGTCGTCCTGGGACTCGGCCGGGCCTTCCCGTCGCCGCCCGACGTGATGCGCCGGGCGGCGGAGCGGTGCGGGCTGCCCATGGTGGTGCTGCACCGGCCGTTCCCCTTCGCCGAGCTGACCGAGGAGGTCCAGTCGCGGCTGGTGCGCCGGAAGTTCGCGGCCGTCAGCCTGTCGGAGACCGTACGGACGGCACTGACCGGGCTCATCACCGCGGGCGCCCCGCTGCAACGCCTCCTCGACGAGATCGCGAAGCACGCGGGATGTCCCGTCGTCGTCACCAACCTCGCCCACCGTGTGCTCGCCACGGCCGGGGAGCGGTCCGCGGTCGACGACGTGCTGCGCGACTGGGAGCGCATCTCCCGGCAGGCCGGCGGCAGCGAGGGCGACGGCTGGGTGCGCGCCGAGCTCGGCGGGCGCGGGGAGCGCTGGGGACGGATCGTGCTGTGCGGCTACCGCGGTGACACGACCACCGGGCGGCTGCTCGCGGATCGCGCCGCCGAGGCCCTCGTCCTGCACCACATGCTCGGCGGCTCCGTGCACACCTGGGAGGAGGAGTCGGCGCAGAGCCTGCTGACCGACCTGATCTCCGGAGCCGTCCCCGCGAGAGCGCTGCTCCCGAGAGCCCGGGCGGCCGGACTCCCGGTCAACCGCCGCACGTTCGTCCCCCTCGTGGTGAGGGACGGTGACCCCTCCGGGCTCGACCGCGTCCTGCGCATGGTGGGGCTGTCGGGGCTCGTAGCCGAGCTCGCCGAGGGGGCGACGGCCGTCCTGCTGAGCCTTGCCCGGGATCAGGACGCGGAGGCGCTGGCCGCGCACTTCGCGACCCGGCTGCGTACGGAGTCGGGGGCGGGGAGCACGGTCGTGGCTGCCGCGGACCCGCGCACCTCCTGGGAGGACGTGCCCGCCGGACTGCGCGAGGCCCAGCACGTGGCCGACGCCGTGGCCCAGTCGGCGGCCGGCCTCGACCTGCCCGTCGTCGTACGCCTGAGGGACGTCCACCTGCGCGGGCTGGTCAGGCTGCTCCGGGACGACCCGCACGTACAGGCCTTCGCCGAGCGGGAACTGGACGGCCTGCTCTGCGGCGACCGCCACGCCGAACACGACCTCCTGCCCGTGCTGCGGACCTACCTCGCGACCGGCCGCAACAAGTCCCTCACCGCGCAGCTCCACCACGTCAGCCGGCCCGCGCTGTACCGCCGTCTGGAGGCGATAGAGACCCGCCTCGGCGTCGACCTCGACGACTTCGAGCAGGCGGCCTCCGTGCACATCGCGCTCCTCGCGCACGACGCGCAACAGGGCTGACCCGGCTCGCCACGAAGCCGCACCCGCGCCCCGCGCAACAGCTGTGAAACATGGAAAGACCTGGGAAAACGGCGGTGAAACATGGGCCAGGGCAAGGGTGACACCGTGGCACGCCACACGCCCTCAGACGTGACACCGTGCAACTCAAAGCCCGCTTCCGGGCTCCCTAAGCTCGCCGCACACCGAGCGACCGGAGGTCCCGATGAGCAGAGTGATCCGTGCCGCCGTCTTCCAGACCGCGTGGACCGGCGACAAGGAATCGATGATCCAGGTACACGAGCAGGCGGCCCGGGACGCGGCCGCGCAGGGTGCTCAGGTCCTGTGCTTCCAGGAGCTGTTCTACGGACCGTACTTCTGCCAGGTGCAGGACAAGGCGTTCTACGAGTACGCCGAGCAGATCCCCGAGGGGCCGATCGTCAAGCGCTTCCAGGCGCTCGCCAAGGAGCTGCGCCTCGTCCTCGTCCTGCCGATGTACGAGGAGGAGCAGCCCGGCGTCCTCTACAACACGGCCGCCGTGATCGACGCGGACGGCTCGTACCTCGGCAAGTACCGCAAGCACCACATCCCTCAAGTGCCGGGCTTCTGGGAGAAGTTCTACTTCCGCCCGGGCAACGCGGGCTGGCCCGTATTCGACACGGCCGCCGGCCGGATCGGCGTGTACATCTGCTACGACCGGCACTTCCCGGAGGGCTGGCGCGCGCTGGGGCTCGCGGGCGCCGAGATCGTGTTCAACCCGTCGGCCACCTCGCGCGGCCTCTCCCGCTACCTGTGGCAGCTGGAGCAGCCGGCGTCGGCCGTCGCCAACGAGTACTTCATCGGCGCGATCAACCGGGTCGGCGTCGAGGACCTCGGCGACAACGACTTCTACGGGACCTCGTACTTCGTGGACCCGGAGGCCCAGTTCGTCGGCGAGGTGGCGAGCGACAAGGAGACCGAACTCGTCGTCCGCGACCTCGACATGGCCAAACTGCGCGAGGTCCGCGACCGCTGGCAGTTCTTCCGCGACCGCCGCCCGGAGGCGTACGACCCGCTGACGGCGCCGTAACGAAGCGTGGCCGCGCCCCTGGTTGCTCAGGGGCGCGGGGCTGTGCCCGATATGCGGCTGCCGCCGCGTGGGCGCGAGCAACCACAAACAACCCGCACGTACCCACCTGCGACCAGCGGAGCGTCATGAGCAGCCGTAAAATCATCCGCGGCGGTCTCGTCATCACCGCGTCCGACGAGATCCACGCCGACGTCCTGATCGAGGACGGCCGCATCGCCGCCCTCGCCGCGAGCGGCACCCCGGCCGCCGAGGCCTGGACGGCCGAGCACACGATGGACGCCACAGGGAAGTACGTGATCCCCGGCGGCGTCGACGCGCACACGCACATGGAGCTGCCGTTCGGCGGCACCTTCGCCTCGGACACCTTCGAGACCGGCACCCGGGCCGCCGCCTGGGGCGGCACGACCACCATCATCGACTTCGCCGTGCAGAGCGTGGGCCACTCGCTCAGGGAGGGCCTGGACGCCTGGATGGCGAAGGCCGACGCCCAGTGCGCCATCGACTACGGCTTCCACATGATCGTCTCCGATGTGAACCAGGAGACGCTCAAGGAGATGGACCTGCTGGTGGAGGAGGGCGTCACCTCCTTCAAACAGTTCATGGCCTACCCCGGCGTCTTCTACAGCGACGACGGCCAGATCCTGCGCGCCATGCAGCGCTCCGCCGACAACGGCGGCCTGATCATGATGCACGCCGAGAACGGCATCGCCATCGACGTGCTCGTCGAGCAGGCGCTGGCGCGAGGGGAGACCGACCCCCGCTATCACGGCGAGGTCCGCAAGGCCCTGCTGGAGGCCGAGGCCACCCACCGCGCCATCAAACTCGCCCAGGTGGCCGGTGCGCCCCTGTACGTCGTGCACGTCTCGGCGATGGAGGCGGTCGCCGAGTTGGCGCGGGCACGCGACGAGGGACTCAACGTCTTCGGCGAGACCTGCCCCCAGTACCTGTTCCTGTCCACGGACAACCTCGCGGAGCCGGACTTCGAGGGCGCGAAGTACGTGTGCAGCACACCGCTCAGGCCGAAGGAGCACCAGGCCAGGCTGTGGCGGGGCCTGAGGACCAACGACCTCCAGGTGGTCTCCACCGACCACTGCCCCTTCTGCTTCACCGGTCAGAAGGAGCTCGGCCGCGGCGACTTCTCCAAGATCCCGAACGGTCTCCCCGGCGTCGAGAACCGTATGGACCTGCTCCACCAGGCGGTCGTCGACGGGCACATCTCGCGGCGGCGCTGGATCGAGATCGCCTGCGCCACCCCGGCCCGCATGTTCGGCCTGTACCCCAAGAAGGGCACCATCGCCCCGGGCGCCGACGCCGACATCGTCATCTACGACCCGGACGCCGAGCAGGTCATGTCCGCCGAGACCCACCACATGAACGTCGACTACTCGGCGTACGAGGGCAAGCGCACCACCGGCCGGGTCGAGACCGTCCTCTCGCGCGGCGAACTCGTCATCACCGAGCGGGAGTTCACCGGACGCGCGGGTCACGGCGTCTACACCCCCCGCTCCACCTGTCAGTACCTGACCTGAACCAGGAGTGGACGCCCATGGACTTCGGACTCGTCCTGCAGACCGATCCGCCGGCCTCGCGGGTCATCGACCTGATGAAGCGTGCCGAGGACAACGGCTTCACCCACGGCTGGACCTTCGACTCCGCCGTGCTGTGGCAGGAGCCGTTCGTCATCTACAGCCAGATCCTGTCCCACACCTCGAGACTGATCGTCGGCCCCATGGTCACCAACCCGGGCACCCGCACCTGGGAGGTCACCGCCTCCACCTTCGCCACCCTCAACGACATGTTCGGCCACCGCACCGTGTGCGGCATCGGCCGCGGTGACTCCGCGATGCGGGTCGCCGGCCGCAAGCCCAACACGCTGGCCCGCATCAGCGAGGCCATGAAGGTGATCCGGTCCCTGGGCGGCGGGGGAGAGGCCGACCTCGGCGGCGGCACCGTCGTCCGGTTCCCCTGGATCAGACCCGGCGCCGAACTCCCGGTCTGGATGGCCGCGTACGGACCGAAGGCCCTGAAGATGACCGGTGAGGAGGCCGACGGCTTCATCCTCCAGCTCGCGGACCTGTACCTGACCGAGTACATGGTCAAGGCGGTGAAGGACGCGGCCGTCGCCGCCGGGCGCGACCCGTCCGACGTCAGGATCTGCGTGGCCGCCCCCGCGTACGTCACCGAGGACGACTCTCCCGAGGCGCTCGCCCACGCACGCGAGCAGTGCCGCTGGTTCGGCGGCATGGTCGGGAACCACGTCGCGGACCTCGTCGCCAAGTACGGCGAGCACTCCGCGGCCGTACCCGACGAACTCACCGACTACATCAAGGCCCGTGAGGGGTACGACTACTCCCACCACGGGCGCGCCGACAACCCGGACACCCAGTTCGTACCCGACGAGATCGTCGACCGGTTCTGCGTCATCGGACCCGTCGAGAAGCACATCGAGAAGCTGAACGCACTGCGCGAGCTGGGCGTGGACCAGTTCGCCGTGTACGACATGCACGACGCCCAGGAAACCGTGATCGACAGGTACGGCACGCAGGTGATCCCCGCGGTCAACGCCTGACCCGCCGCTCCCACCACCGCACCACCCGACCCCCACACCTGGTCTCCCCTCCCTCCGTTCCGGGGAGGGGCCGGCACCGCCCAGGCCACCGCACGGCCTTTCCCGTCCCACCTCCCCTGATTGGCCTGCCCATGACCGAAACAGTCCCCACGGGGTCGTCGATAGCCCAGACCGCCGACAGCGACGGCCGGATCGAGCTCGCCCCCGAGGCCTTCCCCGCCGACAGCCCCTTCGCCAACGAGGACCTGCGTCCCGTCCCGGTCTCCGAGCGCAAGTGGACGACGTACAACTTCGCGGCCCTGTGGATCTCCATGGCCCACTGCATCCCCAGCTGGACCCTGGCCTCCGGCCTGGTCGCCCTCGGCATGGACTGGAAGCAGGCAGTCTTCACCATCGCCCTCGCCAACATCATCGTGCTGCTGCCGATGCTGGCCACCGGGCACGCCGGACCCAAGTACGGCATCCCCTTCCCGGTGCTCGCCCGCGCCTCCTTCGGTCTGCGCGGTGCCAACATCCCGGCGCTGATCCGTGCGGCCGTGGCCTGCGGCTGGTTCGGCATCCAGACCTGGATCGGCGGCAGCGGCGTCTTCGCCCTGGGCTCCAAGCTCACCGGCGGTCACTGGGAGAACGCGAGCCGGATCGCCGGCAACCCCTGGCCGCTGTGGCTCTGCTTCCTCCTCTTCTGGGCCGCGCAGATCGCCATCATCTACCGCGGCATGGACTTCCTGCGGCACTTCGAGAACTGGGCCGCGCCCTTCGTGATCGTGGGCGCGCTCGTGCTGCTGATCTGGATCGCGGTCAAGGCGGACGGATTCGGCGCGCTGCTCGACCAGCCCTCGAAGCTGGGCTGGGGCGCCGACTTCTGGCCGGTCTTCTTCCCGTCCCTCATGGGAATGATCGGTTTCTGGGCCACTCTGTCCCTCAACATCCCCGACTTCACCCGCTTCGGCGCCAGCCAGAAGGCCCAGACCTGGGGCCAGTCGCTGGGGCTGCCCACGACGATGACGCTGTTCGCGGTCCTCGCCGTGCTGGTCACCTCCGGCTCCGAGGTGGTCTACGGCGAGGCGATCTGGGACCCGGTCACGCTGGCCGCCAAGACGGACAGCGCCTTCGGCCTGCTCTTCGCCCTGATCATCGTGCTGGTGGCCACCATCTCCGTGAACATCGCGGCGAACGTGGTCTCCCCGGCGTACGACCTGGCCAACCTGGCCCCGAAGCTCATCAACTTCCGTACGGGCGCGCTGATCACCGGTGTCATCGGGGTGCTGATCTTCCCGTGGAAGCTGATCTCCACACCCGAGTTCTACATCTTCACGTGGCTCGGTGTGGTCGGCGGTCTGCTCGGCACGGTCGCGGGCATCCTCATCGCCGACTACTGGATCGTCCGCCGCACGGTCCTGCACCTCGCGGACCTGTACCGGCCGGGCGGTCGCTACTGGTACGCGAACGGCTGGAACTGGCGGGCCGTGGCCGCCTTCGTGATCGGCGGTGTGCTCGCCGTGGGCGGCTCGTACTCGGGCGTGGACGCCAAGGGGGTGAAGACGGGCCCGTTCCCGGCCGACGGACTGATCCCGTTCCTGAAGCCGCTCGCCGACTACGGCTGGGCCGTGGGCCTGGCCACGTCGCTGGTGCTGTACGTGGCGCTGATGGGCGGAAGGGAGCGACAGCCGGCCCACGCCTGACGCGGCTGAGATAACGGTCTTCTGACGGTGTGGCCGTGCTGGGACGTCCCGGTCTGTCCCGGTCTACTGGGCGTCGACCAGCGCGGCCACCGCCTCCTTCGCGGCCTTGATGGCGCCCTTGTTGATCTCGTCCGTGCCGGGCGCCTTCTTGGTCTCGAAGTTGCTGCCGTTGTACGTGATGACCACGAGAGCGTTGGAGGCGCGGGCGATCACCACGCCCTCCCGCGTCTGCTGCTTCTTGTCGGTGGTGAGGTTCACGACGGAGTACGCCGCGTCACCGAGGCCGGGCACCACCCCTCCGCCGCTCGCCTCCTTGGTGCGCTGCTCGTAGGCGGTCCGGGCCTTCTGGTCGGAGTCCTTGATCTCGTAGGAGACGTCGAGCCAGCGGTAGTCGTAGCCCTTGAGGGCGTTCCAGGAGCAGGTGCGTCGTATGGCCTTGTCGGTCGACGTTATCTCCTTCCCTGCCGCCTTGGCGCCAGGAACAAGGGATTTGACCGTTTTTTCCGAGATGCCCTTGCAGGGGGCGGGTGCCTGCGGATACGTCTTGGAGGCCGCGGATGTCGCGGGAGCGGACTTGTCGGACCCGGACGCGGCGGCGTTCTTCCCGGCCGGATCGTTCTCCCCGGCCGGAGTCGCGGCGAACGGACCGGACGTCAACGCCCAGCCCATCGCGGCGAGCACGACGACGGGTGACAGACGCGCGGTGAGGGCGAGCGGCAAGGGGAGAGAACGCACGACGCACTTCTTGTGGGGGACGGTGCGGAGGGAGTCCGCACTGCGGACGGGACGCCAGTGTCACATGACTCCCTGTGAGGCGGAAGGGCCAACTCGCTCCGTGCCGACGCCGTTACGGGAGGGCCGTGGTTACGTGGTGTCCTGGGTGAGTTACATGGCCTCCTGGATGATTTGAGCGGAAAGAGCGCTTTCGATACGGTCCACGGCCGTGAAGGCGCCGTACGCGACCAGGTGCACCAGACAGTGGTCGGTGTGCTCGGGCCGGCGCCAGGCCGCCACGTCCTCGTCCGTGATGCGGTACGGCGCGAGGGCGGCCAGCAGCGCGAGCCGAGCCCCCGGGCGCTCCCGGCGGTCCGGGAAACCGTCCAGGGCGAGCGGCGGATGGGTGCCGTCCCAGTCCTGCAGGACGGCCTCCACGAGGTCGTGGTCGTCGGCGTCGAGGAGGCCCGCGCCCGCCATGGCCGCCCTGAGCAGCGCCGCGTATGCGAGGCCGACCGGCGTGCCGCCCGCCCACGCCGGGGCCTCGCCGGGATCGATGTGGTCGAGCAGCACGAGGGACTCGCCGGGCCGGGCGGGACGGCGCACGGCCCTGGAGAGCGCCCGCCCCGCGAGGCTCCGTACCGCGCGGAAGCCCTGGGCGCCCGCCGGCAGCAGGTTCTCGGTCAGCAGGGCCGACGCGATCCTGTTGATGAAGTGGAAGGTGAGCGCGGTGCCGAGGTGGGCGGGGGCGTGCTCGCGCGGGAAGGGGTACGGCTCCAAAGCGGCGCCGGGCACACGCGTGCGCTGCCCCCAGGCGAGCAGGCGCGCGTGCTCCTCGCTCTCAGGGCGCTCCCCGCGGGCCACCCGTTCGGCGAGCGCATGGTCGCCGGTGGCGTGCAGGAGCACGGTGTGCGCGTTCACGCAGAACGGGCACCTGTTGGCGAGCGACACCCCGAGCGCCACCAGTTCCTTGCCGGTCCGGCTGCCGGCCCCCGCGATGAGCGACTCACGCAGTAACGCCCAGGCGGGCGCGAGGAGTTCGGGCGCGGAGGACAGGACCACGAAGGTGGAGGGCTCGGCGATGCCGAAGTCGAGGGCGATCTGCGCGTACACCTCGGCGACGGTGCCGGTGGCCGACCTGGGCGGGAGGGGCTCCGTGTGACGGAAGGGTGTGGACATGGGCAGTAGCGTGCGCCGCCGGGGCGGGGCGAATCGTCGTACCGCGGAAGGCAGTTGACGCTGCGACGACCGGGCCGGCCGACGGTCGGCACTACTACCCGGGGAGTAGTCCAGGAGCCGTCCGCAGGACTGACGTCCCTGTCGGCGGGGCGGTCTACTGTGCGGGCATGAGCGGGCATCGAATCACACGCGAGCGACTCGCCGACGCGGCCGGCGCGGTCGTGGCCGGCGCGATCACCGTGCTCGCCGCCGTGGCGGACGACCGTGCGGGGCCCCTCGACTGGGCGCTGATCGCGGCCGGTTCGCTGGCCATCGCCGCGCACCGCACCGCCCCGCGCGCGGTCCTCGCGGTCACCACCGGCTGCCTCCTCGCCGAAGTCCTCCACGCCGGGCCCGCGAGCACCCTGGCCATCCCCGTCGTGGGCGCGGTGCACACCGCGTCGCGGTCCGGACACCGGGGCACGGCCGCCGCGGCGGCCGCCGTCTTCCTCGGCGGCTACGCGGCGGCGGGTTCGGCCACCTCGGACATCACGCGCGAGACGCTGCTGCTCGCCGGCTGGTTCCTGTGCGCGGTGGTGACGGGCCTGGCCGACCGCAACTGGCAGGCGTATCTGCGCCAGACCGAACAGCGAGCACTGGAGGCCGAACGCACCCGGGAGGAGGCGGCGCTGCGCAGGGCCGGCGAGGAACGCCTGCGCATAGCGAGGGAGTTGCACGACTCCCTCACCCACAGCATCTCGATCGTCAAACTCCAGGCGGGCGTCGCCGTGCACCTGGCCCGCAAGCGCGGCGAGGAGGTGCCGCCCGCGCTGCTCGCGATCCAGGAGGCGAGCGGCGAGGCCATGCGCGAGCTGCGCGCCACGCTGGACGTGCTGCGCACCGACGAGCCGACCGGCACACCCGCACTGCTCGTGGAGCGGGCGCGGGCGGCGGGGCTCGCGGTCGATCTGACGGTGACGGGGGAGGAGCGGCGGCTGACGGAGACGGTCGGCCGGGCGATGTACCGCATCGTCCAGGAGGCACTCACGAACGCGGCACGGCACGCCGGCCCGGCCAAGGTCAGCGTCCAACTCGCGTACGGCGAGGGTGACGTGACGGTACGCGTCGAGGACGACGGCACCGCCGACCCGGCCTGTCCGCCCACCCCCGGCATCGGCCTCACCGGCATGCGCGAACGCGTCACCGCCCTCGGCGGCACACTGGACGCCTCCCCGCGCGAGGAGGGCGGATTCGCGGTGCTGGCGCGGCTGCCGCTGGGGGATTCGGGATGACGGACGACGTGATCCGGGTGGCGCTCGTCGACGACCAGGCGCTGATGCGGGCGGGCTTCCGGGCTCTGCTGGACGCCGAGGACGGCATCGAGGTGGTGGGCGAGGCCGCGGACGGCGAGCAGGGAGTGGCCCTGGTACGCGCCGAGGTCCCGGACATCGCGCTCGTCGACGTGCAGATGCCGGTGATGACGGGCATCGAGGCCACCCGCCGTATCGCGGCCGACCCGGCCCTGTCCGGCGTGCGCGTCGTGATCCTCACCAACTACGGCCTCGACAGTTACGTCTTCGAGGCGTTGCGCGCCGGTGCCAGCGGCTTCCTGCTCAAGGACACGGAGCCCGCCGACCTGCTCCAGGCCATCGAGGTCGTGGCGGGCGGCGAGGCACTGCTGTCACCGTCGGTGACGCGGACGCTGATCGGCGAGTTCGTGTCCCGGCCACCGGACCGTGCCACCGCACCCGGCCTGGAGTGCCTCACCCGCCGCGAACGCGAGGTCACGGCGCTGGCCGCGCGGGGGCTCACCAACGAGGAGATCGCCGAGCACATGGTCATCAGCCCGTTCACCGCCAAGACCCATGTGAGCCGCGCGATGACGAAGCTCGGCGCCCGCGACCGGGCCCAACTCGTCGTGTTCGCCTACGAGTCGGGACTGGTGACGGCACGCGGCCCGGCGGAGTGAGCCCTTCCGCGGAGGGCGCGTGCGAGGATCGGCGCGTGATCGCGATACGCCGCACCTCGTCCCGGTACGCCCTCCTATTCGGCGTGCTGGCGCTGTGCGCGAGCGGATGCGGGCTCTCCACCGAACTGGACCGTGAGCTCGACCCCGATCCCGAACGCCCGCCGGCCACGAGCCGGGCACCCGAGCCACCGCCCGCTCCACCGTCCGCTTCCGTGACTCCCGACGCCTCACCGTCGGTAAGGGTCCAGCCGCAGGAGGGCTGCCCGCCGTCCGGCGTGCGCTTCGGCACCGAACTCGTCAACGCCGCCATGGGACTGCGCGCGACGACCCTCACCCTGACCAACTGCTCGTCGAAGCCGTACGAGTTGAAGGGCTACCCCTCCGTCACGGTGCTCGACGAGTCGGGCGCGGCCATGAAGGGCGTGCGCACCGTCGAGGGCACGGACGAGGTGCCCATGGCCCCGGAGGACCCCGGCCCCCAGCCGCTGACCCTCGCTCCGGGCGAGACCGCCGGCGCGGCGCTGTACTGGCGGATGAACACCGGGAAGAGCACGTTCCTGCGCGTCGCACCCGGGAAGGGGGACGACGTCACGACTGTGCGCGCCGAGGACTACCTCGACATCGGCCCGGAGAACGTCCTGGGGACGACGGCGTGGAAGAAGATCCCCTGAAGGATTAACCGGTTGCGGGGTCCTGTCCGGGATCAGCAGCCTTGAGGCATGACTCAGTCACAGACCGCCACCGAGTCCCAACCACCCGCTCTGCGTTCGGAGATCCTTGCCTACTACGAGCGGGGAGAGGAGGATGCCCGCCTCAAACAGGGCGCCGGACGGCTGGAGTTCTGGCGCACCCAGGAGGTGCTGCGTCGGCTCCTTCCCGAGACGCCCGCGCGCGTGCTCGACGTCGGCGGCGGCAGCGGCGTGCACGCCGAGTGGCTTGCGGGCGACGGGTACGAGGTGGAGCTCGTGGACCCCGTACCGCTCCACCTCGAACAGTCCGCGCGGCTGCCAGGAGTCAGTGTCCGGCCCGGCGATGCCCGCGAGCTGCCTGCCGAGGACGCGGTGTACGACGTCGTGCTCCTGCTGGGACCCCTCTACCACCTGCCGGAGCGCGACGACCGGGTACGCGCACTCGGCGAGGCGCTCAGGGCGGTCAAGCCGGGTGGGCTGGTCGTCGCGGCCACGATCAACCGGTTCGCATGTCTCCACGACGGCCTTCAGCTGGGGCACTACTTCATGCCGGCGCGGCGCGCGCGGACCGACGCCGTCCTGGCCGACGGCCGTCACGTGCCCGTACCCGAGGACCCCCTCTTCACCACCGCGTACTTCGCGGACCCCGCCGAGGTCCCCGGCGAGTTCACCGACGCGGGCCTCGTGTGCGAGGGCCAGTACGGCGTCGAGGGCGTCGCCTGGCTGATGGGCGGCGTCGAGGAGTGGCTGGACGACCCCGAGCGGCGCGAGACCGTTCTCGCGGCGACCCGGCGGATCGAGTCCGAGCCGTCGCTGCTCGGTGTGAGCGGGCATCTGCTGACGGCGGGCAGGCGCCGGCCGTAGCCCGGGGGGCAGCCGACGGTCAGGGGCCGCCGATCGTCAGGGCAGCCGGCTTTCAGGGGGCGGACGGCCCGGTGCGCGCCCGGTGGCGGCGTACCGCGTCGCGGTTGGCGCAGCGTGGGGAGCAGTAGCGCTGTCTTCCGGTGCGGGAGGTGTCGGCGAAGATCGTGGCGCACTCGGACACGGCGCAGCGCCGCAGGCGGTGCATGCCCCGTCCCGACAGGTGCAGTGCGGTGCCCACGGAGATCAGTGAGAACAACAGGGAGCCGAGGGACAGCCGTTCGTCGCGGTAGTGCATGTGCCAGCCGGTTCCGGTGTGGTTGGTCATCCGCGGGTGGGCGGTGGACGCCGCCAGCATGTGGTTGAGCAGTCCGGCGCGCTCGTGCTCGTCCGTGGCGTCGACGACCTTCTCCCACGCGTCCAGTGCCTCCTGGGCGTGGTCGAGGTCGTGTGGTGTGACCGGGAGTTCCAGCACGAGCCCTGCTGCGCGACAGCGGTCCGCGAGTTCCTCGGCGTCGGCCGGGCGCCGGTTGGCCAGGTCCGCGGCCAGCTCCACGGCGTCCTGGCCGTAAGGGTTGAGATGCACAAGGTCATTACAGCAGCCTGGTCGGTATGCGACAACGCACCGGAGACCGGCCCGACGTACGGCAGGCCGTGGAGTACGACCTCGTGGAGCTCGTACGTCTGCAGGCCTCGCTGTTCGAGTTCACCCGCGCGTCGGCGGACGAGGAGTGGCTGGACGCCCTGGCCGTGGTGCTGAGGGAACAGCTGGCCATGGACAGCGTGCGCGTCCTCGTGGTGGGTGACGGTCACGACGGTCTCGCCGCCTGCGGCATCGGCGCCATCGAGCAACGGCTGCCCGGCCCGCACCTGCCCAACGGCCGGATCGGGCACGTGATCGGCGTGGTCACCGACCCGGCGCACCGGCGGCGTGGCCACGACCGCTCGATCAGGCGGGCACTGCTCGACTGGTTCCGGGAACGTGAGGTCGCCCGGGTGGACCTGCGCCCCTCCGTCGCTCCGCAGGCGCTGACGGAAACGTGACGCGGGCTTTACTGCGACGGGGTTGCAGCTGCCACAGCTGCGCACGAGGCTGAACGGGTCGCCGAGCAAGAAGCCGAACCGGTCGAACAAGCAGACACGCCGAGCACGAGAAGAAGGCACGCCCGTTCCCATGGCCACCCCTCCCCGTACCCTCGACCCGGCCATGGCAGCGAAGGGCCGTTCCTCATGGCGCCGCGTCCGCGCCTCGATGACACGACGGGAGTGGGCGAACCTCGGCGGTATGGCCGCGTTCATCCTGGCGCTGCACGTCATCGGCTGGTTCACGCTCGTGGTGATCGTCGCCCCCGAGCACTACCGCCTGGGTTCCGCGACCTTCGGCGTCGGGATGGGTGTCACCGCGTACACCCTCGGCATGCGGCACGCCTTCGACGCCGACCACATCGCCGCCATCGACAACACCACGCGCAAACTGATGAGCGAGGGACAGCGCCCGCTGTCGGTCGGCTTCTGGTTCTCGCTCGGCCACTCGAGCGTCGTCTTCGCCCTCACCTTCCTGCTCTCGCTCGGGGTCAAGGCGCTCACCGGACCGGTGCGGAACGACGAATCCCGGCTGCACGACCTCACCGGCTGGATCGGCACCACCGTCTCCGGGACCTTCCTGTACCTCATCGCGGTCATCAACCTGGTGATCCTGGCGGGGATCTGGAAGGTCTTCCGAGAGATGCGCTCCGGATCCTTCGACGAGGAGGCGCTGGAGCGGCAGTTGAACAACCGGGGCTTCATGAACCGGCTCCTCGGCCGGCTGATGAAGTCGATCACGAAGCCGTGGCAGATGTACCCGCTCGGCGTGCTCTTCGGCCTCGGCTTCGACACGGCGACGGAGGTCGCGCTGCTGGTGCTGGCGGGCTCGGGTGCGGTCTCCGGGCTGCCCTGGTACGCGATCCTCTGCCTGCCGGTCCTCTTCGCGGCCGGCATGTCGCTGCTGGACACGATCGACGGCTCGTTCATGAACTTCGCGTACGGGTGGGCGTTCTCCAAGCCGGTCCGCAAGGTCTACTACAACCTCATGATCACGGGCCTGTCGGTGGCCGTCGCGCTCATCATCGGCACGGTCGAACTGCTGGGCCTGATCGCCGAGAAGGCGGATCTGCACGGCCCGTTCTGGGACTGGGTCTCCGGGCTGGACCTCAACGTCATCGGCTACGTCGTCGTCGGGCTCTTCTTCGCCACGTGGGCGGTCGCCCTGCTGGTGTGGAAGGTCGCACGGATCGAGGAGAGGTGGACGGCGGACCTCGCCGGGCCCGCCGCCGAGCACGCGGCCGAGTGACCGGCCGGCGAGGGGGACACGGGGGACCGGTGTGACGCATGCCGACAGCCCGGCTGGGCAGGTCCTGAGCGCTGGTCGGACCGACCGACGCGCGCGAACAGCGAGGTGAGAGCTGTATGTTCACCACCCGGCCCACCCTCTCGGGCACCTTCGGCATGGTGTCCTCCACACACTGGCTCGCCTCGCAGTCGGCGATGGCAGTCCTGGAGGACGGCGGCAACGCGTACGACGCGGCCGTGGCCGCTGGTTTCGTGCTGCACGTCGTCGAACCCCACCTCAACGGCCCGGCGGGCGAGGTCCCGATCATCCTCGCCCCGGCAGGCGGCGAGGTCAGGGTGCTGTGCGGGCAGGGCGTCGCGCCCGCCGGGGCCACGATCGAGCACTACAGGGGACTCGGTCTGGACCTCGTACCCGGCACCGGACCGCTCGCGGCGGCCGTGCCGGGCGCCTTCGACGCCTGGATGCTGTTGCTGCGCGACCACGGGACGAAGTCCCTGGCCGACGTCCTGAAGTACGCCATCGGGTACGCGGAGGACGGGCACGCGCCCGTGGAACGTGTCGGTGAGACCGTCGAGACGGTCCGTGTCCTCTTCGAGGAGGAGTGGCACTCGTCGGCCGAGGTCTACCTGCCCGGCGGGAAGGCCCCGCGCGCGGGTGAGCTGCTGCGCAACCCGGCGCTGGCCGCCACCTGGAAGCGGCTGCTCGCCGAGGTGTCGGGCGCGGGGGACAGGGTGGCCGAGATCGAGGCGGCACGGCAGGTGTGGCGGTCAGGCTTCATCGCCGAGGCGCTGGTGCGGCAGGCCGCGCGGCCCACGACGGACACCAGCGGCGAGCGCCACGCCGGCACGCTCACGGCCGCCGACCTGGCGTCCTGGTCCGCGTCCTACGAGCCGCCGGTGACCTACGACTGGAACGGCTGGACCCTGTGCAAGGCGGGCCCCTGGAGCCAGGGCCCGGTACTGCTGCAGCAACTCGCGCTCCTGCCGGCCGAGCTGCCGCGCTACGGGTCGGCCGAGTACGTGCACCTGCTCGTCGAGGGATGCAAGCTCGCGATGGCCGACCGGGAGGCCTGGTACGGGGACGCGGCCGAGGCGCCCGTCGCCGACCTTCTGTCGGAGGAGTACAACGCCGGGCGGCGTGCGCTCGTCGGCGAGTCGGCGTCGTACGAGCTGCGACCCGGCAGCCCCGGAGGGCGCGCGCCGCGGCTGAGCGCCCACGCGCGCGTGGTGGCGAGGGACGAACCCGGCCCTGGTGTGCTGGGCGTCGGCGAGCCGACGGTCGCGAAGAGCCCGCTGTCGCCGGTCCCGGGTGAGCCGGACGTCGCTGAGGACGGTGGCACCCGCGGCGACACCTGCCACCTGGACGTCGTCGACCGCTGGGGCAACATGGTCGCGGCCACGCCCAGCGGAGGCTGGCTCCAGTCGAACCCGGTGGTGCCCGAGCTCGGCTTCCCGCTCGGCACCCGGCTGCAGATGACGTGGCTGGACGAGGGCCTGCCGAACTCCCTCACCCCCGGCCGCCGGCCGCGCACCACGCTCACGCCGTCGCTCGCGCTGCGCGACGGGGTGCCGGTCATGGCGTTCGGCACGCCCGGCGGCGACCAGCAGGACCAGTGGCAGCTGCACTTCTTCCTCGCGGTCGCCCTGCGCCCCCACGTCCGCGGCGGCCTCGACCTCCAGGGCGCGATCGACGCGCCGAACTGGCACAACGACTCCTTCCCCGGCTCCTTCTACCCCCGCGGCATGCGCCCCGGCAGCGTCACGGTCGAGTCCCGCATGCCGTCCGGGATCGTCGAGGAACTACGGCGGCGCGGACACGACGTACTGGTCGGTGACCCCTGGTCCGAGGGCCGCCTGTGCGCGGTCGCCCGCGACCCGGAGACCGGCGTGCTGTCCGCGGCGGCGAACCCACGGGGGATGCAGGGGTACGCGGTCGGCCGCTGAGCGCCAGTCCGTACGTCTCCGTCGCCCTCGCGCCCCTACGCCCTCGTGCCCCCACGCCCCCGGGCTCCCGGTATTCACGGTGATTCCACCCGGAGTGCACCGTACGGGCAGGGATTGTCAGTGACACGTGCTCTCATGGAGGCATGATCGAAGACAGTGAAACCATCGACGAGTTTCTCGCCCGGCACGTCACCGATGTCGAGGAGGCCGTCCGCAAGGCGGCCGCCGCCGAGATCATGCCGCGATTCCGTCAGCTCGCGGCGCACGAGGTGGACCAGAAGAGCGGCCCGCACGACCTGGTGACGGACGCCGACCGCAAGGCCGAGCTGTATCTGACGGAGGCGCTCACCGAGCTGCTGCCCGGTTCCGTCGTGGTCGGCGAGGAGGCGGTGCACGCCAACCCGGCGTCGTACGAGGCGATTCAGGGCGAGGCCCCGGTGTGGATCGTCGACCCCGTGGACGGCACCCGCCAGTTCGTCCGCGGCGAGCCCGGCTTCTGCACCATGGTCGCGCTCGCCCGGCACGGCGTCCTCCTGGCCTCCTGGATCTACGCTCCGGCCCTCGACCTCGTCGCCGTCGCGGTACGGGGCGGGGGCGCCACCCTCGACGGCGAGCCCCTGCGGGCCGGCTCACCCGTGCCGGGGGAGGACCTGCGGGTGGCCCACTCCCACCCGGACTACACGACCGACGAGCAGAAGCGGGCCCTCCTCGGCCTGCGCACCGACGGAGTCGCCGCGCGCCCGTGCGGCTCGGCCGGCCTGGAGTATCTCGCCATCGCACGCGGTGAGTTGGAGGCCACGGCCTTCTCCTGGGAAGCGGCGTGGGATCACGCCGCGGGCATCCTCCTGGTAGAGGAGGCGGGCGGTACGCACCTGACCCGCACGGGCGAACCGTTCCGTGTCACCGGGGACAACGCCCTGCCGTTCACCGCCGCCCGGGACGAGGACACGGCGCGCCGGGTGCTGGACCTGCTGTCGGACGGAGCCTGAGCAGCGGGGCAGGGCCTGTCGCCCGCCGCGCGCCCACCCGTGGCCCGGCCCTGTCGGTCCCCCGGCATATCCTGATCCCGAGTGGCCATCGGCTGACGAAGGAGTCCGAAGGTGCCGTCGATGCTCGATGCGGTCGTGGTGGGTGCGGGGCCGAACGGACTGACGGCTGCCGTGGAGCTGGCCCGCCGGGGCTTCTCCGTGGCCGTGTTCGAGGCGCGCGGCACCGTGGGCGGGGGAGCCCGTACCGAGGAGCTCACCCTGCCCGGCTTCCGGCACGACCCGTGCTCGGCCGCGCACCCTCTGGGTATCAGTTCGCCCGCGTTCGACGCGATGCCCCTAGGGCGGTACGGCCTGGAGTGGCTGCACGCCGAGCGGCCCATGGCCCACCCGTTCCCCGACGGCACGGCGGCGGTGCTGGCCCGGTCGGTGGCCGAGACGGCGGCCTCGTTCGGACCGCGTGACGCCGGGTCGTACCGCAGGCTGGTCGAGCCGTTCCTACCCAGGTGGGACACCCTGGTCCGCGACTTCATGTCGCTGCCGCTGACCTCCCTGCCACGCGACCCGGTCACCCTGGCCCGCTTCGGCCTGGTCGGGCTGCCGCCCTCCACCTGGCTGACGCGCCGCTTCCGCGACGAGCGTGCCAAGACCCTGTTCGCCGGCCTCGTCGCCCATGTCATGGCGCCACTCGACGGCCTCGCCACCGGCGCCGTCGGCCTGGTCTTCGCGCTGGCCGCCCACGCCCGCGGCTGGCCCGTGGCCCGCGGCGGCTCGCAGTCCATCTCGGACGCGCTGACCGCGTACCTGAAGGACCTCGGCGGCACCGTCCACACCGACTACGAGGTCAAGCGCCTCGACGACCTGCCGCCCGCGCGCGCGTACGTCTTCGACACCTCACCCGCCGCCCTGGCCCGGATCGCGGGCTTCGGCCGCTACTACGAGTCGTACCGGTACGGGGCGAGCGTCTTCAAGGTCGACTACGCGCTCGACGGCCCCGTGCCGTGGACCGCCCCGGAGGCGCGCGGCGCCGGCACCGTCCAGGTCGCGGCCGGGGAGTCCGAGATCGGCGCCGCCCTGTACGCGGCATCCCGCACGGACCGCGCACCGGACCCGCCCTTCCTGATCACCGTGCAGCCCAGCGTCGCCGACCCCACCCGCGCCCCCGAGGGCAAGCACGTCTTCTGGGCGTACGGCCATGTGCCGAACGGCTGGACCGGGGACCTCACGGACGCGATAGAGCGTCAACTGGAGCGTTTCGCACCGGGGTTCCGCGACCGCGTCCTGGCCCGCGCGACCGCCGGTCCGCCCGAACTGGCCGCGCGCAACGCCAACTACGTCGGTGGGGACATCGCGTGCGGCGCCGCCTCCGGTCTGCAGCTCCTGCTCCGGCCCAAACTCTCCCTGTTCCCGTACGGCACCCCGCATCCCTCGGTCTTCATCTGCTCCTCGGCGACCCCGCCGGGACCCGGTGTGCACGGCATGTCGGGGCACAACGCGGCCAAGGCGGTGTGGCGGCGGCTGCGGACGCAGCCCAAATGAGCCACTTTTACACGGAGTTGGCGGTACCCGAAAAGGGTAATCCCTGTCGCCTATGTCACTTCGTTTACACACTGGTAGTTAACTGAGAGTTCAAGGGGCCGCGAGTAAGGTGCGGTTATGAAAGATCGGAAAGCGGTTTCCCGCTTCGGATCCCGGTCTGCCGTGCGCCTCGCCGACCTCGCGCTCCTCGTCAGGGCGCCGGCCGCGCTGAGCGTCCCTGGCGACGTGATCGCGGGAGCGGCCGCCGCCGGACGCCCGCTGGGTGCCCGCACGTTCGGAATCATCGGTTCGTCCGTCTGCCTCTACTGGGCGGGCATGGCCCTCAACGACTACGCCGACGCCACCGTGGACGCCGTCGAACGCCCGGACCGCCCGGTCCCCTCGGGTCGTGTGCCCCGGCGTACCGCGCTCGCCGTGGCCGGCGGGCTGACCGCCGCGGGCCTCGGTCTCGCGGCCGCCGCCGGGGGCCGACGGAGCCTGGCGGCGGCGCTCCCGCTGACGGGGCTGGTCTGGGCGTACGACCTGAAGCTCAAGTCCACTCCGGCCGGCGCGGCGGCCATGGCCGGGGCCCGCACCCTGGACGTCCTGGCCGGGGCGCTCGCCGCCGGTACCGCCCACGGATCGAGCAGTAACGTTTCGGCGGCTGTCGCGCTGCGCAGGGGCGCCGTCCCCGCAGCCCTCGTCGGCGCCCACACCTACACGCTGACCGCCCTGAGCAGGCACGAGATCTCCGGCGCCCCCGCGCGCCTCCCGGCCACGACCCTCGCCGTCTCCACGGCGACGGCACTGGCCACCGCGCTCCCCGCCATCAGGGCGGGCGTCTCCGCCGGGCGCGGCGCGGCCACGCACCGCCGCACCGCCTTCCGCACCGGCCTCGTCGCCGCGGGCGCCCTCGCCTACCTGGGCACGTACGGAACGGCCCAGGCACGCGCCGCGCGCGAGCCCTCCGGCGAGAACGTACGGCGGGCCGTGGGCGCCGGAATCCTCGGGCTCATGCCCCTGCAGGCGGCCCTCACCGCACGCGGCGGCGCACCGGTGGTCGCCGCCGCGCTCGGTGCCGTCCACCCTCTCGCCCGCCGGCTGGCCCGGCGTATCTCCCCCACCTGACCCCGCGCGATCTCCCCACCTGACCGCGCCCGATCCCCCTCCCACGCCACCCCACTCCACTCCACTCCTCCCCCCACCGACACCTCCGTGTGAGGAACCGTCCGTATGACACCTCCCCCCACCCCTCTCACTCCTCTCAGGTTCGGCTACGGCACCAACGGCTTCACCAACCACCGCCTGACCGACGTCCTCGCCGTCCTCGCCGACCTCGGCTACGACGGAGTGGCCCTCACCCTCGACCACGGGCACCTCGACCCGTACGCCGACGACCTGCGCCGACGCGTGGCCGTGGTCGCCCGGCACCTGTCGCGGCACGGGCTCGACGTCACCGTCGAGACCGGTGCCCCCTACTTCCTGGACCCCTGGGGCAAGCACCTGCCCACACTGATGTCGGACGGGTCCGAGCTCAGGATCGACCTGCTGCGGCGCGCCGTGCGCATCGCCGCCGACCTCGGCTCGCCGACCGTCCACCTGTGCAGCGGCCCCGCGCCGGACCGGCTGCCGGAGGAGGACGCGTTCAAGCGCCTCGCGGCGGGCGTCGAGACGGTCCTCGACACCGCGCAGCGGTACGGCGTGGCGCTGGCCTTCGAGCCGGAGCCGTACATGTTCGTCGACACCGTGGAGCGCTGCCTGGAACTCTCCGAACGCGTCGGCGGGCACGAGCTGTTCGGGATCACCCTGGACGTGGGCCACGCGTACTGCGTGGAGGAGCGGTCCCTGCTCGACTGCGTGCGGCTGGCCGCCCCACGGCTGCGGAACGTGCAGATCGAGGACATGCGCCGCGGCGTCCACCAGCACCTGGAGTTCGGCGCCGGCGAGATCGACTTCCCTCCCGTGCTGGCCGCCCTGCGCGACCTCGGGCACCGCGGTCTGGTCTCCGTCGAGATCCAGGGCGGCTCGCTCGACGCCCCCGACGTCGCCCGCCGTTCGATCGAGTTCCTGCGCGCGGCGACGGCGTAGGCACCGAGTCCCCCGAAGTTCGTCCCACGATCCCCGGCCCACGCCTCTCCACGGGAGGTTCCTCCCCATGGCTGTCACACCCTCGGCCCTCGCCGTGCCCCCGGCCGACCCCCGTTCCGCCCTGCACTCCGTGCTGGACGACACGGCCCGTACCCGGCTCGACCGAGCCGCCGCCGAAACAGCCGCGGAACCCGCCGCGATCCGAAGGCTCTTCCCCGCCGTACGAAGACGCTGCGGGCACACCCGCCTCGATGGCCACTGGACCGTCGACGAAGCGGCTCGCGCGGTCCTGCTCACCGCACTGCCCCTGCGGGGCCCGGCACTCGCCGACGAGGTGACCCGCCTGCACCGGCACGGCGACCCGGCGGAACAACGGGCCGTCCTGCGCTCGCTGCCGCTCCTCGACGTGGGCGACCTCGCCCTCCCGATCGTCCGCGAGACCCTGCGCGGCAACGACACCACGCTGATCGAGGCCGCCCTCGGGCCGTACGCCGCCGATCGCCTCCCGGACGCCGAGTACCGCCAGGCCGTCCTGAAATGCGTGTTCTGCGAGATCCCGCTGAACCGCGTCGCCGGGCTCGACACCCGTGCGGACCGCGAACTGGCCCGGATGCTCGCCGACTTCATGCACGAACGGATCGTCGCCGGACGGGACGTCCCCCCGGATCTGTGGCCCCTGGTGCGTTCCTTCCCGGCCGTCATCGGGGACGAACTCGCCTCCGCACAGCAGCAACTCGAGGAAGAAGCCTGACCGTGCGCATCTTCGACCCGCACATCCACATGACCTCCCGGACCACCGACGACTACGAGGCGATGTACGCGGCCGGGGTCCGTGCCGTCGTCGAGCCCGCCTTCTGGCTGGGCCAGCCCCGAACCTCGCCCGAGAGCTTCTACGACTACTTCGACTCGCTGCTGGGCTGGGAGCCGTACCGTGCCGCCCAGTTCGGCATCCAGCACTTCTGCACGATCGCGCTCAACCCCAAGGAGGCCAACGACCCCCGCTGCACGCCGGTCCTCGACGAACTCGACCGTTACCTCGCCAAGGACGGAGTGGTCGCCGTCGGGGAGATCGGCTACGACTCGATGACACCCGAGGAGGACGAGGCGCTGGCCCGCCAGCTCCAGCTCGCCATCGCGCACGACCTGCCCGCCCTCGTGCACACCCCGCACCGCGACAAGGCCGCCGGCACCCGGCGCACCCTGGACGTCGTCCGCGAGTCGGGCATCGCCCCCGAACTCGTCGTCCTCGACCACCTCAACGAACTCACCGTCGGCATGGTCCTCGACAGCGGCTGCTGGGCCGGTTTCTCGATCTACCCGAAGACCAAGATGAGCGAGGACCGCATGGTCGAGATCCTCAAGGAGCACGGGACAGAGCGCGTACTTGTCAACTCGGCGGCCGACTGGGGCCGTTCGGACCCGCTCAAGACACGCAGGACGGCCGACGCGATGCTCGCCGCCGGGTTCGGCCAGGACACGGTCGACCAGGTGCTGTGGGACAACCCCGTCGCCTTCTACGGGCAGAGCGGACGCCTGGACCTGGACGGGACGCTCGACGAGCCCAAGCCGGACGAGCCGTCGTCCTTCGAGGGCAACTCGATCCGGCGCGGGGGAGCGTGAGCGGCCCATGCGCTTCCTGCACCCGGACGGAACCACCGTCCACCTCGGCTATCGAACACTTGCCCAGTGCACCACCCTTCAGGGTGGAGGTGTGGGGCATCCTGTCCGTAGCTGCCCGGAGGGGCGCAGTGGCATGGCTAAGATCGCCTTGTCCGACAACGGAGTTGTGGGGCCTACCGCCGGACGGGCGGGAAGTCAGGCCTGCGGAGGCCGTGTAAGACCGACCCTCACCGGTTGGCAGTGGCCTGTGAAACAGGAACCCGTGGTGGTACCGCGTAGCGGTACGGACCGGAATCTCCTGCCCTCGGGCAGGAGAGGGCGTCAATGCAGCAATGTGCACCAGGCGGAGGACCTTAACGGCGTCATCTCCCAGCTCGCCGACTATGCCGAGCCGCGAGCGGCTCGGCATAGGGCTGTGGCTGGACCGTTCCGTCGTCACCGAACTCGTTGCGAACCCAGGTGCGTTGAAGCGGCTGAGGGCCGAACTGCGGTCATGCGGCCTGGAGACCCTCACCCTCAACGCCGTGAGCTGGGCGGCCTCGACCCCGACCGGCTCGGCGTCTGTCTCGACGCCTGCCACCTCGCCGTCCAGTTCGAGCAGCCCGCCGCGGCCCTGCGCCGGCTCTCCGATGCCGGGCTGCCCGTGGTCAAACTCCAGGCGTCCTGCGCCGTCGAGGCCCACGACCCCGCGGACCCGGCCGCCCGGTCGGCGCTGGGACGGCTCGCCGAGCCCCGGTTCCTGCACCAGACCCGTACGACGACCGCCGACAGGGTCCTCGGAGTCGACGATCTGCCCGACGCCCTGGACGGCGGGCTGCCCGACGACACCGGCCCGTGGCGCGTCCACTTCCACGCCCCGCTGCACACCCTGCCCGAACCCCCGCTGCGCACAACGGCCGACCAGCTCGGACACGTCCTCGCCGGACTGCTCGGCGGGTCCTCCGCCGACTGCGACCACATCGAGGTCGAGACCTACACCTGGTCCGTCCTCCCCGAGCCGCCCGCCGACCTGGCCGGAGGCATCGCCGCCGAACTCGACTGGGCCCGCGACCGGTTGACGGAGCTCGGGCTGAAGGAGAACCCCTCATGACCGATTCCGCCACCCGTGTGGTCGTCCTCGACATCGTCGGCCTCACCCCGAAGCTGCTGAAGCACATGCCCGCCGTCGCCGCCCTCGGCGAACGCGGCTTCCGGGCCCGCCTCGACACCGTGCTCCCCGCCGTCACCTGCACCGTCCAGTCCACGCTCCTCACCGGCGAACCCCCGTCCGGGCACGGCGCCGTCGCCAACGGCTGGTACTTCCGCGACCTCGGCGAAGTCCTCCTGTGGCGCCAGCACAACGCGCTCGTCGGCGGCGAGAAGATCTGGGAGACCGCCCGCAGGTCCGCCCCCGGCTACACGGTCGCCAACGTCTGCTGGTGGTACGCCATGGGCGCCGACGTCGACTGGACCGTCACCCCACGGCCCGTCTACTACTCCGACGGCCGCAAGGAACCCGACTGCTACACCTGGCCGCCGTCCCTGCACGACGAACTCACCGACCGACTCGGCCCGTTCCCCCTCTTCACCTACTGGGGCCCGAACGCCGGGATGCCCTCCACCCAGTGGATCCTGGGCGCCGCCCGCCAGGTCTTCGACGAACACCAACCCGACCTCACCCTCGTCTACATCCCCCAGCTGGACGACGAACCCCAGCGCTCCGGCCCCGACTCGCCCGCCACCGCCCGGGCCGCCCGCCAACTCGACGACGCGCTGCGCCCGTTGATCGACCACTTCCTGCGCGAGGGCGCGACCGTCGTGGCGCTCAGCGAGTACGGCATCACCCCCGTCTCCCGCCCCGTCGACATCAACCGCGCCCTGAGGCGGGCCGGACTGCTCCAGGTGCACACCCAGGACGGCATGGAGTACCTCGACCCCTGGACGTCCCGCGCCTTCGCGGTCGCCGACCACCAGATCGCCCACGTCTACGTACGCGACCCGGCCGACGAGGAGACGGCCCGGAAGATCGTCGGCGAACTCGACGGCGTGGAGCGGGTGCTGGACGCCAAGGGCAAGGCCGCACACGGACTCGACCACGAGCGCTCCGGCGAACTCGTCGCCGTCGCCGACCACGACGCCTGGTTCACCTACTACTACTGGCTGGACGACGACCGCGCCCCGGACTTCGCCCGCCAGGTCGAGATCCACCGCAAGCCCGGCTACGACCCCGCCGAACTCCTCTACGACGAGACCGTCCCCGCCGTGAAGCTGCGCGCCGTCGGCCAGGTGGCCCGCAAGAAGCTCGGCATGCGGTACCGCATCCGTACGGTCCCCCTGGACCCGTCCGGTGTCCGCGGCAGCCACGGGCGCCTGCCGGAGGACCCGGACCACGGGCCCGTACTCCTCTGTTCGGAACCGGGCCCGGCACATGCGGAGTTCGCGGCGACAGAAGTCAAATCGCTGCTGCTGCGGCTCGCGGGACTGGCGGTGGAAGGAGACGCGCAATGACCACCCCCACCCCCAGGTACCCGGCCCTGCCCACCGTCCGTCCGCTTCTCGACCCGGCTCCCGAGTACGCCGAGTGGCGTGAGGGAGAGCCGATACGGCGGGTGACGGTCTGGGGCGAGAACAGCCCCTGGCTGATCACTCGGCACGAGGACGCCCGCGCCGTGCTCGCCGACCCCCGCCTCAGCGCCGACGCGACCCTGCCCGGCTTCCCCGGGCTGCGGCCGCAGGCGCAGGCGCACGCACCCGGCAAGTTCTCCATGATGGATCCGCCGGACCACACGCGGGTGCGCCGCATGCTGATCCCGGATTTCACGTTCCGCCGCATCGAGCGGCTGCGGCCCGCCATCCAGCGGATCTGCGAGAACCTGCTCGATGCCATGACCGCGGACGGCGCCACCGAGGCCGACCTGGTCGAGGCGTACGCGCTGCCGCTTCCCACGCTCGTCATCTGCGAACTTCTCGGCGTGCCGTACGAGGACCACGATTTCTTCCTGCGCCAGTCGAGGACCATGACCAGCCTCGTCGGTGACCCGGATGAGGCGATGGCGGCGCGAAAGGCCCTCCACGGCTACCTGGGGGAACTCGTGGCCGCCCGGATCCGGGAACCCGCCGACGACCTGATCTCCCGGTTGGCGAGAGACCGGGTCGCTACCGGCGAGGCCACGGCGGCGGAGGCGGTCGGGATGGCGTCGCTGCTGCTGGTGGGGGGACACGAGACGACGGCGAACATGTTCCCGCTGGCCGTGGTCGCCCTGCTGCGCCACCCCGAACAACTGGCCGCCCTTCGCACCGACGCGTCCCTGTGGCCCGGCGTCGTGGAGGAGCTGCTGCGGTATCTGAGCGTGGCCCACTCGGGGATGCGGCGGATCGCGACCGAAGACGTCGAGGTGGGCGGGGTCCGCATCCGGGCGGGTGAGGGCGTCGTCGTCGCCCTCCAGGCCGCCAACCGCGACCCCGACGTCTACACCGCCCCCGACACGCTCGACATCCGCCGCGACGCGAGCGGACACGTCGCCTTCGGCCACGGACCCCACCAGTGCATCGGCCAGTCCCTGGCCCGTGCCGAACTCCACCTCGGCCTGTCCACCCTCGTCCACCGCCTGCCCACCCTGCGCCTGACCGTCCCACTCGATGACCTGCCCGTCTCGACAAGCGCCGTCCACGGCGTCCCCACCCTCCCCGTCACCTGGTGAAGGAGAACTCCATGTCCACCGTCGCACTCAACGAGACCGTCCTGAAGAACACCCGTCCGGAAGTGGAGCAGTGGCTCTCCGAGTTCGTCGAACGCCACAGCGGCTTCGTCGGCTCCGTCCATCTGGCCGAGCCCGCCGAGGAGGGCGAGATCGTGCTCGTCGCCGCCCACAACCTGCCGCCTTCCGTGGTGAACGGCGCCGCCGTCGTCGTCATCGGCAAGGGCATGGCCGGGGTCACCGCCGAGCGCAAGGCCCCGATCGGCATTACCGACCTCCAGACCGACAACTCGGGCGTCGCACGGCCGCCGGCCCGCGTCTCCGGCTCGAAGGGCTCGGTCACCCTCCCCGTCTTCGCGCCGGACGATCCCACCAGGATCGTCGCCGTGGTCGGCCTGGGCTTCCCGGAGCCCCGTGAGTTCACGGAGGAGGAGATCGCGCGGTACAAGGAGGACGCGGCGACGGTCCTGACCGCCGCACAGGCCTAACCGACGGTGCAGTCCGACGAGGGCGAACCCGGGAGGCCGACCCCGGGTTCGCCCCCTCCCGGTGCCGAACTGGTATAGAGGCACCCATGACCGCCATCTCACTCATCCAGGGCGACATCACCCAGCAGTCCGTCGACGCCGTCGTCAACGCGGCGAACTCCTCCCTCCTCGGTGGCGGAGGCGTCGACGGCGCCATCCATCGCAAGGGCGGGCCCGCGATCCTCGACGCGTGCCGTGACCTTCGGGCCTCCCGGTACGGCAGGGGCCTGCCCACCGGCCAGGCGGTCGCCACCACGGCGGGCAACCTGGACGCGCGCTGGGTGATCCACACCGTGGGCCCGCGGTTCGCCCCGGGAGAGGACCGCTCGGAGCTGCTGGCTGCCTGCTATCGGGAGTCGCTGCGGGTCGCGGACGAACTGGGCGCCCGTACCGTCGCCTTCCCGGCCGTCTCCGCCGGAATCTACGGGTGGCCCATGGAGGACGCCGCCCGCATCGCGGTGGAGACGGTACGGGCGACCGGCACCGCGGTCGAGGAGGTCACGTTCGTCCTCTTCGACGAGCAGGCGTACGCGGCGTTCGCCCGGCAACTCGGATAGCCGTGCCCGCGCTCCAACTCATGGCGCGGCGCACGCGCGTTGGCATAGCGTTGACCAGGTGAGCGACAACTTCTCCGGGCTCGACGGGATCGAGCTGGCGGACGCAGTCCAGGCCGTACGGGACGAACTGCTCGCCGCCGCGGCGCGCGGGACGGGGCGTGACCTGCGCTTCGAGGTGGGGGACATCAACCTGGAGTTCACGGTCGAGCTGCGCCGTGACGTACGCGTGAAGTCCGGTGTGCGTGCCTGGGTGATCTCGGCCGACGCCGACGCCGGCCGGTCCACGGGGCGCACCCACCGGGTCAGCTTCACCCTCCGGCCCAAGGACGCGCGGACGAACGGCGGTTGGGAGGTCGGCAACGACGCGCCCGCCGACACCTCGGCCTTCGGCCGGACCGAGTAGGGCGGGTGACGCGCGGTGTCCTCCCCCAGCAAGGAGCGCATCGCCGCCGTCCTGGGTGACGCTCGCCAGGGCAGCGGATACCTCCTCACGCCCCGGGTGGTCCTGACCGCCGCCCATGTCGTCGTCGGCAGCGACAGCACGCACGTCACCGTCCCCGGGGGCCGGGGGCGGATCGTCTGCCGCCTGGTCTGGGACGGAACCCACGAGGACTGCGACGTGGCGCTGCTGCTCGCCGACGACGACCTGGTCGAGCCCGGCGTCTCCGCCGACTGGGAGCCGGTGCGCTGGGGCCAGACCAGCGACCTGCGACCGCGCCCCAACTGCCAGGCCATCGGGTACCCCGCCGTGCAGCGCGGGGGAGCGGGTCAGCTGGACAGCGAGCAGCTGGTCGGGACGCTCAAACCGGGGTCGAGCATGGTGCGCGGCGGATACGTGGTCGACCTCGACCACACGCCGCCGGCACCGCAGGGCGACGGCGGCTCACCGTGGGCGGGGATGTCGGGAGCGGCCCTCTTCGACGGAGAGCTGCTGGTGGGCGTCGTGACCACCGATCCCGACGGCTGGCAGCACGGTCGTCTCACGGCTGTCCCCGCGACCGCGATCCACATCGTCGCGGGGTTCTACGACGCCTACCTCGAACACCTCGGCAAACTGCCCACGATGGTGGACGCGGGACGCACACGCGCACCGCGCACCGGCTTCGAGTCCGACTACCGCTCGTACGTCGTGCAGAACTACGGCGAACTCCGTGTCTTCGGGCTCGACTTCAGCCGCGGCGACCATGGGCAGTGGCCCCTCGACACCGCCTATCTGAGCCTGGAACTGTCCCACCAGAGCGGCCAGGACCGCGCCGACTTCCTGGAGACGGCCCCCAGACACGAGGTGTCCAGTGGCCGTCAGCGCGTCGAGGCGGCTCTCTCCGGAAGAACCCGGGTGCTGCTGCGCGGCCAGGCCGGATCCGGGAAGAGCACCCTCGTGCAGTGGCTGGCGATCACCGCGGCCCGGGACGAGTTCAGCTACCGCCTCGGCCACCTCGACGACTGCGTGCCCTTCGTGCTGCCGCTGCGGACACTGATCAGACGGGGCGAACTGCCCGGGCCCGCCGACTTCCTGGCCGCCACCGGGACCCCGCTGAGCCCGCCGCCCGACTGGGTCGAGCAGGTGATGCGCTCCGGCCGCGCCCTGCTCCTCATCGACGGCGTGGACGAGATCCCGGAACGCGACCGCGAACGAACCCAGCAGTGGCTCACCGGACTGCTCGCCGCCTACCCGGACTGCAACTGCGTCATCACCACCCGCCCCGCCGCGGTGAGCGAGGGCTGGCTGGCACGCCGGGACTTCACCGAACTGAATCTGCTCCCGATGAACCAGCAGGACGTCGAGGCCTTCGTGGGGCGCTGGCATCTGGCCGCGTTCGGGGAGAGCGACGAGGCCGCCCCGGAGCGGGACCGGTACGCCGAGCGGCTGCTGGACACCCTGCGCCGCAAGCGGGATCTGGCCCGGCTGGCCACCAACCCGCTGATGTGCGCGATGATCTGCGCGCTGCACCGCGACCGCCGTACCTATCTGCCGGAGAGCCGGATGGAGTTGTACGGCGCGGCGCTCACCATGCTGCTGGTCCGCCGTGACAAGGAACGCGACGTGGGCGCCCCCGAGGGCTTCGACATCCCGGAGGACGCGCAGCGACAGCTCCTGCAGGAGTTCGCCTGGTGGCTCATCCGCAACGGCCAGACCGAGGCGGAGCAGGACAGGGTGGTCAGGCTGATCGAGCGGCTGCTGCCCGGGATGCCCAACGTGGCGCCGCCCGAACGGGCACCGCACGTCCTGCGGCACCTCGTGCGCCGGAGCGGGCTGCTGCGTGAACCCACCCCGCAGACCGTCGACTTCGTCCACCGCACCTTCCAGGACTACCTCGGGGCGAAGGCGGCGGTCGAGGCCCAGGACCTCCCGCAGGTCACGGAGCACGCCGCCGACCCCCAGTGGGAGGACGTGGTCCGGATGGCCGTGGGCCACGGCCGCCCCGACGAACGGGCCATGCTGATCGGCGGACTGCTCGACCGGGGAGACGCCGCACCGGACGACGAGATCCGTACCCGGCTCCATCTTCTCGCCGCCGCCAGCCTGGAACACGCCACGATGCTGGCGCCTCAGGTGCGGTCGCGGGCGGAGGCCCGGGCGGCCGCGCTGGTCCCTCCCCGGGACTCCGAAGCCGCGAAGAAGCTGGCGAGCGCGGGCCCCATCGTGCTGGATCTCCTTCCGGACCCGGACCAGCTCGACGACAGGGAGGCTGTGGCCTCCGCGGAGACCGCCGGGCTGATCGGGGGCGAGCACGCCTTCCAGATTCTGCGGCGGTTCCGGGACCACCCGAACGCCCTCGTACGGCAGAGGGTGGTTGATGCCTGGAGTTCGTTCGACGACCATCGGTTCGCCGACGAGATCCTTTCCGCGATGGACCTGGCCGATGCCCGCGTCACCGTGGGCACCGACTCCCAGCTGTCCGCGCTCGACCGGGTCGGCCGCGTGATGACGCTGGAGATCAACGGCTCCTTCCCGGGAGAACGCATGGCGCCCGGGCTCCTCGCCACGGAGCCCGCGGAGCTGCGACTGGTGAGCAACGACTCCTTCCGGGACCTCGGCTTCCTGGAGGGCTGCGCGCCGCGCCTTCGGTCACTGGGCCTCGTCGACTGCGGCAGCCTCAAGGACTACTCGCGCATCCGCGACGTGAGCATGGAACGGCTGCAGCTGGAGATGATGCCGATAGGGCCCGACATGAGCCCTCTCGCCGAGCTCGGGGATCTGACGTCGCTCTCCCTCAACAGCCGCCAGCCCTGGGGGACACTGACGACGATGCCGCTGCCTCCGGGGCTGCGGGCCCTCACCCTGGGGCCGTCGACTCTGCGCGCACCGTCGCTCGACGGCATCGAACGCTGGCCGCGCCTGACGAGGCTGCAGCTGGCCGCCGGCGCCGACTCGCTCTTCGATCCGGACGAGTTGCGGAAACTGGTGGCGCTGCCCGAGCTCACGGAGCTGGATATCGCTCTTGCCCATGTCTCCCGCCTCGCGGAACTCCGTCTGCCGCCGCTTGCGCACGTCCAGTCCCTGCGTCTGACGGCCGAAGTCCACGGCCGCCTGCATTTCGACGAGCTGTTGGAGGTGTTTCCCGGTCTGCGGACGCTGACCGCCCAGGTGTACCACCGCTCTCTCGCCACCCTGGACGCGGACGTGTCTGCCTTGCGGGCCGTCCCCTCCTCCGCCGTCACGATCGACGCGTCCGGGAAGGTCCGGCTGACCGGAGAGAAGGGACTGCCGAGCGGAAGTCACGTGAGGATCCACAGCGACCACGACGACCACGACGACCACGACGAAACGGGCCTTCCCCGCGAGAAGTACGCGGGGAAGGCCCGTTTCGGCCTTCGGTGGCCTCGCTCGTCCTAGCGGTCGCCCGGGCGACCACCGGAACGCATCAGGCGAGGCGTCGTGTCAGATGAGGTGCCGGCTCAGACGAGGTCGAACCGGTCGAGGTCCATGACCTTGGCCCACGCCACGACGAAGTCCTTCACGAACTTCGCCTTGGCGTCGTCGCTCGCGTAGACCTCGGCGACCGCGCGCAGCTCGGAGTTCGAGCCGAAGACGAGGTCGGCACGGGTGCCGGTCCACTTGACCTGGCCCGAGGCGTCGCGACCCTCGAAGGTCGTCTGGTCCTCGGACGTCGACTTCCACGTCGTACCCAGGTCGAGCAGGTTGACGAAGAAGTCGTTGGTCAGCTTGCCCGGGGTCTCGGTGAGGACACCGTGCGTCGAGCCGCCCTGGTTGGCACCGAGGACGCGCAGGCCGCCGACGAGGACGGTCAGCTCGGGGGCGCTCAGGGTGAGCAGGTTGGCGCGGTCGAGCAGCAGGAACTCGGCCGGCAGGCGGTTGCCCTTGCCGAGGTAGTTGCGGAAGCCGTCCGAGGTCGGCTCCAGCGCGGCGAAGGACTCCGCGTCGGTGTGCTCCTCGGTGGCGTCCACACGGCCCGCGGTGAAGGGGACCTCCACGGCGACGCCCGCGTCCTTGGCGGCCTTCTCGACCGCGGCGGAACCACCGAGGACGATGAGGTCGGCCAGGGAGACCTTCTTGGCGCCGGAGTTGAACTCGGCCTGGACGCCCTCGAGGACGCGCAGGACGTGGGTGAGCTCGTCAGGGTTGTTGACCTCCCAGTCGCGCTGCGGCTGCAGGCGGATGCGGGCGCCGTTGGCACCGCCGCGCTTGTCGCTGCCGCGGAACGTCGAGGCCGACGCCCACGCGGTGGACACGAGCTGAGAGACCGTCAGGCCCGAGTCGAGGAGCTTGGCCTTCAGGGCCGTGACGTCGGCGGCGTCGAGGGTCTCGCCCTCGGCCTGCGGCAGCGGGTCCTGCCACAGCAGCGTCTCCGCCGGGACCTCCGGGCCGAGGTACAGGGACTTCGGGCCCAGGTCACGGTGGGTCAGCTTGTACCAGGCGCGGGCGAAGGCGTCCGCGAACTCGGCCGGGTTCTCGTGGAAGCGCTTCGAGATCGGGCCGTAGATCGGGTCGAAGCGCAGCGAGAGGTCGGTGGTGAGCATCGTGGGCAGACGCTTCTTCGACGCGTCGTGCGCGTCGGGGATGATCGCCTGGGCGTCCTTGGCCACCCACTGGTTGGCGCCGGCGGGGCTCTGCGTGAGCTCCCACTCGTAGCCGAAGAGGATGTCGAAGAAGTCGTTGCTCCACTGGGTGGGCTTGGTGGTCCAGGTGACCTCCAGACCACTGGTGATGGCGTCACCGGCCTTGCCGGAGCCGTAGGTGGACCTCCAGCCCAGGCCCTGCTCCTCCATGGAGGCGGCCTCGGGGTCGTTGCCGACCGCGTCGGCCGGACCGGCGCCGTGGGTCTTGCCGAAGGTGTGACCACCGGCGATCAGGGCGACGGTCTCCTCGTCGTTCATCGCCATGCGGCGGAACGTCTCGCGGATGTCGCGGGCCGCGGCGATCGGGTCCGGGTTGCCGTTCGGGCCCTCGGGGTTGACGTAGATGAGGCCCATCTGGACGGCGCCGAGCGGGTTCTCCAGCTCGCGGTCGCCGGTGTAGCGCTCGTCGCCCAGCCAGGTGGTCTCGGGACCCCAGTAGACGTCCTCGTCGGCCTCCCAGACGTCGGCGCGGCCGCCGCCGAAGCCGAAGGTCTCGAAGCCCATCGTCTCCAGAGCGACGTTGCCCGTGAGGATCATGAGGTCGGCCCAGGAGATGGACTGGCCGTACTTCTTCTTCACCGGCCACAGCAGACGGCGGGCCTTGTCGAGGTTGCCGTTGTCCGGCCAGCTGTTCAGCGGCGCGAAGCGCTGCTGCCCGCGGCCGCCACCGCCGCGGCCGTCGCTGATGCGGTAGGTGCCGGCGCTGTGCCAGGCCATACGGACCATCAGCGGGCCGTAGTTGCCGAAGTCCGCGGGCCACCAGTCCTGCGAGGTGGTCAGTACCTCGGCGATGTCCCGTTTCACGGCGTCCAGGTCGAGGGCCTGGAAGGCCTCGGCGTAGTCGAACTCCTCACCGAGAGGGTTCGCGACGACCGGGTCCTTGGCGAGGATCTTCAGGTTCAGTCGCTCCGGCCACCACTGGCGGTTGCCGCCGCCCTGCGTCGGGTGCGGGGCGCGCCCGTGCGCGACCGGGCAGCCACCCGTGCCCTCGGCCTTGGGGTCGGTGACGATTGCATCAGGGTTCTCAGCCATGAAAAACCTTCCGGGCTAGGTGGATCACGGTGCTCAGTCACCGCGGGGGGTTGAACAGTCGGGGCACAGGCCCCAGTAGATGACCTCGGCCTCGTCGATCGAGAAGCCGCGGTTGTCCGACGCGGTCAGACAGGGGGTGTGGCCGACCGCGCAGTCGACGTCGGCGACGACACCGCACGACCGGCACACGAGGTGGTGGTGGTTGTCCCCGACACGTCCCTCGAAGAGGGCCGGGCTGCCGGGGGGCTCGATGCGGCGTACGAGTCCCGCCGTCGTGAGCGCGTGGAGCGCCTCGTAGACGGCTTGGAGGGAGATGTGGCCGACGCGCTCGCGTACCCCGGAGGCGACCGTCTCGACATCGAGGTGGTCACCGTCGCGGACGGTTTCGAGCAGCGCGACGCGGGCGGCCGTCACCCGCAGGCCGGCACCGCGCAGCTCCTCGGCGGTGGTCGGGGTCTGGGGCGCAGTCATGGCGCCAAACCTACCCGCACAAACACGAATGATTCAAGGGAATGAATCGTCCAAGCGAGTCGTGGCGTGTCGGGTGGTTTTGTCCAAGTATGTTACGGATCGTCATGTGAATGGTGGTCCAAAACGGGCCACGTCAGACCACCGCGCGTCAGGAGAGACATGTCTCACGGTGGAGCGACGGAACAGGGCCGTACGGTACGAGCGCTCTCTCTCCCGGCCCTGAGACAGGTCGTGGTGGGTGTGTGGCGCGGGTCAACTGCCTGGGACGGCGGCGAGGATGGCGCCCGGCGCACCGGTGAGCGCCTGGGCCGCCGCCGTGGTGTCGACCGCGTCGACCGGGAACGCGGCGAAGTGCCGGGTCCGCTTCCGGGTGAACCGCACGCCGCCGGCGGCTCCCGGCGCGAACACACGTGTCAACGCGGCGGCAGGCAGTTGTCGTCCGGTTCGACCGCCCGCCAGATGCGCCGCCCGATGTCGCGGAGCTGCCGCTGCTGGGCCTTGGTGACGGGGTCGAAGACGAAGCGCCGCACCGCCTCCGCGTGTCCCGGCGCGGTCGCCACGACCTTGTCCCAGCCGGCCTCGGTGAGAATGGCCAGGGTGTAGCGCCCGTCGTCCGGGTCAGGCGTGCGGCGCACCCAGTCGCTCCGCTCCAGTCGCTTGACCAGGTGCGAGAGGCGGGACAGCGACGAGCCGGTGTATCCGGCCAACTCGCTCATCCGCAGCGTGCGTTCCGCGGTCTGGGAGAGCATCGCCATCACCTGGTACTCGACGTGGCTGATGCCCGCGTCCCGCTGCAACTGCGCGTCGAGCGCGCCCGGCAGTCTGATCAGTACCCCGGCGACGGCGTGCCACGTCTCCATCTCGTCGTCGCTCAGCCAACACGGCTTCTGCGGTGTTTCCATACTCGGGCTAGTCCCCCTCAGGTGCGTCGCTGATCCCCAGGCGCAGGTGCTCCACGTGGTACACGGCCTGGTCGAGCAGTTCGGCGACATGGTGGTCGTGCAGGGCGTACACCACCGAACGGCCCCGCCGCTCGCCGACGACCAGTCCGAGGTTGCGCAGCAGGCGCAGCTGGTGCGAGCACGCGGACTGTTCCATGCCCACCTCGGCGGCCAACTCCGTCGCAGGCAGGGGTCCTTCGCGCAGCCGCGCGAGGATCAGCAGGCGGGACGGGGTGGAGAGGGCCTGGAGGGTCGTGGCCACCTTCGCCACGTTGGCCGCGTCCAGGCGCACGCGCGGTGTGGCGTCCTGCGCGGCGGTGACGGCTCCATGACCCATGGCCGCCATCTTACCCACCACACTTGAAGACATGAATGAGTCTTCATGTATTCCTGTATGGTGGCCGGGTGTCCACCGCTCTGGCCCCACCACCCGTCCGCCCGTCCGCGCCCTCGGCGCCCCGCCGCCGCACCCGCCTGCTCGCCCTCCCCGAGGCCCGCTGGGCCCTCGCCTCGACCCTCGCCTTCGTGCTCGCGCTCCCGCTGGACCTGTCCGGCACCCCCGCATGGCTGTACGGGCCGCTCTACGTGATCGCCTACGCGGCCGGCGGCTGGGAACCCGCCCTGGAAGGACTGCGCGCGCTGCGGGAGAGGACGCTCGACGTCGACCTGCTGATGATCGTCGCGGCACTCGGCGCGGCCGCGATCGGCCAGGTCCTGGACGGCGCACTGCTGATCGTCATCTTCGCCACCTCCGGCGCGCTGGAGGCCCTGGCCACCGCCCGCACCGCCGACTCCGTACGCGGCCTGCTCGACCTGGCCCCGGCGACGGCCACCCGGCTGTCGGCGGACGGCGCCACCGAGGAGACCGTCCCCACGGACCAACTGGCCGTGGGGGACGTCCTTCTGATTCGTCCCGGCGAACGCGTCGGCGCCGACGGACGCGTACTGGCAGGCGAGAGCGAGGCCGACCAGGCCACCATCACCGGCGAACCCCTGCCCGTCCCCAAGTCCCCGGGCGACGACGTCTTCGCGGGCACCCTCAACGGCACCGGCGCCCTCCGTGTCCGCGTGGAACGCGACCCGGCCGACTCCGCGATCTCCCGCATCGTGACACTCGTCGAGGAGGCGTCGCAGACCAAGGCGCCGACCCAGCTGTTCATCGAGAAGGTCGAACAGCGCTACGCCGTCGGCGTGGTGGCCGCCACGCTCGCCGTCTTCACCGTCCCGCTCGCCCTCGGCGGGGACCTCACCGGCGCCCTGCCCCGCGCGATGACCTTCATGATCGTCGCCTCGCCGTGCGCGGTGGTGCTGGCCACCATGCCGCCGCTCCTCTCCGCCATCGCCAACGCCGGCCGGCACGGTGTGCTGGTCAAGTCGGCCGTGGCGATGGAACGCCTCGGTGAGATCGACGCGACGGCCCTCGACAAGACCGGCACCCTCACCGAGGGCGCGCCGGAGGTCACCGCCGTACGGCCCCTGCCGGGCTCCGGACTCGACGAGGACGCCCTCCTCGCGCTGGCCGCGGCCGCGGAGCACCCCAGCGAACACCCCCTGGGGCGCGCCGTCGTGTCGGCGGCCCGCGCGCGTGGGCTCCGCCTCGCCCCCGTGGAGGACTTCACGGCCCTGCCCGGGCGGGGCGTGAGCGCCGCGATCGACGGGTGCGTGGTGACCGTCGGGCGTGCGGGGGAGCACGGCGAGGAGGCCGACGGGACCACGGTCCTCGTCGAACGGGACGGCGTCCCCGTCGGCACGCTCACCCTCACCGACCGGCTCCGTCACGACGCCCCCGCCGCAGTCGCCGCGCTGACCGCCGCCGCCGGCACGGCTCCCGTCCTGCTCACCGGCGACAACCGGGGCGCCGCCGCGCAGGTCGCCGCGGACACCGGCATCACCGACGTGCGTGCCGGTCTCCTGCCGGAGGGCAAGGTGGACGCCGTACGGGATCTGCAGGGCGGTGGGCGCAAGGTGCTGTTCGTCGGGGACGGTGTGAACGACGCGCCGGCGCTGGCCGCGGCGCACTCCGGTGTGGCGATGGGGCGGGCCGGGTCCGACCTGGCGCTGGAGACGGCGGACGCCGTCGTCGTGCGTGACGAGCTGACCACGATTCCTGCGGTCGTACGGTTGTCGCGTACGGCTCGGCGACTGGTGGCCCAGAACCTGGTGATCGCCGGGGTGTGCATCGCCGCGCTGGTCGTGTGGGACCTGGTGGGTCACCTGCCGTTGCCGCTCGGTGTGGCCGGGCATGAGGGGTCGACCGTGTTGGTGGGGTTGAACGGGTTGCGGCTGCTCCGTGAGAGTGCGTGGAGGGGCGCCACGGCGCCATAGGGGTTCATGAGGTTCGACGGGTGCGCGTTCGTCGTGGCCGGTCGCGCAGTTCCCGCGCCCCGGCGGTTACAGGTCGCCGTACCTCGATGTCGGATTCCTGCCAGCCAGGTCGCCCTCCCGTCCCCGATCCTTGGTTCATGGGGAACGGAATGCACACCGACACCGAGCGCTGCGTACGTGCCGTGCAGTCGAAGGACGCGCGGTTCGACGGGTGGTTCTACACGGCCGTCCTGACCACCCGGATCTACTGCCGGCCGAGCTGCCCGGTGGTGCCGCCCAAGCCGGAGAACATGACGTTCTACCCGAGCGCGGCGGCCTGCCAGCAGGCCGGGTTCCGGGCGTGCAAGCGGTGCCGCCCGGACACCAGCCCGGGCTCACCGGAGTGGAACCAGCGAGCCGACCTCGTGGCCCGCGCGATGCGGCTCGTCACGGACGGGATCGTGGACCGCGAAGGCGTCCCCGGGCTCGCCCGGCGGCTCGGCTACAGCACCCGGCAGATCGAGCGGCAGCTCCTCGCGGAACTGGGCGCCGGGCCCCTCGCGCTCGCCCGGGCCCAGCGGGCGCAGACCGCGCGGCTGCTCATCGAGACGACCGCGCTGCCGATGGCGGAGATCGCCTTCGCGGCCGGGTTCGCCTCGATCCGCACCTTCAACGACACCGTGCGGGAGGTCTTCGCGCTGGCGCCGAGCGACCTGCGCGAGCGGGCCGCCAGGAAGCCCGGCGCCCCGCGATCCGCTCCCGTGCCGGCCGCTGACGCCGCTGGAACCCCGGGAGTGCTGGCACTCCGCCTCCCCTTCCGAGCCCCGCTCAACCCCGACAACCTCTTCGGCCACCTCGCCGCCACCGCCGTACCCGGCGTCGAGGAGTGGCGCGACGGCGCCTACCGCCGCACCCTGCGCCTGCCGTACGGCCACGGCATCGTCGGCCTGACCCCCGCCCCGGACCACATCGCCTGCCGCCTGACCCTCAGCGATCTGCGCGACCTGCCCGTCGCCATCAGCCGCTGCCGTCGGATGCTCGACCTGGACGCGGATCCGGTGGCGGTGGACGAGCAGCTGCGCGAGGACCCGGTGCTGGCGCCGCTGGTCGACAAGGCCCCGGGCCGCCGGGTGCCGCGTACCGTCGACGAGGCCGAGTTCGCCGTACGGGCCGTACTCGGACAACAGGTCTCCACGGCCGCCGCCCGCACCCACGCCGCCCGCCTGGTCACCGCCCACGGCGAGCCCGTGGACGATCCCGAGGGCGGTCTCACCCACCTGTTCCCCGCACCGGAGGCGCTCGCGGGCCTCGACCCCGAGTCCCTCGCGATGCCCCGGACCCGCCGCACGACGTTCACCACGCTGGTCCGCCAACTCGCCGACGGCACCCTCCACCTGGGCGTCGACAGCGACTGGGAGGAGACGCGCGCCAGACTCCTCGCACTGCCCGGCTTCGGCCCCTGGACGGTCGACGTCATCGGAATGCGCGCCCTCGGCGACCCCGACGCGTTCCTCCCCACCGACCTCGGTATCCGGCGTGCCGCACAGGAGTTGGGGCTGCCGTCGACCCCGGCCGCGCTCACGGCCCGCGCGGCGGCCTGGCGGCCCTGGCGGGCGTACGCGGTCCAGTACCTGTGGGCCACCGACAGCCACCCCATCAACTTCCTTCCCGTCTGACCCGTTTGAGGACCCACGCCATGACTTCCGCGACCTCCGCGACATCCCTGAAGCAGCACACCGTGATCGACAGCCCCTACGGCCCCCTCACCCTCGTCGCCGACGACGGCGTCCTGTGCGGCCTCTACATGACCGATCAGCGGCACCGTCCGCAGGAGGAGACCTTCGGCCCCCGCGACGGCACCCCCTTCGGTGCGGCGGAGGATCAGCTGCAGGCCTATTTCGCGGGCGAGTTGAAGGAGTTCACCCTCGAACTGCGGCTGCACGGCACCCCGTTCCAGCGCAGCGTCTGGGAACAGCTCACGCGGATCCCGTACGGCGAGACCCGCTCGTACGGCGACCTCGCCGACGCCCTCGGCAACGCCAAAGCCTCCCGCGCCGTAGGCCTGGCCAACGGCAAGAATCCCGTCGGCATCATCGTCCCCTGCCACCGCGTGGTCGGCGCCGACGGCGGCCTCACCGGCTACGGCGGCGGCCTGGAGCGCAAGCAGCGCCTGCTGGACTTCGAACGCGGGGCGGCCCTCTTCTGACGGGACGGCCCGAGCCGCCGGTCCCTCACGGCAGCAGCCGACGCTCCTTCGCGACGGCCACCGCCCCCGCCCGTGTCTCCACGCCCAGCTTGGCGTAGATCCGGCCGAGGTGGGTCTTGACGGTCGCCTCGCTGATGAACAGCGCCCGGGCGATCTCCCGGTTGCCCAGGCCGCGGGCCAGCTGACCGAGGATCTCCCGCTCGCGCTCGGACAGGGCGGGGCGTGGGCTGCGCAGCTGGGCCAGCAGCCGGTCGGCCACCGGGGCCGACAGCGCGGTACGGCCGGACGCCGCGTCGCGGATCGCCGCGAACAGTTCGTCCGGCCGCTCGGCCTTGAGCAGATAGCCGGTGGCCCCGGCTTCGATGGCACGGCTGATGTCGGCGTCGGTGTCGAACATGGTGAGCACCAGCACACGGGGAAGGGGCGCGCCCGTGCCGTCGGCCGCACCCGACGTCAGCCGGCGGGTGGCCGTCACGCCGTCCATCCCGTCGCCGAGCTGAAGGTCCATCAGCACCACGTCCGGGTGGAGGCGGGACGCCATCGCGAGCGCCTCCTCGCCGGTGCCGGCCTCACCGACCACCTCTATGCCGTCGGCGCTGGACAGCAGCGCGCGCAGGCCGGCCCGTACCACGGCGTGGTCGTCGCACAGCAGGAGCCGGACCGGCGGCGAGGGGGTCGGCGGCGGGGGGACCGACTCACTCATGGGACGGGCTCCTTGGGGGTGTCGAGGGCGACGGAAGGGTGGTGAGGGCGACCCGAGGGGCGGTGAGCGGGATGGCCACCGACACGACGGTGCCCTCGCCCGGTGTGGACTCCACGGTGAGCGTGCCGCCGGACTGCCGGGCCCGGATGCGCATGGCGGGCAGTCCGTGCCCGCGCTCGCGGCTCGGTTCCCGGCCCGGTCCCGGGGCCGCGGGGTGCGTTTCCGCGGTGGCCCGGCCCGGTTCCGGACCCGCGGAGCCCGGCCCGGCGTCGGCCCGGCCGTCCGCGGAGGACGACGTCCCGTCGCCGTCGAACCCCCGTCCGTTGTCGGCGACGTCCAGCGAGACCTGGTCGTCCAGACAGGTCAGGGTCACCGCGGCCCGCGTCGCCGCGGCGTGTTCGCGCACATTGGCCAGCGCGCCCTGGGCGATGCGCAGCAGAGCCGCCTCGACACGCTCCGGGAGGTGGCGCGGGGTACCGTCGAGCCGGAACTCCACCACCAGGCCGGGCCCGCTCTCCCGCTCGGCGAGCGCGCCGAGCGCACCGGGAAGGGAACGTTCGGCGAGATCGGCCGGCGCCAGGTCGTGCACGAACCGGCGCGCCTCGGCGAGGCTGCGGGAGGTGATCTCGGCCGCCTTGCCGATGTGCCCACGGGCCGTGTCCGGGTCCGTGGACCAGACGCGCTCGGCGGCCTGCAGCAGCATCCGCTGGCTGGACAGCCCCTGGGCGAGGGTGTCGTGGATCTCCGTGGCGAGCCGCTGCCGCTCTGCCAGGACGCCCGCCCGCCGTTCGGTGGCAGCGAGGTCCCGGCGGGTGCGGACCAGATCGTCGATCAGGACGCGCTGCCGGGCCGCCTGCCGTTGCAGATGGACGAAGACGGCGGTGGCGACCGCGGCGATCGCCGGCGGAGCGGCGACCATGTTGGGGTTGAGCGAGCCGTCGGCCACCCGCACCTCGGAGACCACGACCAACGCGGTCAGCACGACGGCCAGCGGCACCGCGATCCTCGGGGGCAGTGTGTGCAGACCGGCGAACAGCAGCGGCATGGCACACCACGTGGCGCTCGGCGCGAGCGCGAGCAGGACGACCCACACCACCGTCACCGAGCCCAGCCAGGCCAGGTGCCGGGTGGACGGTGAACCGCCGGGACGCGGCGCGGGAGCCAGGAGGTGCCCGAGGGCGTAGAGCAGCCCGAACACCGCGAACAGCGCCACCACCCAGCCGGTCCGCGCCCCACCCTGATCACGCGTCAGGAAGCGCGCGAAGGAGGAGCACAGCAGCAGGAAGAACGCGGCGTGCACGATCCCGGCCAGCCAGCGCGCGTCAGGGTCCGTGTGCGCAGCCGGATCCCCGCGCCGGTGTTCCGGCCAAATCATTGCCTTACCGCCCCTCTCGTCGTGCTCCGCGCGGGACCTTCACAGGTCGCTCTTCCGTGTCTAACGTGGCGCATCCCCGATCGCATCAACCGATCGGCTGATACGAGGATCACCCGAACCGCCCCGGGACCGGAGCCGGTCGACCGAGCCGGACACCCCGCCGGTGCCCGGAAGCTGGCTTCAGTACCCAAGCCACCTCGGGAAGGAACAACCACGTGCCGCCGACCAGGAAGAACGTCACCGTCAACCGGGCCGCCCTCGGGCACCGCATCACCTACGCCCTGCGCCACCCGGACCGGGTCCCGCGCCACATGGTCCGCGTCGCCCGTGACATGTGGCTGCGCCACCGCCACCCGGACCACATCGCGTACTACCGCGCCGTGATGCGCTCCGACACCCGCGCCGACCCGGACGCGGCGGTCGGCAGCCACAGCCGGGAACGGTGGATGGCGCTGGGGGCGATGCAGTTCGACTACCTCCTCGGCCACGGTCTGCGTCCCGAGCACCGCATGCTGGAGATCGGCTGCGGCAACCTGCGCGGAGGCTGGCGGTTCATCCGACACCTGGAACCCGGGCACTACTACGGCATCGACATCTCGCCCGACATCCTGACCGCCGCCCAGGACACGATCGTGGAGATGGGGCTCCAGAAGCGGCTGCCCACCCTCACCCCCGTACACGACCTGACCCTCCGGTTCCTCCCCGACGCCCACTTCGACGTGGTCCACGCGCACAGCGTCTTCTCGCACTCGCCGCTCCACGTCATCGAGGAGTGCCTGGCCAACGTCGGCCGGGTGCTCGCACCGGGCGGCTGGTTCGACTTCACCTTCGACCGCACCGAGGGCCAGGAGCACCACGTGCTGAGGGAGGACTTCTACTACCGCACGGAGACCCTCGTGGCCCTGGCCGCGAAGCACGGCCTGGAGGCCCGCTTCATGGACGACTGGGAGAAACTCCCGCACGGCCAGTCCAAGATCCGGGTCACCCACCCTTCCCAGTCATAGCCTCCCCGGCTCCCGGCCCGCCCCGCCCCCCAGCCCGGCCGCTCAGTCGCTCTCGGCGCCGATCCTGCGCAGCACTTCCGGCAGGGCCGTCCCGATCGGCTCCCGTACGACCTCGTCCGCGCGGTCGTCGTACGGCGTCGGCTCGGCGTTGACGATGATCAGCCGTGCCCCGTGGTCGGCGGCGACGCCGGCGAGCCCGGCGGCGGGCTGGACCTGGAGGCTGCTGCCCACGGCGATGAACACCTCGCACGCCTTGGTGATCGCGACGGCCTCGCCCAGCACCACGGGGTCAAGGCTCTGGCCGAACATCACCGTCGCCGTCTTGAGGATCCCGCCGCACTCCAGGCACGGCGGGTCGGCCTCACCTGCCTCGACCCGGGCGAGCGCGTCCTCCGTGGGAACCTGGGTGTGGCACTTCGTGCACACGACGCTCCGTGCGGTGCCGTGCAGTTCGAGCACCTTGCGGGCCGGCATCCCGGCGAGCTGGTGCAGTCCGTCCACGTTCTGCGTGATCACCCGCACCGGCACCCCGGACCGCTCCAGCTCGGCCACGGCCCGGTGCGCGGCGTTCGGCTCGGCACGCAGCACCTGGTTCTTCCGCCGCATCTGCCACGAGCGCCGCCGGATCTCCGGATCGCCCATGTAGTACTCGTACGTCACCAGCTTCTCGGCCTCGGGGTCCCGTCGCCACAGCCCGTTGGGGCCGCGGTAGTCCGGGATGCCGGAATCGGTGGAGATGCCTGCGCCACTGAGAAGGGCGACGAGGGGCTTCTTCATGGGCCCGAGGGTAGGACGCGTGCCCGCGCGGGGCGAACGGATATCGGAGCGCATATCGGTGCGCCCCTCGCCGGAGCCTTCAGGCGGCCGGCAGGCCGTAGGCGCGGTCGAAGTGCTGGGCCACCAGCCGCCCGTCGTCGTCGCAGGCGAGTTGCCAGTCGTTGACGCCGGTGTCCCGGCCGTCGGTGAAGTTCCACAGCAGCCTGCCCCGGGCGGCGTCGATCGCGTAGAAGCCGTCCCTGTTCCGGAAGGCGTGGACGTAGACAGCGTCGCGAGCCACGGTGACCGGGGCGTCGAGGTGGAGGCGGGGTGTCGGGCAGAACCATCGTCTCGAGCCGTTAGAGGCGTTGTAGGCGTACACGCCGGACGGGTCCGTACCGGTGACGTACACGGTGCCGCCGAGGACGCCGAGAGAGGCGAACTGACCGTGCTCGGCCCGCATCCGCCAGCGGAGCCTGCCAGTGTCGAGGCTCAGCGCCAGGAGTTCGCGGCCGACGGCGAACACCCTGCGGCCGAGCACGGCGAGCCCCGGCCGGAGGTCGTAGCCGACGGCGTGCTTCCACCGGAGGGTGCCGCCGTCGTCGGTACCCCGGGCGGTCACGTTGCGGAAGCCGTCGGCGTAGATGAAATAGCCGGGGATGATCACCGGGGTCAGGGTGATGCCGACGTCCTCGGGGCTGATCGGTATGACGTCGGCGCGACGGCCCTCGAGGTCGACGCGGAAGACCGTGTTCGTGGACGTCGCCACGCCCTGCTCGTCGGACTGGCGCTCCAGCCGGAGACCGACGATGGACAGGAGGCTGTCGCCGTAGCTGCCGAGCAGTGTGTCGAAGCGGTAGTCCGCGCCGAAATCCAGCGTGAAACGCTCCCTGCCACTGGCCGGGTCGACACCGATCACCGTCGCGCCCTCACCCAGCGCGACCGCCGCGCCGGATACCAGGGCGGCCGGGGTGGGGGACTGGCTGATGCCCTGGTAGACCCACTTGGGCCGCGAGCCGTCCTTGAGGTCGAGGCAGACCAGATCGCCCTGGCGGCTCTTCACCAGGGCCGTCCCGCCGTTGAAGACGGCCGGTGCCTGAAGCAGCGGACCGCCGCGGTAGGTCCACAGCGGCTTCGGGGCAGGGCCGAGCGGCTCCACGGACTGCCCGTGCGTCTCCTCTCCGCGGGCGATCAGCAGGGCGGTCCCGGCGACGACCGCTGCCGTGACGCCCGCGGAGGCGGTGAGGACCCCACGCCGGGAGAGACGGGGGCCCGGCGGCTGGGTGACGACCCCCGTCTCGTCCGTACGGCCGGCGCCACCGGGGCCGTGCACCGGCTGCCGCGCGGTGGCGGGGTTCTCCCAGTCCTGGCCGTACACGGAGTTCTGGCCGTACACGGGGTCCTGGCCGTACACGGGGCCCTGGTCGTACACGGGGTCCTGGTCGTACACGGGAGGCGCCGAGGTGTCCGCGACGGCGGGTGCCGCGACCGGGGCGCGCGACGGGGCGCGCGATGGGGCGCGCGACGGGGCGGTGAGGGTCGTCACGGCGGCGGTACGGAGGGCGATCGAGGAGACCACAGCCGGGGGCAGCCAGCCGTCCCCCGTCACCTGCTCCACACCCCCGGGCGCACAGGCCGCGGACAGCCGGTCCGGAGTGATCCGAAGACGCGGGTCCCGGGCGAGACAGAGGCTGATGATCTTGTCGAGCGGCTCGGGCACCTCCGACAGGTCGGGCGTGCCGTGCACCACGTTGTAGAGGAGGGTGGCCGCCGCCGAGCCGCTGAACGGCGCGTGGCCGGACGCGGCGAACGCCAGCACAGAACCCAGGGAGAAGATGTCCCCCTCCGGCCCCATCGGATCCCCCGTGGCCTGCTCGGGGCACATGTACTCGAAGGACCCGAACAGGGCACCGGAACGGGTGAGGTCGTAGCCGTCGGCCGCCCGGACGATGCCGAAGTCGATGACGCGTGGACCGTCGTCGGCGAGCAGCACGTTGGACGGCTTGAGGTCGCGGTGCACCAGCCCGGCGGCCTGCACGGCGATCAGCGCCTCGGCGATGCCGGCGCCCAGCGCGAGCACCGATTCCACCGGAAGCGGCCCGTGCTCGGCGACCGCCTCGGCCAGCGTCGGGCCGGGTATGTACTCGGTGGCGAGCCACGGCGTGGCGGCGTCCGGATCGGCGTCCACCACGGGCGCGGTGTATCTGCCGCCGGCCGCCGTCGCAGCCGCCACCTCACGGCGGAAACGGAGGCGGAAGCCTCTGTCTCCCATCATCTCGGGGCGGATGGCCTTGACCGCGACGGTCCTCCCGTCCGGGGAGGTGGCCAGATAGACCCGTCCCATACCCCCCGCGCCGAGCCGTGCCAGAAGACGGTGGGGACCTAGCTCCCCGGGATCGTCTGAGCCCAGTGGTTCCATGACCTAAGCTGCCTGCTCTCGGTGGGTCTGGCAGCACCCTAGAGGCTCAAGTGGCGGAGGGTCAGTGATTCCCGACACTTGCTTGAACTTTCCTATACCTCAGTCGCTTTCCCCTCTCCCGCTTCGGCTCAAGGCAACTGACGGTGTGTCAACAAGGGTCTCAAGGGTCTCAGCGGACCCGGTGCCCGTTCTCCAGCTCGGCCGTTCCCGCGTTCTCGGCCAGTACCTCCAGCGCGGTGAGCACGCGGCGGCCCAGGGATCCGGGGAGGTAGGTGGCCAGCTCGTCCGGCTCCACCATGCGCCAGGACAGCAGTTCCTCCTCCTGGAGGCGGATCGCCTTGAAGTCGTCCTCGCCGAGCACCCCGCCGTCGTACAGGTACGCCACCAGCGGCGGCCTGGCCGTCCCGTGCACCCAGTCCACGGTGAGCAGGCGGCCCAGCTCGATGTCCAGCCCGATCTCCTCGGCGGTCTCGCGCCGCGCGCCCTGGCGCGGGGTCTCACCGGTGTCCGACTCGATCGTGCCCCCGGGGAGCGCCCACCCCTCCCGGTAGTTGGGCTCCACGAGGAGCACCCGCCCCTCGGCGTCCCGGAAGAGGGCGGCGGCCCCGGCGAGGACGCGGGGCAGGCTCGCGATGTACGTGGCGAAGTCCGGAGTGCTCATTCGGGAAGGGTAACGAGCCGTTCCGGTCCCACCGGGGCGCGAGAGGGGGCGAAGGGAATCAGTCCGGGGCGTGAGAGGGGGCGAAGGGAATCAGTCCGGGGCGTGAGAGGGGGGCGAAGGGAATCAGTCCGGGCGCGCAGCCACATTCCCCCCTCGCCCTCAGCCCTCAGCCCTCAGCCCGCCGCCTCCGCCAAGCTGAGCGTCCGCTCGGCCAGCTCACTGATCCGTGCCCCGTCGAACCCGAACACCGCGCTGCGGACCGTGTCCTCCAGAGGGGCCTTCCACTGCGGGGGAATCGCCTCCGCGCCGCACAGGACCCCGGCCACCGAGCCCGCGGTGGCACCGTTGGAGTCGGTGTCGAGGCCGCCGCGGACGGTGAGGGTGATCGTGCGGGTGAAGTCGCCGTCGCCGTACAGGAGGCCGGCGGTGAGGACGGCGGCGTTGGGGATGGTGTGGATCCAGCCGAGGCCGGAGGTCTCCTCGGTCAGGGTGGCAAGGGTGTCCTCCCAGCTCAGTCCCGTCTCGTGGAGCGAGAGGACCCTTCGCACCGTACGGGCCAGGCGGCTGCTCGCCGGGATCACGGTGAGGGCGGTGTCGAGGGCCGAGCGGGCGGTCGGCGCGGTGAACGCGGCGGCGATGAGCGCGGCCGCCCACATCGCGCCGTACACACCGTTGCCGGTGTGCGACAGGACCGCGTCACGGCGGGCCAGCGAGGCCGCGCGGCGCGGTACGCCGGGGCAGGTCCAGCCGTAGACGTCGGCGCGGATCAAGGCGCCGATCCACTCCTGGTAGGGGTTGTCGTACGTGGCGGTGAGCGGTGGTCTGAGCCCGTTCGCGAGATTGCGGTAGGCCGCCCGCTCCGCCGTGAACGTCTGCAGGTACGGCAGCCGCAGCAGCCACAGCTCGCCCACCTGCTCGGTGCTGAAGCCGAAGCCGTACGTCTCCAGCAGGTCCAGGCCGAGGATGGCGTAGTCCACGTCGTCGTCGCGGCAGCTGCCGTGGATGTGGCCGCGCACGCACTGGCGCCACTCCGGGCGGAGCTCGAGGCCGTCGCTCTCGCTGAGGGGCTCGGGGAGGTAGTCGGTGAGCGGCAGGGCGTCGGCCTGCCGCAGGTAGCGGTCGATACGGTCCCGCGTCCAGTGATCGCCCTGCTCGACCGGCTTGCCGAGCATGTTGCCCGCGATCCGGCCCAGCCAGCCCCCGAGGACGCGGTCGGCGAGGTCAGTGCCCACAGGGGTCATACGTCCGGTTTACCGAATCAGGCGCGGTTCCGCCCGGCCGGACTCCCGGTTCGGCGCGTCGATCTCGCTACTCGACCCCGTCGCCCCCTCCCGTCAGCCTCCGTCAACCTTCGTACTCGATCGCCGTCAACCTTCGTCCGCATCCACGGCAGCATGAGATGTTCGTCTGGTTTACTTCCGGTCGTCCGATTGGTTCCGGACGGTGACCGTCCGCTCTCAGCCCAGGAGTGTCATGACCCCGATGAGCCGTAGCCGTACGACCATGCTCGCGGCCTCGTCCCTCGCGGCCCTGTTCGCCGCCGCCCCGGTCCAGGCGGCAGCCGCCGAGCCCGTCGTCCGGTCCGGTGACGTCTACGTCCTCACGGGGGACGTCGACCTCCTGGAAGACGTGATGGAACACATCAGCATGCCCAGCGGCCACGGCAACACCATGACGCACCAGCTGTACGACCACAGCGGTGCCTCCGTCCCGGAGTGACGCCCACTCCCGGGCGCTCTGGGCAGCGGCCCTCGTCACCGGTTAGGGTCGCTGCGGCGCGACTGCCTTGACGTGCGCAAGGCCCGGAAGCGAGGGGAATGCAGGTGACGGGAACTGCGCGGGTGCTGATCGCCGCGGACAAGTTCAAGGGATCACTGACGGCCGTAGAGGTCGCGGAGCGGGTGACGGCGGGACTGCGCCGGGTCGTGCCCGAGGTCGAGGTCGAAGCGCTGCCCGTGGCCGACGGCGGCGACGGGACGGTGGCCGCGGCGGTCGCGGCCGGGTTCGAGCGCCGTGAGGTACGGGTGACCGGTCCCCTCGGCGAGCCCGTCACGGCGGCGTACGCGCTGCGCGGCGACACGGCCGTGGTCGAGATGGCCGAGGCCAGCGGGTTGCAGCGGCTGCCTGCCGGGGTCTTCGCACCGCTGACGGCGACGACGTACGGATCGGGTGAACTGCTGCGCGCCGCGCTGGACGCGGGGGCGCGGACGATCGTGTTCGGGGTGGGCGGGAGCGCCACCACGGACGGCGGCTCGGGCATGCTGGCCGCGCTCGGGGCGCGCTTCCTCGACGCCGACGGGGGTCCCGTGGGGCCGGGCGGCGGAGGACTGGGTGGCCTGGCCACCGCGGATCTCTCGGGCCTCGACCCCCGGCTCTCCGAGATCGAGTTCGTACTGGCCAGTGACGTGGACAATCCGCTCACCGGGCCCAAGGGCGCGCCCGCCGTGTACGGACCGCAGAAGGGGGCTACCGCGGACGACGTGGCGGTGCTGGACGCGGCGTTGGCTCACTTCGCGGAAGCCCTGGAGCAGGTGATCGGCGCGCGGGCGGCCGAATACGCCTCCGCGCCGGGGGCGGGGGCCGCGGGTGGGATCGGTTACGGGGCGCTGATTCTCGGTGCCGGGTTCCGTCCGGGTATCGAGGTCATGCTCGACGTTCTGGGTTTCGCGCCGGCGTTGGAGCGGGCCACGCTCGTGATCACCGGTGAGGGTTCGCTGGACGAGCAGACCCTCCATGGCAAGGCTCCCGCGGGTGTCGCGGCGGCGGCCCGCGCGGCGGGGAAGGAGGTCGTGGCGGTCTGCGGCCGCCTCGCGTTGTCCCCGGAGGCCCTCGGTCGGGCGGGCATCCGCCGTGCCTATCCGCTCACCGAGGTCGAGCCGGACGTCCAGCGCTGCATCTCGGAAGCGGGGTCGATCCTGGAGTCCGTGGCGGAGCGGATCGCGCGGGACCTGTTGCTCTGACGAGGGGGCGCCCAGGGGTTTGTTTCGCCCCCGCCGCCCGTACCCGTTCCGTCCTGTCCCTGGGGGCTCCCCCCCCAGACCCCCGGGTGGGAGGTGGTTGGGGTGGGTTGATTG